>JANXRZ010000083.1 GCA_025352885.1 Pseudomonadota bacterium | reverse complement strand
CGACCGAAGCCAAGTTGCTGGAGTTCCTGAAGAAGTCTCCGCAGTTCGTAATCCCCATCTACCAGCGCACCTACAGCTGGGGCGAGCGGGAGTGCCGGCAGCTCTGGGACGACATCCTGCGCACCGGGCGCAACGACGCGGTCTCGGCCCACTTCGTCGGCTCCATTGTCTACGTGGAGAAAGGGCTGTACTCGGTGTCGAGCCAGTCGCCCTTACTGGTGATCGACGGCCAGCAGCGGCTCACCACCGTGACGCTGCTGATCGAGGCGCTGGCACGGAGTCTGGGCGAGATCGAGCCGCTGGAAGGCTTCTCCGCGAAGAAGCTGCGCAACTACTACCTGCTTAATCCGCTTGAGGACGGCGAACGGCGCTACAAGCTCCTGCTCTCGCAGACTGACAAGGCATCGCTCGTCGCCCTGCTCGATGGGCATGCGAGACCCAAGGACCATTCCATCCGCGTCGAGGCCAACTTCGAGTTCTTCAAGGAGCGCGTGGCAGAGGTCAAGGACGAGCTGCCGGCGCTCTGCAAGGGCTTGGCGAAACTCGTGGTCGTGGACATCTCCCTCAACCGGGACCAGGACAACCCGCAGCTCATCTTCGAGAGCCTCAACTCCACCGGGCGCGAGCTGTCGCAGGCGGATCTCATCCGGAACTTCATCCTGATGGGCCTCGAGCCGGCGCTGCAGGGCAAGCTCTACGAACAGTATTGGCGGCCGATGGAAGTGGACTTCGGGCAGGAGGCGTACGCCACCCATTTCGATAGTTTCATGCGTCACTACCTGACGGTGAAGACTGGTGAAATTCCGAACGTGCGCGAGGTATACGAGGCGTTCAAGCAGCATGCCCGCTCGCCCGAGGTGTCCGGGGCGGGCGTCGAGGCGCTGGTCGCGGACATCCGCACCTTCGCGGGCCACTACTGCGCGATGGCGCTGGGCAGCGAACCGGACGCCGATCTTAAGGCGGCGTTCAACGATCTGCGCGAGCTGAAGGTGGACGTGGCCTTCCCGTTCCTGTTGGAGCTGTATAGCGACTACGCAGCCCAGCGGCTCGCCAAGAGCGAGTTGTTGCACGCGACGCGCTGGGTCGAGGGTTACGTGTTCCGCCGCGCGGTGTGCGGGATCCCCACCAACTCGATGAACAAGACATTCGCGACCTTCACCCGTGCTCTCAAGAAAGATCGCTATCTGGAGAGCGTTGCCGCGCATTTCCTGTTGCTGCCGTCCTATCGCCGTTTCCCGGCCAATGACGAATTCCAACGCGAGCTCCAGATCAAGGATCTCTACAACTTCCGCAGCCGCAGCTACTGGCTGCGTCGGCTGGAGAATCACGACCGCAAGGAACGCGTGCCGGTGGACGAGTACACCATCGAGCACATCCTGCCGCAGAACGAAAACCTCTCCGCTCCGTGGCAAGCCGACCTCGGGCCGGAATGGGAGCGGATCCAGAAGACGTGGCTGCACACGCTCGGGAATCTGACCTTGACCGGGTACAACCCCGAGCTCAGCGACCGCCCCTTCACCGAGAAGCGCGACATGAAGGGCGGGTTTGCCGAGAGCCCCCTGCGGATGAACCAGGGGCTGGCGAAGCTGGATCGCTGGACCGAGGACGCGATCAAGTTGCGGGCGGCCACGCTCGCCGGACGGGCAGTCGGTGTGTGGGGGGCTCCGTCGCTTCCTGGGGATGTGCTGGACGCCTACAAGCCGAAGGCCGAGAGCGCGGCTGGCTACACCATCGAAGACCATCCTTATCTGGCGAAAGGCAGCGAGATGTATGGTAGCGACATGCGCGATCTCTTTGAGGCCTTCCGCAAGCAGGTGCTCGCGCTCGACCCATGTGTGACCGAGGAGTTCCTAAAGCTGTATGTGGCCTACAAGGCTGAGACGAACTTCGTCGACGTCGTCCCGCAGGCGAAACGACTGCGTCTCTCGCTCAACATGGCGTTTCCAGAGATCACCGATCCGAAGGGCATCTGCAAAGACGTGACAGGTTTGGGCCGCTGGGGGAACGGCGACGTAGAGGTCGGCCTGGCCGGTCACGGGGCAGATCGCCGCGAGCTCGTCGCTCGTCATCTCGACGCGCGAGACGCCCGGGTTCGGGAAGGTCTCGAGGCCTGCGTAGTGCTCGGAGCCGGCGTGGCCGAGCGCGACGAAGTCGGCAGGGGGCTTGGCCATCGACGTACAGTAGGCGCGTGGACTCCCTGCGGCCTCGTAAGCGCGTGTACCTCGCCGGGCCGCCGTTCGCGGAGGAGTACCGCCGTCGCGCCGACGAGCTTGTGCGCGCGATCGGCTGGGAGCCGGTCGACCCGATGCAGCGCGACTTCCGCGGGCGCACGCAGGGGCA
>JANXRZ010000062.1 GCA_025352885.1 Pseudomonadota bacterium | reverse complement strand
AGCGTGCATCGGCAAGGGAAAAGGTCTCATAAGATCCGAGGCCCATTTCGGCGGACTTCGGCTTGCCGGTAGCCGTTACCATTCCGGGGAGCCGGTATCGAAACACCCACGACTTAGTTCTGACGGTGCTTACCTGCAAGTACAAGCCGCCGCCATCGTTGTAATATCCAGGCGTGGATTTATTCTTTACACCTCGGTCGGACAGTTTGTTGAGTCCCGTGCCCATTGTCTCTACCCACAAGCCTACCCACAATTGGATGCCGGATGTTGCTGCATTGGGTCGGACGAGTCAAGACACGGTGTTGATGGTTTCCCGTATGAATGTATTCCATCAACATGTCGAATTCGGCTACTTTAGTGCCGGTTTTGGAGTCCACCCTCTCCGCCATAACAAGAGTTTCGTCAAGCTTATCAAATTTGAGCGACACCTCCCTTCATGGGGCTAAAGGCGCTCGTCAAGCCATTACTTCCGCCACTCGCTTTAGGATTCGCGAGGGTGCTTGCCCGCAGCATACGGCCGTCGGCATCGAGATTTGCGTATGCGCCTGACGGGTGGCAGACCGTATTGGCGGACTCGTATTCAAATGGGCACGAATCGCCTCGCGTTATTGCACTGGAGCTCGAAAATTGGAACCCATTCATCAGTCGCATTCAAATCGGCCACGCTCCAATCGTCACGCCTGGAAGAACTGCGAATAACGCGTGGCAGCAGGCTTGCGAACATAACGTCTTCATGTCCTTCGGTTACGTACTTACCCTTGCCGCGCGCAGATGCAACGTCCTGAGGGTCCTGGACTATGGGGGGTCATTTGGCGGCCTTTTTCATGCCGCGAGGGCAATGGTTCCCGACCTCGATCTTAATTATCACTGCAAGGAAATGCCGGAAGTGGCTCGCGCCGGTCGAGACCTGACGCCAGCAATCGTTTGGCACACGGACGATTCATGCCTGGATCAACGATACGATCTGGTGATGTTCAACGGAAGCCTGCAGTACATAAAGGACTGGAAGAATGTGTTGAGGAGCGGTTCGCACTCGGCATGCGAGTACCTCTATCTGACAGCCGTCCCGATCGTTGAAAGCGTCCCGACATTTGTCGCGATCCAAAGGCACGAGGGCGC
This sequence comes from Pseudomonadota bacterium, assembly GCA_025352885.1. GTDB lineage: Bacteria > Pseudomonadota > Gammaproteobacteria > Burkholderiales > SG8-39 > SZAS-79. The sequence goes on along the minus strand of JANXRZ010000062.1, from coordinate 76,688 downwards.
CGTGATGCTTCACCAGCAGTTCAACAAATCCGAGTTCTTTGGTGTACTCGAGGGCACCGGCCTCAGGTTGGTACGGGAATTCTGGCAGGAAGACCATCCACATGTGGCCCGCGCGCCGGAACAACCGTCTTTTTACAGTTGCCTGCTTAAGCGCGATCACTGAGTTTGTTTCGCATTGACCGATAAGGATCCCGCTTTACCCGCCTCCCCTAACAGGTGCCCGTACTTTTCGCTGTTCGGCAAGAGGAATGCTTGAAGAAGCCGAAACAGTCGTATATCACCAGCCAAGCACTCGCTAATCCACATCCCGGTTTCGGGCAAGAAACCGAAGCATCGGAACAGCATCCCGGTGGGCGTTGGGAACCCGCCCCGCCAAGAGCTCAGTGCCATAAACGAAGTCGAGCGAAATCAATCCTGCCCGCCTATACAGAGTTCGGGCGACCCTCTTGAGGAGGCTGCTTTCGCTCATGTTCACAAGTCGCCTGACCAACGGCACGATAGTGGACATCGGCAGCGTAATCGTGGGCTCTTCCAATATGTTCGACAACAATGCGGGAGCAATTAGCATTCGGTAGCACCGGACGATTTCCTTCCGCGCGTCCTCCTCCGATAATCCGTCAGCCTTGGCTAACTCTGTAGAAGTCGCCTGGACGAATTTCGAAAAATCGTCCGACCACGTGTCGACCAGCATCCGGCCAAACCAGTCCCCGTATCGCTCAGTGTGCATTCCACCGCTACGCGAGGGCGAGTTTCTTTGACGGGCGAGATAAAGCCCGTCCAGGCGCTTTGATTTTCCGGAGATTGCAGTAAGGAAACACACCACCTGCTCGAAGAGGTAAAGGTCCCTTGGGCATATGTCGCGAACGATGTCGTAATGCCTTCTGGCCTCTGCTGTTCTTTTGACGTCGTAAAAAAAGGTGTCTGCAGTGCTTACTGCCTGCGCACGAAGCCGTTGCGTTGCAGAGTTCGCATCGATTGAATTGGGTTCGAATGTGGCTTTCCATTCGATTTTATTTCCGAAGAGGAAGTCTTCGTTGGCTTTCGAATCGAGCACCCAGAAAACAGCGCCTTGGCCACCACAAGTCGCGTAATCGGGGTGCGCAACGAGGAAGCGAACTGCGTCTCCAAGCGCGCCGGCGATAAAGAAGTCGTCGTTGTCTGCTAATGCGACATATGGCGTATCGACCCGTCGGAGGGCATCGGCGGTTTTCGAGTAATAGTCCGAATATCCAAGGTCGGGTTTGTACCGTACATATTCGTAGTGGACGTTCGGGAATCGCTTGCCGTCCGACAGCAGATCGGAGGCTTCGTCATCGGTCCCGCCATCCGCAATGAGAACTTTGAAGGGAAATCGCGTTTCGTTCGCATAACTCATCCAACGCGAAGTAAAGGCAACCCGGTCCTTCAACGTCAAGAGGATCGTCAACTGGTCACCGACGTCCTCAATAGGTCCACCCTTCACATGCATGAGCGCATGGCAACAGTTACTGAGGGAAAAGGCGCGAGGACGCAAATGTTCCAATCCGGACATGAATTCCGTATCTCGTCGATTACCGGAGAAATTGGAGCCTTCCGATATTTGACCATCCAGTCGACCCTATCGCGCTCATCTGCACCGCCTTCCAGGATGATGGCGCGCCTCACTTTCGGCGCCCATTTTTCGAACACAAACTGGAACGTTTCCCCGTCGTTGGAAAGATCGACGTGCAGGTAGTCCAGGTCGCCGAACCCCTTGTGTGCGGCGGTGGCATCCTCCTTCGTGATTTTCGTCCAGTCACCGAGGTCGCAGGCGTGAATATGCCTTTTGACATCCGCAAACTTCGCGTGGCGATACGGATAGTCCTCGAACAAATCCACTCCCTCAATCATTCCCTCCCCATTGTCCCGCAGGGCGGCCGCGACTGACAGCATGCTGAAGCCTTGATAGACACCTAGCTCTAGGCAAGTCTTCGGCTTCAGGGCGCGTACGAATGCGTAAAAGAAAGAGCCATAGCCGTTCGTCTTAAACGACGAGTGCACAGCCTCGATGCGCGCCTTTTTCGCGTACGTCAGGGCATGATGCGGAGTGCCTAAGTAGTCGCGTATCGAACCCAGGCTTGGGCAAGCTCGCAGCATTACGTCAAAGCTGGGGTCGAACCACACCGGTCTGCGTTCCACCGAGGATACCTGCACTACCAACCGGCCTTTATGCTGTCGACAATATGTTGCCTGTCTTCTTCGGTAACCCACCACCCGACGGGAATGCACACCATTTCGCTTGCGAGCCTGTCCAGTCTCGGAAGCGATCGCTTGAACCTTGCCACGACACTGTGCCTGTCGTTGCGTTCATGCACTTTCGACGTCATGACCCCGCGTTTCTTCATGACTTCGATGAAGTCGTCGCGCATCCCTACTTTGATCGTGTAAAGCCAGGAGGCACTGGATCGGTTAGGTTCATGATGCAGCCGGGTGACTCCGGCTATACCTTTGAGATGACGGTGGTAAAAGGCGGCATTTTGGCGGTGGCGGGCGATGATGCCATCAACGTACTTGAGCTGCTCCAATCCGATCGTCGCCGCCACGTCGTTCATATGGAATTTCCAGCCCCACTCAGTCACGTCCTCCTCACACCGGGGATCAACTCGATCGGCGCTGCGATCGATCCCGTACCATCGAAGGAGCTTGCCACGCGAATGGTCTGATTGGTTCCTGCTAACGACCAGGCCGCCGTCTACCGTCGTCATGTGCTTGATGGCTTGGAAGCTGAAGACGCCGAAGTCAGACCGGGTCCCCACGTGATGACCGTAGTATGTGGACCCAAAGGCATGGGCGGCATCTTCGATCACCTTGAGATTGTGTCTCCGAGCTATGTGCCAGATGCGGTCCATGTCAGCCGGATACCCTCCCCAATGGACAACCATGATGGCTTTTGTCCGGTCGGTGATGAGCGCCTCAATGCCGTCCGGGTCTATGTTCGCCGTATTTTCGTCAACGTCGGCCCATATTGGGAACGCGCCTTGCGCAAGGATTGACCAGTTGGTTGCCGTGCAAGTCAGCGGTGTCGTAATCACTTCGTCACCGGTATCGACTCCGGACAGGCGCAGGGCCAGCTGCAGGCCGGATGTGGCCGAATTGACCGCCAACACGTTGGGGGCCTCCAGCCGTCCGCAAAGCGCACCTTCGAATTCGTCGACTCGTGGACCTTGTCCAATGTAACCGCTCATCAGCGTAAGCCTGAGCGATTCCATCACTGACTCGGGCATGAACACCTTGAACAGGGGTATTGCGGTAAGGTCATTGGCCACTGGTGGCCGGATTTTCGCCGGAATGATGGACATGGGAAACTTTGATCTGCGCGGTCGCCTGATACACCGCAATGATAACGGCCAACAGCGCATTTGCGGCAGTACCGCAATCATCGACGCTGGTCTTAGTTCTGGGAGGAATCGTGAAGTCCTGGTTTCGAGTATTCCGCTTACTGCCGCTTGCCTGTGTCCTCATCACGGTCCTCCTAACGTTCCAATCGGCGCGTATGGGACTATCCGGCCTCATCGTCGCACTCGCCCAATCCGAGGTGGACCGCTGGCCGAGCGCGCGAGGGCGTGTGCCCATGTCGGAACTCCACCGGATTGGGAATTACTTCTCGGACAGCCTTTCGGTGGCCCCTAATAACCCATGGGCTCTTGAGAGCCTGGGCTCGCTCGACCTCTTAAGCGTGCGTGCGTCTCGAACTCCTTCAGAGGCGGTTGATTTCGCCCGCAAGGCACATTCTCAATATAGCTCGGCGCTGAAGGAAAGGCCTTCCTCACCCTTCCTTTGGGCCAACCTCGCTCTTGCCAAACTCTATCTGGATCAAATCGACGACATTTTCTTTTCCGCACTCCGGCATGCGGATGAACTCGGGCCTTGGGAGCCCTCCACACAGCAAGTCGTGCTTTTTGTATCGCTGGCCGCCTGGCAAAAACTCAACGAGGACCAACGCCAGGCAGTCAGGCGAGCCGTTGAGCGCGGCGGGGTTCGAAATGCCGCCAAAATGTTCGAAATCGTAAAAACCTACCGCCGATTCGACTTGGTCTGCGGGCTGAGCGCGTATCATGCGGTAGGTGGAAAAGCTTGCGGCGAAGCCCCCGGAGCGCCGCCGAAACCGGCCCAGAAAGGCAAACCCTGAGATGAGATCGATCACCAAAATCGGGAAGTTCGGCAGAGTGTCGGTCGCCTGCCTGATAGTCCTTCAAGCCTGCTTTCCATTCTTTGTTCGCGCGCAGTCGGCCGCTGGCGATCCGGCTCGAGAACCCGCCGGCTTGATTAACTCAGTCTCCGGAAGTGTGTACGCCCGCACTGGCACCGGTGAAGAGGTTTTGTTGAAACCCGGTGACGTTTTCCCACCCGGGACGACATTCAGGACGAGCGGCGACGGGAACGTGGTGCTCCTCTTCGCAGATGGGCAGAACGTTACCCTGAATCCAAATTCGACGCTGCGGGTCGATGACTATTTCTTCGATCCGAAAGAGATCCGCAAAGGCAAGTCTTCGCTCAGTCTTCTCAGTGGCGTCATGAGCCTGGTTACCGGCGCAATTCACACCGGCAATCCGCAGGGGCTGAGTTTTTCGATGGGCGACACGTCGATCGCCATTTCGAGCAAGGACGTAACGGCGTTTACCGCGCAGGCCAATTCCAACTCGGAGACGCCAGGATTTGTCGCAGTCACGATTGGCGAGATCGCGGTGACGAGCAAGGCCGGTCCGCCCACCGCTGTTGGTGCAGACCAGTTTGTGCGCTGGCAGGCCGGGTTGCCGCCGTCGCCGCCTGGTCCAATCGCAGCCGCCCCGGCGATATTCCAAGCACTTGTTTCGGCCTCCCAGGCGAGTGTGCTGCCGTCCAACAACCCGGTCGACATTCAATCAGTGTCGTTACAGGTGGCCCTCGCCTCACTTGCTACTACGAGTGCAGGTACTGATCAGCAGGCGCAGCAGGCGCAATCCGTAGCGTCCGCGTCCTCACTGATAACACCTTCTGTTACGCCCGGCGGCGGGCGGGGATGCGTCGGTAGTCCCTGCTAGCCAGGTGCACCTGCGCCAGGCGCTAGTTTGAGCGACGACCACGGCGCCCGGTCAGTAGACGGTAGCCGCTGGCTGCTCGGTCTATTCCTCGCACTTCTCTGCTGGGTTCCCGTTCCCCTCGGTAGCAATCGCGCCTGGTCCTCGGGCCTCATGGAAGTCTGGGTATTTGCGCTCGCGCTCGCATGGCTCGTCTCATTCGTGCGCGGAAACACTCGATTTGGGCCAGTTATCCGAAAGGCGTGGCCGCTGATGGCCTGCTGCTGCGCCTGGCTCATCCTCGTATGGGCGCAGCTTCTTCCCATTCCCATTGGTCTTTTACAGGTCCTGTCCCCCGAATCGGCGCGATGGCATACAGCAGCGGCATTGCACGAATCGATCACCTGGGCGCCGTTGACGTTGGATCGGTATTCGACCTTGGAAGCTGCGCTAAAGAGCACCGCCTACGTGGTGTTTCTCGCTTTGGCCTTAGTACTGATGCAGGGACGGGAGCGGATTCGCATGGCCTCATACGTCCTGATTGCATCCGGCATTTTCCAGGCACTCTACGGCGCATTGATGAGCTTCCAGGCGACCGAGGGGCTCGCTTCAGGAACTTTCGTCAATCGCAACCATTACGCCGCCTACCTTGTGATGTGCTTGTCCGTTGGCATCGGGGTCCTTATCGCGAGCCTTTCCGGGTCCAAGAGCGCTTCGTGGGGACATTTCTTCCGTGGAATGGCCGAATGGGTCATCACTCCCAAAATGGGATTGCGGCTGTTGCTCGTCACTATGGTGATAGCCCTGGTCCTGACCCGATCGCGGATGGGAAACCTGTCGTTCATGATTGCGCTTCTTTCAACCGGGATCATGGGTCTCGTGCTCTCGAAGAAGGCCACTCGCTCGATGGTTGTCCTGCTGGTGAGTCTAGTGCTAATAGACCTGCTGGTGGTGGGCACCTATTTCGGCACCCAGCGCGTCATTGACCGCATCAGCGAGACGTCCCTACAGGGCGAGGACCGGGACGAACTGGCGGGCTATGCGCTTGCGATGTGGAAGGACTACCCGGTGCTCGGGTCAGGACTTGGCTCGTTTGCAGCAGTCTTCCCGCGATATAGCGGGCAAGGGACCGTGCAGTCCTATACCCATGCACACAACGACTACCTGGAATTCGCGGCAGAAACGGGAATCGCAGGAATCAGCCTGCTCGGGCTGATCGTGCTGCTTTCGTTTCTTGCGGCCCTACGAGCTCAAAAACTGCGCAACGACCCGGTCATGCGAGGGATTTCCTTCGCATCGTTGATGGGAATCACGGCGTTGATGATCCACAGTGCGGTGGATTTCAGCCTTCAGATTCCCGCGAACGCGCTGACCTTCATGCAACTGCTGGCGTTCGCTTGGTTATCGCTTCACGCCCGGAACGAGGCGGCTTGAGGCACAGCTCGACGCGAGTCAGGACCCGACAGCGCTCGGCTTGCCTTTCGCAAGTCTCTTCCTCGAGACGGTGTCTTCCGGACGATCCTGGTACCCGTAGTTCCGGTAGTAGTACTCGTTCCCGAAGCTGCTGTAGTCGCCGTAATATCGGTGAGCCTTCTCTACGTCGAAGTAGTTCAGCACGGCTCCAAGCACGGGGGCTCCGGCCCGGCGCAAGCGGATGAGGCTTTGGCGAGCGAGCGGGAACGGGGTGTGATCGGCCTTCACCACGAAGAGAACGGCAGTCGCAAAGCGTGAGAGAACCATCGAATCGCTCACCAGCTCGACCGGTGGACTGTCTATTACGATTACTTCGAACATCGCCTTGAGCGATTCCATCGCGTCTGCAAACCGGTGCGACGACAACATCTCCAGGGGATTGAGCGGGACCTTGCCCGATTGGAGGACGTACAAGCCTGTCTCGCCGACGGGATGCACGCACTGCTCGATCGCTATGTCGCCTGAGACGAATTCCGACAGGCCAGCCTGGTGCTGTGGCAGGCCGAGTGCACGCGCGACTTTCGGACGGCGCATGTCTGCCTCGATCAGCAGGGTCTTCTTGACTTGCGCAAATGCGAACGCAAGGTTGCAGGCGACCGTGGTCTTGCCTTCCCCGGGAATGGTCGAAGTGACCAGGACAGTCTTGTGAGGGGAATCGAGCGTTGAAAGCTGTACGTCGCTCCGAATCGTCCTTATGCCTTCCGAAAACGTATTGGAGTTGTCGTCCACGACCACGCGGTTGAGCGGGGCTTCGGGCGTCGACTTCATGCGGGGGAGGACACCGACAGCCTTCACTTCCAGCCTAGATTCCATGTCCAGGCCGGTTTTGATTCCCTTATCCAGGACAGTGAGGAAGAGCGCGATCGCAACGCCCGCAAAGAGGGCGCCAAGGACCCACAGCATCACTATCCGGCGCCGATCCGGGCCGGATGGGCTCGACGGCATCCTTGCAAGATCTACGATCCGGGCGATCGGCTGTTGGATGTCGCCGATGCGCACTTCGTTCGCGCGCTGGACGAAAGCTTCGTAGAGTCGGCGATTGGAGTCGACATTGCGCTCGAGCCGGCTGAGCGGGAACTCGGCGCGGTTGAAGACCTGTGCCTCGATCGTTGCGCGGGAATGGGCCTGGCTGATGGATGCTTCGTTGGCCTTAGCAATCTCGAATTCCTTGGCAACCGAATCCGCGGCGGCGCTGATCTGTCGGCGCACGGCTTCGCGCGCAATCTTCAAATCGGACTGGACCGAAACGATCCTCGGATGCTCGGGGCCATAGCGCTTCGACGCTTCGCTGGCCTTGCGCTCGGCTTCGGCTTCGGTTTCCTTGAGGCGCTGGAGCATTACATCCTTTTGGAGCACGGGCAGCGTTTCGAGGGCGTCGGTAGATTGGCCTTTGGCCGCTGCGCTGACCACGTTGTACAGTTGCTCGGCCTCTGTACGCTTGCGGCGAGCGTCCTCGAGCGATGCAGTCAGCCCTTCTAGACGCCGAGTAGTGTCCGACAGGGTCAAACCCTTGGTAACGACTATCTTCTGGCTTTCACGATATTGCTGAAGCTCCCGCTCGGAATCGGCCAACTGGCTTTTCAGCTTCTCCGCCTGTTCAGAGAGGAAACTCATCGACTGGCGGGTCGAGCCGCTGCGCGATTCGAGGTCGGCCACGATATAGATCATGGAGAGCGCGTTCGGAACTCGTTCGGCGAGCAGGGGATCCTGCGTATCGAAGCTGACCTTGATCAACTGTGTGTTGCGGGTGGAAACAATCGATATACCGCCCATGACGGTAGAGATGACGCTATCGCGGAGTTGGTCTTCGTTGACCTCGGCCGGCAAGCCGGGCTTCTTGGCGTCGGCCGAACTCGGGAAAATTCGCCCTAGCAAAGCCGACCACCAGGTCTTTTCGAGAACGCGCTGGCGCGGGTCGAATTCCGGGTGCTTGGTCAGGTTGAGCACGCGCACCAACCGCTCGGCATAATCGCGTGACTTCATAATCTCAATTTGCGTGAGGTAGTAGTCGCGCGGGGTACTCATCGTCGCTTCATAGACTTCCTCATTCGATACCGATTTCTTTTTTACAGGATCGAGGAGGACTGTTGCCGTGCCCCTATAAACCGGAGGAAGGCTGAAGGCATAAACGGAGGCCAGGACTGCAACTGCCAATACCAAAAGGACTATGCCGAGGCGATGACGATTCACCGCTCGCCAATAGCGCACCAGTTCATGCGCCTGCGAATTGGTGTCGGCTTTCAGCGGTGGTAGGAATTGGTCGCGCTGGTTCAAGGTGTTCATGCCCGTATGGTAAGCCATCAGGTGTATGAATAGATAAAGATATTGTCAGGGAAGGCCTTGAAAACGTGAACTAATGCCAAGACTGGTCGTGACTGTTCGCCAGTGTGCCAAGTAGTGCTCGTTGTTGGTCCCGACGTCGTCAACCCCTGAGCAGAAAGTTGGCGAAATGTATACTTAGCCACATTTGCAACGCACCTCTGGCGGCCCCAACCGGGCCGCTATCCATTTCAGGCCCTCCAATGAACGCACCCGCCCACCAGTTCGACCCGGATTCGGCTCGTTTTGGCACCGCCCGATCACAGAAGCGCCTCGAAGACGACCGGCTTTTAAGGGGTCAGGGGCGGTACAGCGACGACCAAACTGCGCCGAATGAGGCGTGGATGGTGGTTGTACGGTCGCCCTATGCACACGCCAAAATTGCCTCAATAGACATTTCTACTGCCGCCGCTAGTAAAGGCGTGGTCGCAGTTTTGACGATGGCGGACTTGCGCAAGGACGGCGTTGGCCACATCCCGTTCCCGCCGCTGTTCAAACAAGCGAGCGGCGCCCCGATGGCTGCGCCGTTGCGGACTCCGCTTGCCGAAACCATCGCCTATTACGCCGGGCATCCAGTCGTCGCGATCATCGCTGAAAAGCGCGAGCAAGCGCAGGACGCAGCCGAGTTGGTCGTGATTGATTACGAGGAGCTGGCTTGCGTCGTAGATCCGGCGAAAGCGATCGAGGCGGGAGCTCCGGTCCTGTTTGATGGGGCGCCAGGCAACATCTCGGCAGAAGCTCGCTATGGGGATGCCGCTGGGGTGGCCGATGCGCTGCGTGCAGCCGCCCATGTCACCACCATTGAACTCCATAACCAGCGCCTGAGCGCAACGGCGCTCGAGCCAAGAAGTGCAACCGCATCTTTCGAAAACGGGCGCTGGACCTTGCTCACCCAGACCCAAACACCCACCGGGACGCGCGAGGCGCTCGCGGCAGTGCTGGGGACGAAAATCGAACACGTCAGGGTCGTCGTCGGAGACATCGGTGGGGGCTTTGGGATGAAAACCGGCCTTTACCCGGAAGATGCGCTCATCTCCTATGCGGCAAAGAAGCTCGGCCGGCCGGTCCGGTGGCGTGCCGAGCGAAGTGAAGAATTCCTCGCGGCGCATGCCGGACGCGACCAGTGGTTCAAAGCCCAGCTGGCGCTCGACGCGAAGGGGATCATCCTTGCGCTCAAGATGGAGATGCTCGGCAACTTCGGTTCGGTGCCCGTCGGCTCGACGGCCATCATTCCGCTCGTGCTCGGTCCCAAGGTGCAGACCACGGTGTATCGCGTTCCCCTGGTCGACTATCACGTGCGCGGGGTGCTCACCAACACCATGGCCAGTGGCGCATACAGGGGGGCGGGACGCCCCGAAGCCAACTACCTCATGGAACGCCTGATCGAAGAAGCAGGTCGCGAGATGGGCATCGACCCGATCGAGATCCGGCGGCGCAACTTCATTCCCCCTTCGGCCTTTCCGCACCGCACTCACCTCAACGAAGTGTATGACGCCGGCGAGTTCGGCCGCATGCTCGATCGCGTGATCGAGGAATCGGACTGGAAAGGATTTTCCGCACGGGCCGAAGCGTCGAAGAAGGCCGGCAAGCTGAGGGGACGCGGTCTTGCGGTCTACATCGAGTGGACAGGCGCGCTCCCCACCGAGACGGTTGACATCCGCGTCGATGCGGATGGCACGGTGACCGTTTACTCGGGAACGATGGCGATGGGTCAAGGCATCGAAACGAGTTATGTGCAGCTCATCACTGAAGTGCTGCAGATTCCTGCGAAGGAAATCCGCATCGTGCAGGGCGACACCGACCTTGCGAACGGCATGGGTAGCGTTGGCTCGCGCTCGGCCTTCGTGGGCGGCTCAGCGGTCGTATCGGCGGGCCGCAAGGTGATTGTCCGAGGTAAGGAACTTGCCGCGGAAGCTCTCGAGGCCGCCGTTGCCGACATCGAGTTCCGCGCAGGCCGATTCAACATTGCGGGAACCGACAGGGCAGTCGGCCTCGCAGACCTTGCCGACCGCCAAGCCGAAAAATTCATCCGCGTTTCAGCAACCGAAACCCCGTCGGCGCCGTCCTGGCCGAATGGCGCGCAGGTGTCGGAAGTGGAGGTCGATCCCGAAACCGGCGTCGTTGAGGTTGTGCGAATGACCAGCGTCGATGACATTGGACGCATCATCAACCACATGATCGTCGAGGGCCAGGTCCAGGGTGGCATCGCACAAGGCATCGGCCAGGCGCTTTATGAGCAGGCGGTCTATGACGACAACGGCCAGCTATTGACTGGCTCCCTCATGGACTACTCGGTTCCGCGCGCAAGCGACCTTCCGTCGATGTCCAACTTGTTCGACGAAAGCGTTCCCTGCAAGACGAACCTCCTCGGAGTCAAAGGATGCGGCGAGATCGGCACGATCGGTGCGGTGCCCGCGGTCGTGCACGCCGTTCTGGACGCGCTCTCGGGCAAAGGGGTTAGGCACATCGAAATGCCGATCACACCGGAGAAAGTCTGGCGGCTTCTCAACGGGTGACCGCTTCATGGGAGCCGTGCACGGGGAAGGGGTCTTTGCGCACGCCACCACTGACCGCACTTTTGTGTACGCGGTCGCAGGCTCCCTTGTCGTTCATGCATTGATCCTTCTGTCGTTGCCCGAACTGCTGAAGCCGGCGAATAAAAAGCCCGTTTCCCCACTGATCGTTGCGCGTCTCGCACCACCGGCTATGCAGGTGCCCGAACCCGTGATTCAGCCGGTACCCGCCCGGAGTACCGAACATAAGGAGCCTCACGCGCAACCTGCGGCGCCGCCAATGAAAGCGCGGTCGATTCCGCAGCCCGCGATCACACCTTCCCCTGAACCGCGACCCGCTGAAAGCCAGCGAGTGCCGGAAAAGAGCATCGACGGGGCCGAATCGACGCGGCCGGTGCCCAGTACCGTCGTCGTTCCCGCGCCCATGGCACCACCCGATATCGAAAGGCCTCCTGTTTCACCGCCGGTTTCTGCAGACGAGTCGGATCCGGCTACTCTCGGCCAGTACCGCTTCGCGATCATTTCCGCGGCAAAACGCTTCAAGCGCTATCCGCGCCTGGCAATCGACAACAACTGGGAAGGGCAAGCCGAAATCCGCATGGTCATCCGAGCCGACGGCTCGGTCACGTCGGTCGGAATCAAAACGCGGTCCGGTTACGAGGTGCTGGACCAGCAAGCGCTCGAAATGATCCGCAAGGCCAAGCTCGAGACGCCGATTCCGGCCCGGTTGCGCGGGCGCGGATTTACAGTGGATGTTCCGGTGGTCTTCAGCCTCAAGGAGGAGTAGGGCTGAACGCCACGACATGGTCCACGTCCAGTCGGATGCCGATCTTCTCCCCAAGCGTGTGGTTGTGATGGCTCGGCACGAGCGCAAGGACCTGGCGGCCGCTGTCGAGCTTCAGCGTGTACATGATTTCCGCGCCGCGAAAAGCTTTGTGTACGACTTCTGCCTGCAATTGCGAAGCATCGTCATGAATGATGTCGTCCGGGCGCAGTAATACTTCGGCTTGACAGCCTTTTCCGCAGACGCCGCAGCCTGCCAGGCAAGACTGCGGAATCGACCCGTTCAGGACACCAAGCTCGATCTCCACCTGGTGGTCGTTTAGCACCTTCGCCGGGAGGAAGACGCCCTGGCCCACGAAATCGGCCACGAAGCGACTCGCCGGGCGGTGATAGAGGTTGTAGGCACTGTCCCACTGCTCGATTCGCCCATCTCGCATCACGCCGATTTGGTCGGCCATGGCGAAAGCCTCGTGCTGGTCGTGGGTAACCATGATTGCAGTCGTGCCGCTGGCCTTGATGATTTCACGCACTTCTAACGACAGGCGCTCACGCAGGTCGACGTCAAGGTTTGAGAACGGCTCGTCCAGCAGCAGAAGCTCGGGCTGGGGCGCGAGCGCCCGGGCAAGCGCGACCCTCTGCTGCTGCCCGCCTGAGATCTGGTGCGGAAACGCTGTCAGTGACTCTCCAAGGCCCACGAGCTTCGCCAACGCCGCCACGCGCGAGCGCCGCTCATCCGGATCGAGCGAGCGAAGGCCGAAGCCGATGTTGTCCGATATATCCAGGTGCGGGAAAAGCGCGTAGTCCTGGAACACCATTCCGATCCGGCGGCTTTCAGGTGGGGCAAGTCGTCCTGGGCTGGACACCAGGGCGCCCCCAAGCACGATCTCCCCGCCTGTCACGGGTTCAAATCCGGCAATGCATCGCAGAAGCGTCGTCTTGCCGCATCCGCTTGGGCCGAGAACGCAACCGATGCTGCCACGTGCGAGCTCGAGTGAAAGCCCGCGAACAATTTCTTTGCGCCCGAAAGCCTGCGTGAGGTCGCGGACTTCAAGGACTGGCGCGGGCAGGTGAGGAGTCACAGGGGGGCCATGCTTTCCAATTTCGCAGACCCCGTCAAGGGCGGCTGATAAGATCGGCTCGAATTTCCCGTCTTATTCGCGGATTCCGCATGAGCAGTCCTTCGCCAGGCCACGCGGCCAGGATTCTCTTTCCTTTGCCCCGCAGGTTTTCGGCGCTCGAGCTGGGAGCTATGGCAATCGCGCTGCTCATTGCCCTCCCGCTAGTTGTCGTGTTGTTGAATCTGTTCATACCGCGAGCGGAAACATGGGCGCACCTCGCCTCCACAGTGCTGCCCGCGTACATCTTGAACACACTACTGCTCGCGTTCCTTGTGGGTCTGGGCGTGTTGGTTGTTGGCGTCGGATGCGCGTGGCTCACGAGCCTGTGCCGGTTTCCGGGCCGGCGCGTATTCGCCTGGGCGCTCATCCTTCCGATCGCGATGCCGGCATATGTAATGGCGTATGTCTATACAGACTTCCTGCAATTTGCCGGGCCCGTACAGGGCGCGCTCAGGGCGATGACGGGATGGCGCGCCGGCGACTATTTCCTTCCCGACATTCGATCGCTTGGCGGCGCAGCCTTCGTGCTTGTCTCAGTACTCTATCCATACGTGTACCTGCTTTCTCGGGCGGCATTCCTCGAGCAGTCGGCTTCGTCGCTCGAGACGGCGCGCATTCTCGGGCACGGTCCATGGAGCACTTTTTTTCGCGTAGCAGTGCCCTTGGCGCGTCCGGCGATTGTCGCTGGCGTGGCGCTTGCCATGATGGAGACGCTTGCCGACTACGGCACGGTTGCTTATTTCGGTGTGGATACTTTCTCAACCGGTGTGTTTCGCGCATGGTTCTCGCTCGGTGACCCGGTTGCTGCCGCGCAGCTTGGGGCACTCTTGCTTCTGGGCGTCGGGGCGGTGCTTGGGCTTGAGCGTGCGCTGCGTGGGCACTCGGCTTTTCATTCGGGCCCCAGGCGCGAGCCGTCGCCGCATGTACTGTCCGGTCCACGGGCCGCAGCTGCTTGTGCGGCCTGCGTGCTTCCCCTCGCCGCAGGATTTTTCTTGCCGCTGATTCTCCTGATCCGGCTTGCGTTGCAAGGCGCAGATCCCAGTTTCGGCCCCCGCTTTGCAGTCTTGGCCTTCAACAGTTTCACGCTCGCCTGCGCCACCTCGATCCTCGCGGTGACCGCAGCACTGGTCATCGCCTACGCGGCCCGATTGCGGCCCGGCGCGATTTCAACGCTTTCCTCGCGCACGGCCAGCCTCGGCTATGCCATTCCCGGGGTTGTAGTTGCCGTCGGCGTCATGGTGCCGGTTACCCAGGTGGACCGGTGGTTGTCCGCCTGGCTCGCCAGCCAATTCGGCGTTGCACCCCAACTTTGGCTCAGCGGCACGATCGTCGCGCTTGTATTCGCCTATCTTGTGCGGTTCATGTCGATTGCCTTGCAGACGGTGGACTCGGGCTTGGCAAAAATCCGCCGCAGCATGGATGAAGCCGCGCGCAGCCTGGGTTTGCGGCCGGCCGAAGCGCTCGCGCGCGTGCATGCGCCGCTGCTGATGCGCAGCCTGCTGGCCGCGGCACTGCTGGTATTCGTCGACGTGATGAAGGAACTTCCGGCAACGCTTGCGATGCGGCCGTTCAACTTCGATACCCTCGCGGTGCAGGCCTATAACCTCGCCAAGGACGAGCGACTTCCCGAGGCCTCGGTAGCGTCGCTCGCAATCCTCCTTGTCGGATTGGGACCGGTTTTGCTGCTCTCGCGCAGCATGGCCAGAAATTAAAGGGGCCTAGCGCCAGCCGGCGCGGTCATAAGCCTTCTGCGCCGCAGGCTGGTTCTTCCCAAACGCGCTGACGTTGAGCGGGTCCGGCTTGAATTTCCCGAGCGAGGCGAGTTCCCGGTTATCCACGTTCACAGAACTCACAACCGTAAACTCGTTGTTGCCGTTGGCAAAGTAGCGCTGGGCGTCGTCACTCGCGAGGTACTCCAGGAAGCGAATCGCAGACTCCTTGTTGGGCGCCGATTTCAGGACACCCGCACCGGAGATGTTCACGTGCGCGCCGCGGTTGTCCTGGTTCGGCCAGACCACACCGACCTTTTCGATCATCGCGCGCTCTTCAGGCTTGGTCGCTTTGAGCATGCGCACGTAGTAATAAGTGTTGACGATGCTCACCGCGCATTCGCCTGCGGCGACCGCTTTAATCTGGTCGGTGTCGCCGCCTTTCGGGTCGCGGGCGAAATTCCCAACGACGCCCTTGGCCCAGGCCTCGGCCTTCGCTTCCCCAAGTTCCTCGATGAGCGCGCTCATCAGCGATAAGTTGTACATGTTCGACGAAGAGCGCATGCAGACTTTTCCCTTCAGCTTCGGATCTGCGAGGTCCTCGTAGTTGCGGATGTCGCCGGGCTTCACGACGTCCTTGGCGAAAATGATGACCCGGGCGCGCGTCGAGAACCCGAACCACAGGCCCTCGGGCTGGCGCAGGGCGGCGGGAATCCGGGCATCGAGCACAGCGGACTTGACCGGCTGGAAAAGGCCCATGCGTTCGGCCCGCCACAAACGGCCGGCATCCACGGTGACCAGGACGTCCGCCGGGCTGGCGGCGCCCTCGTTCTTCAAGCGTTCAAGGAGCGCATCTTCCGGAGCTTCAATGCGGTTGATGCGCACGCCCGTCTGCTTCGTAAATCCGGAGTAGAGCGCCTCATCGGTGTTGTAGTGGCGCGAGGAATAAAGGTTGAGGACCTTTTCCTGGGCGCTCGCGGTAAAAGCGCTGCTGGAGAGCAGGGCAGCCACCAGGGAAAGGATGAACCTCTTGTTCGATTTGGACATTTTTGACTTTCGAAGTGCGGTAATTAGTAATTGATAATAACTCGCATTCGCATTTCGAGGTCAAAGATTCGTTGAAATTCTCCGCGCCCCATTCCAGCGCTTTGACCAGTAAGCGCTTTTAAGGCTTTCGATCCTTACTGCGGATCCGGTCTTGGGTGCATGGATGAAGCGGCCATCTCCAAGGTAAATGCCCACGTGGGAGAAAGGCTTGTTCAGCGTGTTGTAAAAGACAAGGTCGCCAGGGAGCAACTCATCGGAGGCGACCGGATTGCCTGCCTGGCTCTGGCCGTAGGTGTTTCGCGGAAGCGTAATGCCGTACCCCGTACGAAATACATGTGCGACAAGACCGCTGCAATCGAATCCGGTCGCATGCGATGCCCCTCCGTATTTGTAATCGACCCCGATCGAAGTGAGCACCCGGAAGAGCATTTCGGATTGCTCGGGCGCGGCCCGTTGAACGGCAGGAGGCTGAGTGTCGACGGTCGGTGCTTTGGGTGCTCTCGACACGTGCGCAGGGTTTTCAACCGGTGCGGGACGGGGGGGGGCTCCGCCGCAACCTGCGAGCGCGAAGAAAAACACGAGTACATACAAATGTTTAGGGCTCATTTTTGAGGTAATGTAGAGCAGAATGCTCGCGCTGTAAAGCTGTGCCTGCAAGGCCAATTCCGACGGTCATTTTCGAACCCTTACCGTAAGATGCGGGCCTGACATGAATCGACTTTTCCCACCTGAAGCTGTCCGAATGTGAGTGCCTCCTCTGAATCGCTCGACCTGGTCTTCGGGGAAGGCGGCTCGCTGGCCTCGGCGGTTCCGGGCTACAAGGTTCGTGACCAGCAGATCGACCTCGCGCGGCGCATCCTGCAAGCCATCGAGACAACCGGCGTCCTTGTTGCCGAAGCCGGCACGGGAACCGGCAAAACATTCGCCTACCTGGTCCCTGCATTGCTGGCAGGCGGAAAGGTACTGATCTCCACCGGCACCAAGAACCTGCAGGACCAGTTGTTCGACCGAGATCTTCCGGCAGTGCGAAACGCGATCGCCGCCGGCAACACCACGGCGCTCCTCAAGGGCCGCTCGAACTACGTTTGCCTTTATCGGCTCGAGCGTGCGCGAAGCGAAGGGCGGCTCGGATCCCGGGACGAGGTTGCCCAGCTCGCGGCCATCGAGCGGTTTGCCAAACAAACTACAACCGGTGATCGCGGCGACCTGGCAGAAGTGCCGGAAAATTCGCCGGTCTGGATCCAGGCCACTTCGACCCGCGACAACTGCCTGGGCCAGGAGTGTCCTCGCTACAAGGACTGCTTCGTCATCACCGCCCGCAAGAATGCCCTCTCGGCCGATGTAGTGGTGATCAACCATCACCTCTTTTTTGCCGATGTGATGCTCCGTGACGAGGGCCTCGCCGAACTCCTGCCCGCCTGCAACACCGTGATCTTCGACGAGGCCCACCAGTTGCCCGATACCGCGCGGCTCTTCTTCGGCGACACGGTCTCGACCGGGCAGCTGATCGACCTTGCGCGCGACACGAGGGTGGAGCTGCGCGCGGCCGGCGGGGCGCTCCCCGACCTCGACAAGGCGGCCACTCGCCTAGACAAGGCAGCCCGCGATCTGCGGCTCACAATGCGCGACGACAACGCGCGGTTCGCCTATTCGCAGGCCGTTCGCACCCCTGAATTCCCGCCGGCAGTCGATGTCCTGGCAGACGCGCTTACCGCCATGCGCTTGCTTCTCGAAACGCAAGCCGAGCGATCAGAAGGGCTGGGAAACTGCCTTCGTCGTGCGACCGAATCCCGCGACAAGCTCGTCCACTGGCAGGACACCAAGGACCTGGACGCAGTGCGGTGGGTGGAAGTCTTTGCGAGCGCGCTGCAACTCCACACGACGCCGTTACGCACTGCCGAACTCTTCCGTAAGCAGATGGACGACCATCCCCGCGCGTGGATCATGACTTCGGCCACGCTCGCGGTCGGACCGGATTTCGGCCACTTCACGCGTGAACTCGGGATCGAAGAGGCGGCGGCGGTACGCTGGGAAAGTCCTTTCGACTTCGAACGCCAGGCGCTCTTCTATGTACCGAAGAACCTGCCGGAGCCGAGCGACCCGCGCTTTACCGAAGAGGTGATTGAAGCGGCATACCCGGCGCTGCGAGCGAGCCGGGGCCGGGCCTTCCTCCTGTTTACGACCCTCAGAGCGCTTCGGCGTGCGAAAGATATTTTGTTCGAGAAACTTGCACGCGACGGTCTCGACTATCCGTTGCTGGTGCAAGGGACCGGTTCGCGGACTGACCTGCTTGCGCGGTTCAGGCGACTGGACAACCCGATCCTGCTGGGGAGCCAGTCCTTCTGGGAAGGCGTGGATGTGCGGGGCGAAGCTCTCTCGCTTGTAGTGATCGACAAGTTGCCTTTTGCCCCTCCGGACGACCCGGTCCTAGCTGCGCGCATCGATGCGATGCGCGCGAAAGGCGGCAATCCCTTCATGGAACTGCAGCTTCCACAGGCCATCCTGCAGTTGAAGCAGGGGGCCGGGCGGCTCATCCGGGATGAAACCGATCGCGGAGTGCTCATGATTTGCGATCCTCGGCTGTACTCCAAGCCATACGGGCGCACGATCCGGGCAAGCATCCCGCCGATGCGCGCGACTCGCGAGCTGCAGGACGTGGTCGATTTCTTTGACTCGGAAGCCCGAGCGGGCGCAGGTACGCCATCCGATAGAATTTCCATTCTTTCATCCACCGAACAAGGAACCGCATGAAAGTCGTGATTACCGGAGGCGGGGGCATGCTGGGCTTCAAGCTTGCCAAGGCGCTGCTTGCGCGAGGACACCTGAGCGGCGCAGACGGCAAGAACGCGGCGATAACACGCGTCACGCTGCTCGACACGGCCTTCCCGGCGATCCTTCCGCAGGATTCGCGGCTCGAGACAATCAGTGGCGACATCTCGGCACCGGGTGTAATGGCCAAGGTCGTCACGCCCGATACGCAGTCGATCTTCCACCTCGCGTCGGTAGTGTCCGCCGGGGCCGAGGCCGACTTCGACCTCGGCTGGAAAGTAAATCTAGACGGTGCTCGCGCCCTCCTGGAACTGGCGCGGCGCTGCGCGCGTCCTCCGCGGCTCGTCTTCTCGAGTTCGGTCGCTGCGTTCGGCGGCGACCTCCCGGAGGTGCTCGACGACTCCACGACGCCGAATCCACAGACCTCGTACGGCGCGCAGAAGGTGTGCTGCGAATACCTGGTCACCGATTACACGCGCAAGGGCTTTATCGACGGGCGGAGCCTGCGCCTGCCGACCATCGTCGTTCGCCCGGGCAAGCCCAACCTTGCGGCTTCCTCGTTTGCGAGCGGCGTCCTGCGCGAGCCGCTGAACGGTGTGATCTCGGAATGCCCCGTTTCCCTCGATACCGATGTCTGGCTGCTCTCACCGGGTCGCTGCGTCGAGTCGTTCATCCATGCTCACGAGACGCCTTCTTCGTTGTGGGGCATGAGCCGCGTGCTGAACTTGCCGGGGATCACCGTGCCGGTTTCGGAAATGATCAATGCGATGCGGCGCGTCGCCGGGGAGGCGGCAGCCAGCCGCGTCGTCTACAAGCCGGACGAGCGGATCCAGAAAATCGTCGCGGGCTGGCCCGTCAAGTTCCGCACGCCGCGCGCGCTCGGCATGGGGTTCAAGGCCGATCCGGACGTAGACAGCGTGATCCGCGCCTATTTGGCCGACGAAGGAATCAAGCCCGCCGCCTAGCTTTGAATGTACCGATACACGAATTGGCCGGAGAACTAGTAACTGGAAGGGGGCCAGACAGGCAATTGGCCTAAATTCGGCTTGCCAAGTCAGATGGTCCCTTCGATAAACTCCTTCGAGGGAATCGAAGCAGGCGTGGCCACCTGGTTGCCGCCGGCAAGACGCGCCCGGTGCAGGCATGCGGCCGCAAGGGCCATGACCGACTCCAGGTCCACGTGCTCCGAATCGGCGGTACACAACCCTATGCTCACTGTCAGGCGCATCGGCGTGCCGTGGTGGCTGACCTCCTGCGACTGGACCGCCGTGCGGATTTGCTCCGCCATGGCATGACTTTCCGCCAGACCGAGTTCGGGCATGAGAACCCCGACGGTGGTGGAAGACAGGCGACCGGCAAGGTCGAAGTTACGGATGTCCCGCTGGACTTCGGCCGAAACGCGCTTGAACTGGTGGTCCGCGAATGTCCGGCCGTGGGAGGTCGTAAGCGGATCGAACCCGTCGATCTGGATCTTCATCACGCTCATCGGTTCTCCCCTTGCACGCGCGCGTGCAAGTTCCGCCTGTCCGCCCGATATGAAGGAACGCCGGCTGTATAAGCCGGTGAGCGCATCGGGCAGGAGATCGGGATCGATCGGCGCCTGCTTGTTCCGGGTCGTGCGAAGCATGTCCATGTAACCGAACGTGCCCAGCGCGATGCACACATCGTTGATCGTGTAGAGAGCGATCTGGATGCTGCTGCCGCCGAATAGGCCCGCGATTCCCCCGCTCATGACCGCAACCGCATGGGCAATGCCTATGGTGGCGAGCACGGCGCTCGAGCCTAGAATCAGCACGACGCCGGCCTTGTAGCCGTCGCGCCAAAGGTGGCCGAGCGACCACGTGTTAAGCGCGAAGCCGAAGAGCCCGGCACACGTGAAGACCAGCGTTCGGGCCGGGAACTGCTCTGGAGCAAACCCGATGATGGTCAGAAGCACGCCCACGCCGAGAGGGACGGCCGCCACGAGGAAATAGTTGGTTGCTACGCCGCGAATCCTTTGCAGCGCCGAGTAGCAAAAAAGCGGTCCCATCAGCAAAAGCGCGTTGGCCACCGAGATGGACCACAAATCCGGGATTAGTCCGCGCTGCGAGAGCAGGTTCAGGCCCAGCCCTTTGGCGAGCAATCCGATCGTCCAAGGGTCCGGCAGCACATGGTCCCGATCCGGGCGCAGCGCTTGGAATTCGATGGCTGCGGCGAGCGTCCAGGAAAGGAGGCCGCCAACGACGAGCAGCGTTCTTGCGTCGAAACTCATGCTCGCATTCCCCCTTGCAGCGGGTCACTGCAGGCGCAGATGCTATCGCATCCAAGGGATTGTATTGAATGTCACGCCGGGAAAAGCGAAACGATCCAGTGATCCGCCACCCCGATTTATCCGTACGTCCCGTTCCGCACTTGAAGCGGCGTCTAGCCTTGCTCGGCCCAGCGCAGGCTTCGATGGACCGCTTCGCGCCAGCGGCCGAGCAGGTCGGCCACCGCGCTTTCTTTCATCTGCGGCTCGAACGTGCGCTCGATTTCCCAATGCGCGGCTATCTCTTCGCGAGATTTCCACACGTTGGTCGCAAGTCCCGCGAGGTAAGCGGCGCCGAGCGCAGTGGTCTCTTGCACCCGCGGACGCAGCACCGGCACGCCGAGGATGTCGGCCTGGAACTGCATGAGGAGGTTGTTCGCCGTGGCACCGCCATCGACGCGTAACTCGGTCAGCTTTCGCCCGGCGTCCCGCTGCATGGCATCGAGCAAGTCCGCCGTCTGGAACGCAATCGACTCGAGCGCCGCACGCGCGATGTGCTCCCGCCCCGATCCTCGCGTCAGGCCCAGGATGGCGCCGCGCGCGTAAGGATCCCAATGCGGCGCGCCCAGGCCCGCGAAGGCCGGGACGAGGTAGACGCCGCCATTGTCCGGCACGCTTGCGGCAAGCGATTCGATTTCCGCGGAGGACTTGAAGAAGCGCAATTCGTCCCGAAGCCATTGCACGACGGCGCCGCCGACGAACACGCTGCCTTCCAGCGCGTATTCGCGCTCGACGTCGCGCGCATCGCGGCTGCGGCCCATCTGCGCGCACGAAGTAGTAAGCAAGCCATTGCTCGAGGTGACCGCACGGTCCCCTGTATGCATGAGCATGAAGCAGCCGGTGCCATACGTGTTCTTGCCCATGCCCGCCTTGTGGCAGCCCTGTCCAAACAGAGCCGCCTGCTGGTCGCCCGCAATCCCTGCGATCAGCACCGGTTCGCCGAGGACATCCGGCGCGATCATGCCAAACGCACCCGACGAGGCGAGGACGTCCGGCAGGATGGCTCGCGGCACCCTGAGAATCTGCAGCAACTCTTCATCCCAGTCGCCTTTGTGGATATCGAAGAGCATCGTGCGCGAGGCGTTCGACGGATCGGTGACATGCAGCCGGCTTTGCGAAAGGTTCCATGCGAGCCACGTGTCCACAGTGCCGAAAGCTAGTTCGCCGCGCTCTGCACGCGCCCGGGCGCCGGGCACGTTATCGAGCAGCCAGGCGATCTTCGTCCCACTGAAGTACGGGTCGAGCACGAGGCCGGTCTTGTTCTTGATGAGGTTTTCGACACCGGACTCGCGTAGCTTCGCGCACTCTGCGGCGGTGCGACGGTCCTGCCACACAATGGCATTGTGGAGCGGCTCGCCGCTCTGGCGGTCCCAGAGAATCGTGGTCTCGCGCTGGTTCGTTATCCCCGCGGCCACCAACTCGGCCGAGCCGATGTCGCCGCGCTCGAGCGCCTCGCGAGCCACGTCGCGTTGCGAGGCGAAAATCTCGACGGGGTCATGCTCGACCCAGCCGGGCCGGGGATAAATCTGGCGAATCTCGCGCTGCGCACTGGAAACCGCAGTGCCTTCCTCATTAAAGACTATTGCGCGAGAACTGGTCGTGCCCTGATCGAGTGCGAGGATGTATTTCATCTTTGGCGACAGTAGGTTGGAATTCTAGCAGTGGTAAACTTGCTCGCATTGCAGCATGCCCTACGATGCCCTCCGGCCCTTCCCTCAATGCCCCTCCCGATCCAGGACGTAGAGCGCGAGCTCACCCACACGCGGCGCGTGCGCTTCGAAGGTTACAAACGTGCGGACGGTCTTTGGGACATCGAAGGCCACTTGACCGATATCAAGAATCACGACTTTACTTTGCAAACAGGCGTGCGCCGCGCGGGGCTGCCGGTGCATGATATGTCGGTGCGCCTGACCATCGATCCGAAGCTCAACGTCGTCGGTGCAGTGGCCGTTTCCGATGCGGTGCCCTACCCGGGCGGGTGCGAGACCATCGGGCCGGCGTACTCGAAACTGGTCGGGCTCAACCTGATGGGTGGCTTCCGCAAGAAAGTCAGGGAATTGTTCGGCGGCGTGCGCGGCTGCACGCATATTTCGGAGATGCTCGGGTTCTTCCCGACCGCGGCGATCCAAACCTTCGCCGGCGAGCGCAGGGAGGCGCCCGCGGATGGGAAAAAGCCTTTCCAGATCGACCAGTGCCATGCGCTCGACGCCCAATCGGATACGGTGCGCAGGATGTATCCGAAGTGGTATCGCGGGGCGGATTCAAAAACAAAGTGAAAACGCGGGGGGGAGTGAACACATGAAGATCCACGAGTACCAGGGCAAGGAGCTGTTCCGTAAATACGGTGTGGTCACGCCGCGCGGCACGCCTTGCTTCTCCGTCGACGAGGCGGTTGCGGCGGCCAAAGGGCTGGGCGGGAAAGTCTGGGTGGTGAAGGCCCAGATCCATGCCGGCGGGCGAGGCAAGGGCGGCGGCGTCAAGGTGGCCAAGTCGCTCGAGGAAGTACGCGTAAAAGCCTCCGAGATCCTGGGCATGCAGCTCGTGACGCACCAGACCGGCCCGCACGGGCAGAAAGTGCGGCGGCTGCTGGTGGAAGAGGGCGCCGATATCAAGCAGGAGCTCTACATCGGCATGGTCGTCGATCGCGGCACGCAGCGGGTGGCGCTCATGGCGAGCTCCGAGGGCGGGATGGACATCGAGGAAGTGGCTGCGAAAACCCCCGAAAAGATTCACAAGGTATTCGTCGACCCGGGCGCCGGCCTGACCGACGCGCAGGCCGAAGACATGGCCGGGAAGATCGGCATCGCGGCGCCGCTCGTGCCCAAGGCGCGCGACCTGCTCAAGTCACTGTACAAGTGCTTCGACGAGACCGATGCCTCCCTTGCGGAGATCAATCCGCTCATCACGACGGGCGATGGCAAGGTCATCGCGCTCGATGCGAAGCTCAACTTCGACGACAACGCGCTCTATCGCCATCCTGAGATCGTGGCAATGCGCGATCTCGAAGAAGAGGATCCGGCCGAAGTCGAGGCCTCCAAGTACGACCTCAACTACATCCAGTTGGAGGGCAACATCGGCTGCCTGGTGAACGGCGCGGGTCTTGCCATGGCCACCATGGACATCATCAAGGTCTACGGCGGCAGTCCGGCAAACTTCCTGGATGTGGGCGGAGGCGCGACGGCCGAGAAAGTCACGGAGGCCTTCAAGATCATGCTGAAAAGCCCCGGGCTGAAGGCGATCCTCGTCAACATCTTCGGGGGGATCATGAAGTGCGACGTCATTGCCGCTGCCTGCGTGGAAGCCGCAAGGCAGGTGAAGCTTTCGGTGCCGCTCGTTTGCCGCCTGGAGGGCACGAACGTAGAACTCGGCAAGAAGATCCTCGCCGATTCGGGCCTGCCGATCATTTCCGCCAACAACATGAGTGACGCCGCCCAGAAGGTCGTCGCCGCCGCCGCGGGGAAAAAATGAGCATCCTCATCGACAAGAACACCCGGGTGATGACGCAGGGCATTACCGGCAAGACCGGCCAGTTCCACACCCGCATGAGCCGCGAATACGCCAACGGCAAGGACTGCTATGTGGCCGGCGTAAACCCGAAAAAGGCAGGTGAGGATTTCGAAGGCATTCCGATCTTTGCCACAGCCAAAGAAGCGAAAGACAAGACGGGTGCGAATGTTTCGGTGATCTACGTGCCGCCGCCCTTCGCCGCGGCCGCGATCGACGAGGCAGTGGAGGCCGGCCTTGACTTGGTGATCTGCATCACCGAAGGCATCCCGGTGCGCGACATGATTCGCACCAAGTACAAGATGCTGGGAAAAAAGACGCTGCTGATCGGGCCGAATTGCCCGGGACTCATCACGCCCGAGGAAATCAAGATCGGCATAATGCCCGGCCACATCCATAAGAAAGGGCCGATCGGCGTCGTATCGCGTTCCGGCACGCTTACGTATGAGGCGGTCGGGCAACTCATGGAACTCGGTCTCGGTCAGTCGTCCTGCGTCGGGATTGGCGGCGACCCGGTAAACGGGCTCAAGCACATCGACGTCATGAAGCGTTTCAATGACGACCCGGCGACCGAAGCGGTCATCATGGTCGGGGAGATCGGCGGATCGGATGAGGAAGACTGCGCGCGCTGGATCAAGGCGCACATGAAAAAGCCGGTGATCGGGTTCATCGCCGGCCTCACGGCGCCTCCCGGCAAGCGCATGGGCCACGCCGGCGCGATCATTTCCGGGGGCAAGGGCACCGCGCAGGAAAAGCTCGCCGTCATGGAAGAGTGCGGCATCAAGGTGACGCGCAATCCGGGCGAGATGGGCAAGACGCTCAAGTCGGTCCTGAAGTAGCCGGGCACCGCATGGAGAACGGTGCAGCGGCCGTTACGGCCGAACAGGCGGGTTTGCGCGTTGCGGCCTCGGGTCGCCTCGACGTCCTTCCGTACGCGGCGACGATTTTCCTGTCGTCGTTCCTGTTGTTCCTCGTCCAGCCGATCATCGCCAAGCAGATCCTCCCGTGGTTCGGCGGCTCCGCGGCGGTATGGACGACGTGCCTGGTGTTTTTCCAGGCGGTCCTGCTTGCGGGGTACGGTTACGCGGACCTGACGACCCGGCTGGGGCTGCGCCGGCAGGCGATGCTTCACATCGCTCTCCTGCTCGTATCGCTTGCATGCCTGCCGATCCTTGCCTCCTCTGGATGGAAGCCGCTGGGGGACGAAGAGCCGGTCGGCCGCATCCTGCTGCTGCTCGCGGCGACGATCGGCCTGCCGTATTTTCTCCTTTCGACCACCACTCCCTTGTTGCAGGCCTGGTACTGGCAGCGGTTCAGGAGCGCGGTCCCTTACCGTCTGTTCGCGCTTTCGAATTTCGCATCGCTACTTGCGCTGATCGGCTTCCCGGTTTTGCTCGAGCCGTACTTCACGCTACCGCAGCTGGGATGGGCCTGGTCAGGCTTGTTCGCTTGCCTCGTCGCCCTGTGCGCGGCAACGGCATGGGGCTCGGTGCGTGCTGGCGTCGGGGCGCCGGGCTTGGTCGCCGCAAGCGAGGAGACTGCAGCCGCGCCGCTTGGCTGGGCGGTGCAATTCAAGTGGCTGTCGCTGGCGGCGATGGCCTCCGTGATGCTGCTGGCAGTGAGCAACCATGTGACCCAGAACATCTCGAGCGTGCCGTTCCTCTGGGTGTTGCCGCTTGCCTTGTATTTGCTCACTTTTATTTTCGCGTTCGACCACCCACGCTGGTACCGCCGGGGGCCGTACCTCGTTGCGCTCGGCATCCTCACGCCTTGGATGGCGTTCGAAATCGCATCGCTCAAGCTGGCCGTCGCCGTGCCGCTGTACTTCACCGGGATGTTCGTCGCCTGCATGGTTTGTCACGGGGAATTGGCCCGCCTCAAACCGGATCCCCGGCATCTCACGCGCTTCTACCTGATGATTTCAATTGGCGGCGCGGTCGGCGCAGTCCTCATCGCGATTGCAGCGCCGCTTCTGCTGAAGGGCTACTTCGAGCTTGGCATCGCGTTGTTCCTGCTCGCGTTGCTGTTGCCCCTGCGCCTCTCTGGCCTCGCGAGGCTGGCCGGAGTGGCGGTTGCCGCCGTGACCCTCGTCTTCGTCGTGCGGGGGGCGTTCGAGTATTCGAGCGGCATGCGCGTGATGGAGCGCGATTTCTATGGCGTCGTGAGGACGCGCGATCGCCCGGAGCCGGCGCCTTACCGCGCCATGTACCACGGCGCGATCATGCACGGCGGGCAACTCCTCGGCGAGGCGTTCCGCAATACGCCGGCTGATTACTTCGGGCCGACCTCGGGTTATGGGCGGGTCTTTGCCGCCTTGCGTGAAATGGCTCCCGCCCGACAGCGGGAGATCGGCGTGATCGGCCTGGGTGCAGGCGTAATCGCTTCGTATGGCCGGCCGGGCGATGCCATGGTGTTTTATGAAATCAGCCCACGTGTGGTCGATATCGCTAGAAAGGAGTTCACCTTCCTTGCCGACGGTGCGGCGCGCTCTTCGGTGGTGATGGGCGATGGCCGCCTGAGCCTCGAGCGGGAGCCGCCGCGAAATTACGACGTCCTGGGGATCGACGCCTTCTCGGGCGACTCGATCCCCATGCACCTCATCACGCGAGAAGCGATGGCGCTTTATGCCAAGCACATCAAAGCCGACGGTGTCATCGTTTTTCAGGCAACCAACCGTTATGTGGAGCTGCTGCCGGTAATCAAGCGCCTCGCCTCGGAGCTCGGGTTCGAGGCGGTGGTGGTTTCAGACTCTCCCGACGAAGACCAGAACGGCCCGGGCTACTGGCGTTCGTCGACGGACCAGGTGCTCGTGACGCGCAACAAAGCGCTGCTCGCTTCGAGGCATCTGAAGGACGCGGCGGTGCCGATCGAGGATCGCGCGGACCTGCCCACCTTCACCGATGCCCATCACAACCTTCTCAGGATTCTAAAGTAAGGGGTTTCCGTTTTTGGAAAACGAAATGGCAGGGGAGCCGCACGGGAATTCATTCTGTACTAATTAAACTTCGACAATCCACACTGGAGGACCGACGTGCCGGGGATGCCGCGAACCGCCTTTCTCGAGCGCCTGGACGCAGAAGCAAGGGACTTGCTGCTTTCGGTGGCAAGGCCCGTTTCATTCCTCAAAGGCTCCCAGCTGGTGCGGCATGGCGATGCCGCGCGAGGCGCGTGGCTCCTGCGCGAGGGCTCGGCCGAAGCCGTGGTAAGACTGCCCGGAGGAGAGGCGCTTACGGTGGCGCTGCTCGGGCCGGGAAGCGTGTTCGGCGAGATGGCGCTCATCGACCACGGCACCTGCACGGCAACCGTTAACGCGGTGGCAAATGTGGACGGCTGGTTTATCGATCGGGACGATTTCCGGGCACTCGTTGCGCAGCGCCACGCCGCGGCCCTGCGCATCCAGCACGAAATCACTTTGGTCCTGTCCGACAAGCTTGGCCAGCTCAATGCGCGCGTCCTCGCGTGCGAGTCGGGGGAGGATCGCGCCGCCCGGGTCGAGGCAGCCTGCATGGATCCGCTCGATGGGGTCGCGCGATCGCGGCACGCCGCTTTTGAATGGCGCGCGTTTCTTGCGCGCCTTGCTTTCTTCGAAGGGTTCGACGCCGGCGAGATCGAGGAGGTGGCCGGACTGGGAAAGCTTGTCGAAGTGCCGCGGGGTCACCGGATCTTCGTGATCGGCCAGGAGGCCTCCGCGTGCTTCCTTGTCGTGAGGGGAGCCGCGGAGATGGTCGCCCGCAGGGGCGTGTCCGAGCGCCGGGTTGCGGTCCTGGGCCCGGGCCAAGTGTTTGGGTTCATGAGCGTGCTCGAGGGGCGAGCGCACGGGGTTGGCGCCTATGCCCGCGAGCCCGCGCTGCTGCTTGAATTCCCGAAACACCGGTTCGAATCGCTCTACCTCCAGCCCGGGACGCTGGCCACAAAGGTTCACCGGGCCCTGCAGCGCAGCCTGCTCGGCTCGATCGCGCTGACCAACCGCCGGCTCACGAGGCTCATGAGCCAGGCGAGCGTCGATTCGGCGATCGAAGTCGCGCCGTTGACCGCCGCCTATCACGGACAGCTGGTCGCAGGCGCCTAGGCGCGCGTCTTCAATCGAGGTACTTCAGGGTCACGACCGGGCACCCGCCTTTCAACTCGGCGTGCATCATCCCGTATTCAGGTACCTCCACCCAGGCTGCGGTGTCGCGCGTGAGCGGCTCGGAGGCGATCAGGATCGAATCGGCGTTTTCCACGCCGCCGGTCATCTTCCACTCGTCCTCATGCAGGCCGTAATCGCGACCCGTCGTGTACCAGAGACTGAGGTACGAAAGGTTGGCCTCGTGAACGCGATCGGGATCCTCCGTGGCATAACATCCGAAGTCGAAGCAATACCGCACCGCGGCCAGCTGGCTCCCGTCGGCGATGAACAGATTGAGTGACGAGGACGTTGAAATGCCGATTTCCGCCCTGGCCTGCCTGAGGATCGAGAGCGTGCGTTCTATGGCAGCGGTCAATTCGACCGCACTTGGCCGGCGATGCGCATCGTCCAGTTGCGACACGAGGAGCGCATAGACCCATTCGCTGTCAGTGGTGCCGTGGATCTGCGCTGCGAACTCGGGGCGGACATGGGGCATTAGGCGAGGCTTCATCTCCGCAAAGCGCGCGAGGTCCCCGTTGTGCGCGAGGACGAGCGGAACCCCCGCGAAGTGGAAAGGATGGACGTTCTGCAGCGAGATCTCGACGCGGGTGCTGTAGGCCACCCCACGGACATGGGCGAGGACGCAGCCGGGCCGGATCTTTTCAGCCAGTCCCTTGAGGTTCCGGTCGAAAACCGGCAGGGACTGCGAGTAATACGAGAAAGGCCGCTCGGCGTCCGGGGTCGCGGGATCCCATGCGCGCATCCCGAAGCCTGCGAGATTGAGCATGTGAAGCATCTTGGGCATATAGCTCTGCCGCACCAAGGCAGAATCGGGCTGGAACAGCAAGTTGTCGAGCAACACGGGCTGCCCGAGGTAAAGGAGCGCTCTGCACATGGCGGAACTAAAGCAGGGTGCTTGACCGCAGTCAAGATTCCGACCTCTCCGGTGCCGGATAATGGCGGGCTACAAGGAGGCAGCGCAACATGGGTGGTTCCAATGAGTCCATTCCGCCGAAGTTGAAGCAGTCCGACGCCGTTTCGGCGGCAGAAGGCGCGGCCGCGAGTCGCAAGCAAAGGCGAGGATCCCCCAAGGGCCGCAGGGTCGACCCCAAGGCGTTGGAAGAGGTGCGCCGGCTTCTCGCCGATGAACCCCGTCGCCCGGACCTGCTCATCGAACACCTGCACAAGATCCAGGATGCCTTTGGTCACCTGTCCGCAGCGCACCTTGCGGCGCTCGCGCAGGAGATGCGCATGGCTATGGCCGAGGTGTATGAGGTCGCAAGCTTCTATCACCACTTCGACATCGTGAAAGAGGGCGAAGCGGCGCCCCCTTTGCTGACCGTGCGGGTCTGCGACTCGATCTCATGCGAAATGGCCGGCGCCCAGGACCTCCTCAAGAAATTGCCGGCACTCCTCGGGCGCGAGGTCCGCGTGCTGGCCGCTCCGTGCATCGGGCGCTGTGAGTCGGCTCCCGCAGTCGTCGTCGGTCAGAACCCGGTCCTCGGCGCAAGCGTGGAGGCGGTGGCCCACCATGTGCGCGAGCGGCTTACGAAAAGCTTCGAACCGAAGTACGTCGACTTTGCAGCGTATCGGCGCGACGGCGGATACGCGTTGCTCGCCGACTGCATTTCGGGAAAGCACACCCGCGACGCACTCACCACGATCATGGAAGACTCCGGGCTGCGCGGGCTGGGAGGCGCGGGATTCCCGGCCGGGCGAAAATGGCGGCTGGTGGCGGCAGAACCCGAGCCGCGCAACATGGCGGTCAACATCGACGAGGGCGAGCCGGGCACTTTCAAGGACCGCTACTACCTCGAACGCGATCCGCATCGCTTCCTGGAAGGGATGCTCATCGCAGCATGGGTCGCGGGCGTTGGCGAGATCTGGATTTACCTGCGCGATGAATACGCAGGGTGCAGGGCGGTGCTCGAGCGTGAACTGGAAAAGCTCAAGAAGAACGCGCCATGTTCCCTCCCGCCAATTCATTTGCGGCGCGGCGCCGGTGCGTACATATGCGGCGAAGAATCCGCGATGATCGAGTCGATCGAGGGCAAGCGCGGTATGCCCCGCTTGCGTCCCCCTTACGTCGCGCAAGTCGGCCTCTTCGGCCGTCCGACGCTTGAGCACAACATGGAAACGGTCTATTGGGTCCGTGAGATCGTCGAGAAAGGCGCGCAGTGGTTCGCCTCTCACGGCAGGAACGGTCGCAAGGGGTTACGCTCGTTTTCGGTCTCCGGCCGGGTCAGGAAGCCCGGCGTCCACCTCGCTCCCGCCGGCATCACGGTCAAGGAACTGGTGGCTGAATATTGCGGCGGGATGGCGGAGGGACATGAGTTCTACGCTTACCTCCCCGGCGGCGCGTCAGGCGGGATCCTTCCAGCATCGCTTGGCGACGTACCGCTCGATTTCGATACCTTGCAGCCTCACGGGAGCTTCATCGGCTCCGCAGCCGTAGTGATCCTGTCGCATAAGGACAAAGCCTCGGATGCGGCAAAGAACCTCATCCGGTTCTTCAAGGAGGAGTCCTGCGGCCAGTGCACACCGTGCCGTGTCGGGACAGCGAAAGCGTTTGCGCTCATGAATGCGCCGAAATGGAACCAACCGCTCCTTAAGGAGCTCTCAACCGCGATGATGGATGCTTCCATCTGCGGCCTGGGCCAGGCTGCCCCCAATCCCGTGTTGAGCGTCATGAAATTCTTCCCGCAAGAGGTGGCTTGATGGAAAGGGTAGGCACCCAGCAGCTCGCGACCATGCCGATCGAGTTCAAGCTCAACGGCAGGACCGTCGTCGGGCGCCCCGACGAAACGATCATCGAGACCGCCGAGCGCAATGGGGTCGAGATCCCGCGCCTGTGCTACATGCCGGGCATGCGGCCGGACGGGAACTGCCGCGCGTGCGTCGTCGAAATAAAAGGCGAACGCGTACTGGCGCCTTCCTGCTGCCGCTATCCCAAGGAAGGGATGGAAGTCACGACGGACAGCGAGCGGGCCCGGCTCTCGCAAAAGATGGTGCTCGAACTGCTGCTCTCCGACATGCCGGAGAAGGAGTATCGAGTCGACTCCGAATTGGACCAGTGGGCGGCCAGGCTCGATGTCGGCCTGCCGCGTTTCCCCGGCCGGTCGGAGCCGCCCGCGGACCTGTCGCATCCTGGCATCGCGGTCAACCTGGACGCGTGCATCCAATGCACCCGGTGCGTTCGCGCGTGCCGCGAGGAGCAGGTAAACGACGTGATCGGCTACGCGTTCCGGGGCGAGCACTCGAAGATCGTATTCGACTTCGACGATCCTATGGGTGCGTCGACCTGCGTGGCGTGCGGCGAGTGTGTCCAGGCGTGCCCGACCGGTGCGCTCATGCCGGCGCGCGAAGCGGGACTGGCGAAGATCGACAAGAAGGTCGAATCGCTGTGCCCGTTCTGCGGCGTGGGATGCCAGCTCACCTACCACGTGGAAAAAAACGTCATCAAGTTCGTGACCGGGCGAGACGGCCCCGCCAACCACGGCAGGCTGTGCGTCAAGGGGCGGTATGGTTTCGACTACGCCCACCATCCGCAGCGCCTGACCAAGCCGCTTATCCGCAAGCCCGGCATGCCTAAATCGGCAACGTTCACGGTCGATCCGGCCAACTGGTCGGAGGCCTTCCGTGAGGCGACCTGGGAAGAAGCGCTCGAGGCCGCGGCCACGGGATTGCGGGAGATCCGTGACTCAGGCGGCAAGGGCGAGGGACGTTATGCGCTCGCCGGGTTCGGCTCGGCCAAGGGCTCAAATGAAGAGGCGTATCTCTTCCAGAAACTGGTCCGTACCGGCTTCGGCTCGAACTACGTCGACCATTGCACCCGGCTTTGCCACGCCTCTTCGGTCGCGGCGCTCCTCGAAGGTGTCGGGTCGGGTGCGGTGTCCAACCAGGTCAGCGACGTGCTGAAAGCCGAGGTGGTGTTCGTCATCGGGGCGAATCCGACGGTCAACCATCCTGTCGCCGCCACCTGGATGAAAAATGCGGCCAAGAACGGAGTTAAGCTGATCATCGCCGATCCGCGCAGGACGGAACTCGCCCGCCATGCGGCGCATTTCCTGCAGTTCAACGCGGATACGGACGTGGCCCTCCTGAACGCGATGATCCACGCGATCATCGACGAGGGGCTCGTGAACGAAGCGTTCATCCGCGACCGCACCAGCGGCTACGAGGCGCTCAAGGAGAACGCAAAACTGTTCTCGCCTGAGAAGATGGCGCCGATCTGCGGCATCCCTGCGCAGACCATCCGCGAAGTCGCGCGACTCTATGCCACTTCCAAGGGCTCCATGATCCTCTGGGGCATGGGAATCTCGCAGCATGTGCATGGCACTGACAACGCGCGTTGCCTGATTGCGCTCACGCTGATGACGGGACAGGTGGGGCGCCCGGGTACCGGGCTGCATCCGTTGCGGGGCCAGAACAACGTGCAGGGCGCCTCCGACTCGGGCCTGATCCCGATGATGTTCCCCGACTACCAGCGTGTTGACAATCCGGAAGCCAATAAGCGGTTCGAGGCGCTGTGGGGCACCAAGCTCGATACCAAACCAGGCCTTACAGTCGTCGAAATCATGGACGCGGCGTACGCGGGAAAGGTCAAGGGGATGTACATCATGGGCGAAAATCCCGCGATGTCGGATCCGGATGTGGACCACGCGCGCCAGGCGATGGCCAAGCTCGAGCACCTGGTCGTGCAGGACATTTTCCTGACCGAAACCTGCTACCTCGCCGACGTCATCCTGCCGGCGACTGCCTTCCCCGAGAAGACCGGAACCTTCACAAATACCGACCGCATGGTGCAGCTCGGCCGCAAGGCGATCGAGCCGCCGGGTGAGGCAAAGGCGGACCTTTGGATTCTTGTCGAGCTTGCGCGGCGGATTGATCTGGACTGGACTTACACGCATCCCAAAGAAGTCTTCGACGAGATGCGCAAGGGCATGAACTCGATTGCCGGCATTACGTGGGAGAGGCTCGAGCGCGACTCGTGCGTGATCTATCCCTGCGAGAACGAAGGGGATCCCGGCCAACCTGTCGTGTTCACCGATGTCTTCCCCACGGCGACCGGCCGTGCCAAATTCGTACCGGCCGACCTCATTTCGGCGGACGAGCGGCCGAACGCTGATTATCCCGTGGTGCTGATCACGGGCCGCCAGCTCGAGCATTGGCATACGGGGGCCATGACGCGCCGGGCGGCGGTGCTCGATGCCATCGAGCCGGAACCGGTTTGCTCGATTCATCCGCTGGACCTTGCAGGCCTCGACGCGAAGCCGGGTGACGTCATAACGGTCGAATCCCGGCGCGGAAAAATTTCGCTATATGCGCGTGCCGACGAGGGCACACCGCGCGGCGCGGTGTTTATCCCGTTTGCCTTCTACGAAGCCGCGGCGAACATGCTTACGAACCCCAAGCTCGACCCATTCGGGAAGATCCCGGAATTCAAGTACTGCGCCGTCAGGGTCACGAAGGGTGGCCAGGCGCCGGGGGACCCGGGTTACGGCAAGGGAAAAACGCTGCAGCACATGTACGGCTGAGCAGGCTCCCT
Source organism: Pseudomonadota bacterium (assembly GCA_025352885.1). Classification (GTDB taxonomy): domain Bacteria; phylum Pseudomonadota; class Gammaproteobacteria; order Burkholderiales; family SG8-39; genus SZAS-79. The sequence continues at coordinate 42,495 of JANXRZ010000062.1, read as the reverse complement.
TACCCGGCTTGATTTCTGTCAAGGGCCCCATACGGGCGGCCGCCCTATAGTTGCGCGAATCCAGTTCCGCCTTCAGTCACAAAACCAGGAGACAGCCTCATGCCGTCGGATATCGAAATCGCCCAAGCGGCGACCATGCAGCGCATCAACAAAGTCGCGCTCGAGAAGCTTGGCATTGCCGAGGAACACCTGGAGCCGTACGGTCACACGAAGGCGAAAGTCTCCTTCGAGTACCTCGACACGCTGAAGGACCGCAAAAACGGCAAGCTGATCCTGGTAACTGCGATCAGCCCGACGCCGGCAGGTGAGGGCAAAACGACGACGACCGTGGGCCTGGGCGATGCGCTAAATTACATCGGCAAGAAGGCCGTTATCTGCCTGCGCGAGCCTTCGTTGGGTCCGGTGTTCGGCGTGAAAGGGGGCGCTGCAGGGGGCGGTTACGCGCAGGTCGTACCCATGGAAGACATCAACCTCCATTTCACGGGCGACTTCGGCGCGATCCAGCTCGCGAACAACCTGCTCGCCGCGCTCATCGATAACCACATCAATCACGGCAACGAACTGGGGATAGATATACGCCGCATCCAGTGGAAGCGGGTGCTGGACATGAACGACCGAGCGTTGCGTGACATCACCATCGCCCTCGGCGGAACCGCCAACGGCTACCCGCGCGAGGACGGCTTCGACATCGTCGTGGCCTCGGAAGTCATGGCCATCTTCTGCCTGGCCACTTCCATCGAGGATTTGAAAAAGCGCCTCGGCAACATCGTCATTGGGTACACGCGCGACCAGAAGCCGGTATGCGCCAGGGATCTGCACGCGCATGGCGCCATGACTGTGCTCCTAAAGGATGCGCTCAAGCCGAACCTCGTCCAGACGCTCGAGAACAATCCGGCCTTCATCCACGGCGGGCCGTTCGCGAACATTGCCCACGGCTGCAATTCGGTTATCGCCACCCAGGCCGCGCTCAAGCTGGCCGATTACGTCGTGACCGAAGCAGGTTTCGGCGCCGACCTGGGTGCGGAAAAATTCGTCGACATCAAGTGCCGTAAGTCGGGCCTTCGCCCGTCGGCTGCGGTCATTGTCGCTACGGTGCGGGCGATGAAATACCACGGCGGCGCCGACCTCAAAACGATCACCACCGAAAACGTCGAGGCGCTCGCCAAGGGCATGGTCAACCTCGAGCGCCATGTGGAGAACGTGCAGAAGAACTACGGAATCCCGTGCGTCGTTTCGATCAACAAGTTCACCAGCGACACCAAGGCCGAGCTCGACCTGCTGTATGACCGGATGAAGAAGATGGGCGTACCCGTAGTGTTGGCCTCCCATTGGGGCGAAGGCGGCAAGGGCGCGGCGGAACTGGCGAACATCGTGGTCGGCCTGTGCGAGCAGAAGTCGGACTTCAAGTTTGTGTACGAAGAGTCGGACACCCTGTGGGAAAAGGTCAACAAGATCGCCAAGAAGATCTACAGGGCCTCCGAAGTCACGGCCGACACGAAGATCAGGGCGCAGATCAAGAAGCTGCAGGACGACGGGTATGGACACTACCCCGTGTGCGTGGCGAAAACGCAGTCTTCCTTTTCAACCGATGCGTCGCTTCGCGGAGCGCCGGTGGATCACGTAGTCAACGTTCGGGAAGTCCGCCTGGCGGCGGGCGCTGAGTTCGTCGTAATGGTCTGCGGCGACATCATGACAATGCCCGGGCTGCCCAAGATCCCGTCGGCGAACAAGATCGACATCGTGAACGGAAAGGTGGTCGGCCTGTTCTGAGTCCGAGTAGAATCGCGCATCAAAAAAGGAGGAGACCGCTGCGATGTTTGAAATGCTCGGTACCTATGACTTCTGGCTCGGGCTGGCGAAGATCATTGGGGTGAACGTTGTGTTGTCGGGGGACAACGCGGTGGTAATCGCACTCGCGGCGCGCTCCCTCCCCGTGCACCAGCAGAAGAAAGCGATCATGTGGGGTGCAGGCGCCGCGATCGCGATGCGGATCGTCCTCACGATTTTCGCCGTCCAGCTGCTGACCCTGCCCTGGTTGAAACTGGTGGGCAGCCTGCTCCTGTTCTGGATCGGCGTGAAACTGCTGGTCGAAGAGGACGGCGACGAGAACATCGAATCGAGCGATAACCTCATGGCCGCCATCAAGACGATTCTCATTGCCGATCTCGTCATGAGCCTGGATAACGTGATCGCGGTTGCCGCTGCGGCGGGAAACAACATGACGCTTTTGATTCTCGGCCTCGGAATTTCGATCCCTTTGGTCATTTTCGGTGCAACGCTTTTGCTTAACCTGATGGAACGTTTTCCCATCATCATTACGATCGGCGCCGCGCTCATCGGGATGGTCGCGGGTGAGATGCTCGTTACTGACATTGCGCTGAAAGACTGGCAAGGCAGCATGGGTATGACGTTCAATGCGGCGGGCAAGCCGCTCATCGGCGGCTTATCGCTGGAACTGATGGCAGGGGCCCTCGGCGCCATCTTCGTCGTCGCATACGGGAAGTGGCTGTCGAAACGCGCCGGGGCCAAGCACGCGGCAAGCAAGGCGCAAGGCGCCTGAGGCTGCGCAAGCCTGTCGATTCTTGACCGCAGTCAAGGGCTAATCCGCCCGGCGTAAACACAATCCGGGTAGCGGTTGCCTGGCAGCGCGACGAGAAGAGTGCCCGCCGCACCATAACGGACGGTCGCACACAAGGAGACGGGAATCATGAAAGCAGGCATCAGGAAAGGGCTGCGCTCGGGTCTCGCTGCATCAGTGCTCGCGGCGCTGCCGCTCTCGGGGTTCGCCGCGTGGGAGCCCACCAAGACGGTCGAGTTCGTGGTCCCGGCCGGTACCGGCGGCGGCGCGGACCAGATGGCGAGGATCATCCAGTCGATCATCGCCAAGCACTCGTTCATGAAGCAGTCGATGGTCGTCGTCAACAAAGGCGGCGGTGCCGGCGCGGAAGGGTTCCTCGACTTCAAAGGCGCCAAGGGCGACCCACACAAGATCATCATCACGCTGTCCAACCTTTTCACCACGCCTCTTGCCACCGGCGTGCCGTTCAACTGGAGAGACCTCACACCCGTCCAGATGATGGCGCTCGACCAGTTCGTGCTGTGGGTCAATGCCGAAGCGCCGTTCAAGACGAGCAAGGATTTCATTAACGAAGCGAAGTCGCGAAGCGGCGACCAGCTCAAGCGCTTCAAGATGGCGGGCACGGGGTCCAAACAGGAAGACCAGATCATCACCGCCGCAATCGAGCAAAAAACCGGGATCAAATTCACTTACATCCCGTTCAAGGGCGGCGGCGACGTAGCTGTCCAGCTCGTGGGCAAGCACGTGGATTCCACGGTGAACAACCCGATCGAAGCCGTCGCGCAATGGCGCGCGGGCAAGCTTCGGCCGCTGTGTGTTTTTGATCCCAAGCGCATGCCTTACAAGGCAAAGGTCACGACAACCCAATCGTGGGCGGATATCCCCACCTGCAAAGAGCAGGGCCTCGACGTCGACTACCTGATGTTGAGGGGGATTTTCATGGCAGCTGGTGTTTCTACAGAACAGGTCCAGTACTACATCGACCTGCTCAAGAAGGTTCGCGAAACGCCGGAGTGGAAGGACTTCATGGAGAAGGGCGCTTTCAACCAGACCGCGCTGAACGGAAAGGAATACGCGGACTGGGTGGCGAAAGAAGAGGCCCGCCATGTCATGCTCATGAAAACCGCAGGCTTCATTGCCACCGGCAAGTAGGACGCAAGCCGGCGAACCGGCGCAGGCGATCGAGGGGGATCGAAATGGCGGAAGGAACCGGCGCTAACGCGGCGATAAAGACCAGGACCATGGAGATCGCGGTCGCGATCTTCATCCTGCTGTGCGGTTCGATCGTGCTTTATGACAGTGCCCGGCTGGGTGCGAAATGGGGCGAAGACGGGCCCCAGGCCGGTTACTTTCCTTTCTACATCGGGGCGATCCTGTGCATCGCAAGCGTGATCAATCTTGTTGCTGCGCTCGCCGCGGCGCGGCGCGATGATTCCGATTTCGTGGAACTGGGCAAGCTCAAGCTCGTCTTCTCAGTCCTGATCCCTACGGCCATCTACACAGCGCTCATCGGCCCACTGGGGCTGTATCTGGCCTCGTCGCTTTTCATAGCGTTCTTCATGCGGTGGCTCGGCAAGTACCCGTGGTGGCTCGTCGCCGCTGTGAGCATCGGCAACAGCGTGGTGTTCTTCCTCGTCTTCGAAGTGTGGTTCAAGATCCCGTTGCCCAAGGGCCCGCTCGAAGCAGCGCTCGGGTTGAACTGATGGAGGAGATCCAGTCGCTGATGCAGGGCTTCGCAATCGCCCTGTCGCTGAAGAACCTGGTGCTGATGTTTGCCGGCGTGATTCTCGGCGTGATCATCGGGGTATTGCCCGGCCTGGGCGGGGCGAACGGCGTGGCCATCCTGCTGCCGCTCACCTTTTCGATGGCGCAAAGCCCGGGCGGCACTACCTCGGCGATCATCCTGCTCTCGTGCATCTACTGGGGCGCTCTCTTCGGCGGAGCGATCACGTCGATCCTCTTCAATATTCCCGGCGAACCCTGGTCGGTTGCAACGACCTTCGACGGTTATCCGCTCGCGCAAAAAGGTCGTGCGGGCGAGGCGCTTACTGCCGCGTTCACTTCATCGTTCGTCGGCGCGCTGGTTGCGGTGATCATGATCACCTTTCTGTCGCCGGTGGTGGCGCGATTCGCCCTCGAATTCGGGCCCCCGGAATTCTTCGCGGTCTACCTGCTCACCTTTTGCGCGTTCGTGGGCATGAGCAAGGAAGCCCCGTTCAAGACAATCGCCTCGATGATGCTCGGGTTTGCCCTGGCTGCGGTGGGCACCGATCCCGTAACGGGCACCCTGCGCCTGACGTTCGGCCACACTGAACTGCTGAACGGATTCGACTTCCTGGTGGCGGTAATCGGCTTGTTCGGAATCGGCGAAATCCTGCTGACATTGGAGGAGGGGCTCGAATTTCGGGGCACCAAGGCTAAGTTGAACATGCGTGTCGTGCTCGACACCTGGAGGGAACTGCCCAAGTACTGGCTGACTTCCATTCGCTCATCCGCAGTCGGGTGCTTCATGGGTATCGTGCCTGGCGGGGCAACTCCTGCGTCCTTCATGAGCTACGGCGTGGCGAGGCGGTTCTCGAAGGACGGGGACAAGTTCGGCACTGGGATGGTCGAAGGCGTCGTCGCGCCGGAAACCGCGGCTCACGCCGCAGGCACCTCCGCGTTGCTGCCCATGCTTACGCTTGGCGTGCCAGGCTCCCCAACAGCCGCCGTGCTGCTGGGAGGGTTGCTGATCTGGGGACTTCAGCCGGGGCCGTTGCTCTTCGTCGAGCAAAAGGACTTCGTCTGGGGGCTGATTGCGAGCATGTACCTCGGCAACATCGCCGGCCTCATTGTCGTGCTCACCTGCGTGCCGCTCTTTGCCGCCATCCTCAGAATCCCCTTCGCGGTGGTGGCGCCGGTGATCATGGTGATCTGCGCGATCGGCGCCTTCACCGTCCACAACTCGATCTTCGATGTCTGGATGATGATCGTGTTCGGCGTGATGGGCTACGTATTCAAGAAACTGGACTACCCGCTCGCCCCGCTGGTGCTCGCGATTGTGCTCGGGGACCGGGCTGAAGCGTCCTTCCGACAGGCGATGCTCGTATCGCAGGGGGATATGTCGATTTTCTTCTCTACCCCGCTGGTGGGCGGGCTCACCGGGCTTGGCCTCTTCCTGCTCGGCTGGCCGATGATCAGTGCCGTGCTTGCCAGGATGAAACGGGCCTAGTCTTCCGCGCCGATCTTTTGCTTGAGCCTGGACAGCGTCTCAGGCGTCAGGTTGAGGTATGCGGCGAGTTCTTTCTTCGGGATCCGGCCGGCGAGTTCGGGGTGCTTTCTCTGAAATCGAAGCAGGCGGCCCGGGGCATCGAGCAGATGCAGCGTGATGGTATGCGCCATGACCTCGGACATGAGTTTCATGACTTCATATTCGAATCGTGACTTGACCGCGGGGTGCCGTTCCAGGAATTCAACCCATTGCGGCATGGGGATCTTCGCCGTCCGCACCTTCGTGACGCCTACGATGGAATAAGGCGCCGGCGTCTTGAGTCGCCAGGCGGCGTACGACGTGTCCATGTCCGACTCGGCGGCGAAGCGCAGGATCATCTCGTGCCCTTCGGCGTTGGACACGACCCGCTTCAGCATGCCGTCGAGCACGAAAAACTGTTCCATCTCGGTGTCGCCCTGGCGAACAAGCAGTTCTCCCTTGCCATAGTCGGCGATTTCCATGAGCGGCTCGAGCTCGTTCCACTGGGCCTGGGACATCTCGCCGAGCACGAGGCTTTGCCTGAGCTGGAGCCGGACGGTGTTGCTCTGGGGATGACTTGCTATGGAGGCCATTGCGGCGGCTTGCGCGGACAGACCAATCCGGAATTTTAGTCCAAAAAACCTTGACCTCAGTCAAGGTTGGAGAGGGGGTGGCTCCCTACCATTGTTCCCCGCACTCGCAGCTCGCGCGATTCGCAGGCTGGCGGGCATTCCGGAAGCACTTCAAAGGAGACCACAATGGGTTCTGTGGAGACGCAAGTCGCAGGTGACGTTAAACCGGTCGGTGCCGGCCAGGACGCACAAGCACAGGAGATGACCGACGGATTTCATTTGGTCATCGATTCCCTCAAGCTCAACGGCATCGACACGATCTTCGGCCTGCCGGGCATTCCGATCACCGATTTTGCGCGCAAGGCCCAAGCCGAAGGCATGCGCGTCATCTCGTTTCGCCATGAGCAGAATGCTGGAAACGCCGCTGCGATTTCCGGGTACATGACACAGAAGCCGGGCATTTGCCTGACCGTGTCTGCGCCGGGATTCCTGAATGGCCTCACTGCGCTCACCAACGCGACGACGAACTGCTTTCCGATGATCCTCATCAGCGGGTCGAGCGAGCGCGAGATCGTCGACCTGCAGCAGGGCGACTATGAGGAGATGGACCAGCTCGCGATTGCCAAGCCGTTATGCAAGGCCGCCTTCAGGGTCTTGCACGCGGAAGATATCGGCGTTGGCATCGCACGCGCCATTCGTGCAGCCGTTTCCGGGCGTCCGGGCGGCGTATATCTCGATCTGCCGGCCAAATTGTTCGCGCAGTCCATCGGCGCGCAGGCGGGCAAGGATTCGCTCATCAAGGTTATCGACCCGGCTCCACGCCAGATTCCGGCGCCGGATGCAGTCAAGCGAGCCCTTGACCTGCTCAAAGGCGCCAAGCGCCCGCTGATCCTTCTAGGGAAGGGCGCAGCTTACGCACAGGCGGATGCGGATATTCGCGCCCTCATCGAACGCACTGGAATTCCATACCTTCCGATGTCGATGGCGAAAGGGCTGCTGCCCGACACCCACGAGCAGTCGGCTGCGGCCGCGCGTTCGTTCGTGCTGCCCGGGGCCGATGTGGTGATGCTGGTTGGCGCGCGCCTCAACTGGCTGCTGTCGCACGGCAAGGGCAAGACCTGGGGAGGCAAGGATCACAAGGCGTGGGGCGGCCAGAAATTTATCCAGATCGATATTTCGCCGCAGGAGATGGACAGCAACGTGCGCATTGACGCACCGTTGGTCGGTGACATCGGGTCCTGCGTGTCGTCGCTTCTCAGTCAAATCGGCTCCAACTGGGCAAAGCCGCCCGCCGAATGGATAGGCGCTATCGCCGAGCGCAAGAACAAGAATCTGGCAAAGATGGCCGAGACGCTGGCCAAGAATCCGGCACCTATGAATTTCCACAGCGCGCTCAATGTGGTGCGCGACATCGTTAAGGCCAACCCGGACGCCGTGCTGGTGAATGAAGGCGCGAATGCATTGGATTTCACGCGCAGCATCGTCGACATGTACAAGCCGCGCAAACGGCTGGATGTCGGCACCTGGGGCATCATGGGGATCGGGATGGGGTTTGCAGTCGCTGCAGCGGTCGTCGGCCGTGATCCCGTGATCGCCATCGAAGGGGACAGCGCCTTCGGATTTTCGGGCATGGAAGTCGAGACGATCTGCCGCTACAACCTGCCCGTATGCATAGTCATCATGAACAACAACGGGGTTTACGGCGGCACGGACGTCAATCCGACCGGCGGGCCGGACGTTGCACCGACTGTCTTCGTGAAGGGCGCACGCTACGACAAGCTCATCGAGGCGTTCGGCGGCGTCGGGGTGCATGCGACCACGCCGGCTGAACTGCGCAAGGCGATGGAAGAAGCGCTTCGTTCAGGGAAGCCGACGCTCATCAATGCCGTCATTGACGAAGCAGCCGGCACCGAGAGCGGCCGCATTACCAGCCTGAATCCCCAAAGCGCAAAGAAGAAGTAAGCGAACCAGGCGAACGGGTGGTTTTCGTTTCGCCTGCCGACCGGAATTCTTGGAGAAAAGCATGGAAGCACTGAAAGGCGTCCGCATCCTCGATATGACCCACGTGCAGGCTGGCCCGACCTGTTCGCAACTGCTCGCCTGGATGGGCGCGGACGTAATCAAGTTCGAGCCGCCGCAAGGCGATGCGACTCGCGGCCAGTTGCGGGACGTGCCCAATGCGGACAGCCTCTACTTCACCATGCTGAACTGCAACAAGCGATCGATAACCGTCAACATGAAGACTGAAGAAGGTAAATCGATCTTTGTCGACTTGTTGAAAAAGTGCGACATCGTCATGGAGAATTTCGGGCCCGGCGTGCTGGATCGATTCGGGTTCACCTGGGAAAAGATCCACGAGGTCAACCCGAAGATTGTGATGGGTTCCATCAAGGGATTCGGCTCCTCCGGACCTTATGCGGATTTCAAGGCGTATGAAAACGTCGCCCAGGCGATGGGCGGGGCGATGAGCACTACAGGTCTTCCCGAAGGGGCGCCGTTCGTAACGGGGGCACAGATCGGCGACTCCGGAACCGGCCTGCACCTTGCAATCGGCCTGCTTGCTGCCTTGCATCAGGCTAACCGCACGGGCGAAGGCCAGTACGTGGAGGTGGCCATGATGGACGGCGTTATGAACCTTTGCCGGGTGAAGTTCCGCGACCACCAGCGCCTGACGCGCGGCGCACTTCCTGAATACTCAGTGCCGACATATCAAGGCATGGGTGAAGTGCCGCGCGCAGGCAACGACTCGGGGGGCGGGCAACTTGGCAACGCCATCCATTGCAAGCCGCATGGTGCGAACGATTGGCTTTATGTCGTGGTGCAGGAGGCGGTCTGGACGGCGCTTGCGAAAAGGATAGGGCCGGATGTGGGCATGCCTGACCTGGTGAGCGATGTACGTCTGGCGACAATTGCGGAGCGCCGCAAGAACCAGAGCCTCTTATGGACGCTGCTGACCAAGTTTGCGTCCAACTATACGAAACGCGAATTCATGGCGATCCTCAATCCACTCGATGTGCCGTGCGGTCCCATCATGTCCACCGAAGACCTGGCGACGGATGAGCATATTCGCGGCCGGGAGATGTATGTGGAGATCGACCATCCTCAGCGAGGCAAATGGTGGAATGTCGGCATGCCGATAAAGTTGTCCGCTTCGCCAGCGAAGATCGAGCGCAGTCCACTGCTGGGAGAGCATACGGACGAGGTACTCAAGACTGTGCTTGGCTATGACGAGTCAAAAATCGGCGCGCTCAAGAAGGCCGGCGCTCTTTCATCGCCCCCCAAAAAGGCTGCCTGACATGAAAATCGCAATCATTGGACAGCAGGATTTCGGCAAAGCAGTGCTGGAGGCTTTCCTTGCTCGCGGCGACACCGTCGCGGGCGTTTTCTGCGCGCCCGAGAAAGCCGGCGCACGCGCGGACGCCCTCAAGGTAGCGGCCCAGGAAAAGGGCGTGCAGGTGTTTCAGTACCCGTCGCTCAAGACACCCGAGGCGCACGAAAAGCTGAAATCGCTTGGCGTCGATATAGGGATCATGGCTTTCGTTCTCCAATTCGCGCCGCAGGAGTTCGTCAAGATCCCGAAGAACGGCACGATCCAGTACCACCCTTCGTTATTGCCAAAATTCCGCGGACCGTCTTCCATAAACTGGCCGATCATCAAAGGTGAGACAAAAACAGGGCTGACCATATTCCGGCCGAACGACGGCCTGGACGAGGGCGAGGTGATCCTGCAAAAGGAGACGCCAATCAGTCCCGACGACACACTGGGAACCGTCTATTTCGACCGGCTCTTTCCGATGGGTGTCGCCGCAATGCTCGAAGCGGCCGATCTGGTGATGGCAGGAAAGCATCGGGAGGTCGTCCAGGACGAATCCCAGGCAAGCTACGAAGGCTGGTGCCGCGAAGCCGAAGCGCGCATCAACTGGGCCAACCATGTCGACTTCGTTTACAACGTCATCAGGGGTTGCAATCCGGCGCCCGGTGCATGGACGACCCTGAACGGCGTAAAGCTCCAGCTTTTCGACGCGCGCAAGCTTCCAGTGCGCACATTTGGCGGCGTCAAGGGCAAGATCGGCGAAGTAGCCGAAATTTCCGCGCAGGGTTTCAGCGTGACCGCGCAAGGCGGGCGAATCGAAATCCTCAAGGCAAAGCTTGGCGATGGCAAAAAGGTCACAGCGACCGACCTCGCAGCTACCGCAGGCATCAAGCCCGGAACATTGCTAGGTACCTGAACGCCGTTTGAGCAGCCGTTTGCGTCCCGCACGACTGCGGCGGGACGGGTGATCGCACGTCCCTGAAAACTCGAAAATATTTGACTGACCTTACACTTAACTGTAAGAATGGTGATTAGGCTTCTGTTTTCTGAAGGGTTGTCCGGGGCCGCTACGATTTAGCAAGGGGGAACTGGGCCAAAAGAGCGCATACAACAAGCCGACCCAACGCCGGAAGTAGAGATCTCAAACCGGAAAGTAGGGCCGATTACGGTTGAATCCACAGGGAATTCGCCTGCATTCCGCTGCTTGTACGCGTAGAATTTTGCCTCGTTCGCCCGCCCCGACAGCCAAAGAAAAAGACCAGGGAGAGCCCATGAAATCCGGCTTCTGGAAGACCGACTGGTTTTTCGGCCTTGTGGTCGCGCTGGTCACGTTGGCTCTCGCCTCCGCCGGGGCCTTCCGGACTTTGGAACGCATGGCTTATGACTTGGGCGTTTCTTCGTCGTCGCATCTACCTAGTGACCGCATTGCCGTAGTTGCAATCGACGACGCAACGGTAGAAGCCCTCGGTCAGTTTCCCTTAGGGCGCGACGCACACGCAAAAATGGTCGATATCCTCGCCGGCGCAAAGGCGAAGGTGGTGGCGATAACGATCCCATTTGCGGAGCCTCAGAGCGATCCAGGCTACAAGTACGTCGCGAAAATGCTGGAAATGGCCGGGATCGCGGTCCCTGCCCAGGCAAACCCGGGCGCACAAGGTACCTCGTCCGATGCTGCTTCTGCTCCTCCTCCGCAAGCAGCGATTGGCGAGGTCGTCCCGTTTGTGGCGCTGCTTCGGGAAGCAGAGGGGGCGCTCAATGGGGACCGCAGGTTTGGTGAAAGCGTCGCGCGAGCGGGGAACGTGGTGCTTCCGATGTCATTTTCCTTTGCCGACTCAGGCAGGCCGGGAAAGCCGCTGCCAGATTACGCAAAGCGGAGCGCCTTGCCTGCATCGGACGCACTGCCCGCTCCCAAAGCTTTGGCGGCTCGAGCACCGACTGAAACAATCGGGAGTGCCGCCGCAGCACTAGGTCACTTGAACAGGACGGCGGACGCCGATGGTGTCGTGCGTTCGGAGCCGCTGCTGGTTCGCTATCTCGATCGCCTCTATCCTTCCGTTGCGGCGTCGGTGGCGGCAAGGAGCCTTGATGTAACCGTGGCGAAATTCACGGTTTCGTCGTCTGATGCACTCATGCTTGGTGACCTGAAGGTCGGCACAGATCAGGCGTTGGGACTGCGTCCCTATTTTTACCAGACCAGGGATGGGAAGCCCCCATTCCAGACCGATTCGTTCCTTGACGTCTATTCCGGCAAGGTTGACGCCGCGAAAAAATTTGCTGGCAAAATCGTTCTAGTAGGGGCGACCACGTCGGATGGCAGTTTCAATGTGGCAACGCCAGTGTCCAGGACGACCCCTCCCGTGTTTGTCCTGGCAAATTCAGTTTCCGCAATCCTGCAAGGCCATTATGTTTCAGTGCCTGCGTGGGGCTGGATTGCGGAGTACGCGGTATTTGCACTCATCGCGGCGTACCTGATCCTGTTGCTCCCCCGTTTGGGAATGGCGCAAGGCTGGGCGGTTACGGCCGGCATCCTGATGGGGCTGCTGGCATTGCACTGGATGCTGATCACCACCCAGGGAATCCTGATCCAGCTCGTCGCTTCTTGCGGCCTGCTATTGGCTGGACAAGCTGCCCTGACCGCGAAACGTAGCGGAAGCGGCCATGCGGCCAAGGGCAAGTCGGATGAGGGCTCAGCGGAGTCGAGCAGGATGCTGGCCCTTGCGTATCAGGGCCAAGGCCAACTCGACATGGCTTGGGACAAATTTCGCGCCGTACCGCTCTCTGACGCGTTGATGGATAACCTCTACGTGCTCGGACTGGACTTTGAGAAAAAACGCCAGCCCGCCAAGGCGGAGACCGTGTTTCGGCACATGGCCGCTCACAATCCCAAGTACAGGGACCTGGAAACGAGGCTTTCATCCTCCAAACACGCGTCGGAAACGGTTATCCTCGGAAGTGCAGGGTCGGGCGCACTCAAAGTCGGTGGCGGTGGGACTGCGGGTGGAGCGAACGCCGCCACGGAAAAGGCCGCTTCGGTGCCGGCTGCGCCGTCCACTGAAAAGCAGATGCTCGGTCGGTACGAGGTCGAAAAAGAACTGGGCAAGGGGGCAATGGGGGTTGTGTACCAGGGTAGGGATCCAAAGATCGGCAGGGTCGTCGCGATCAAGACGATGGCCCTGGCGCAGGAATTCGAGCCCGAAGAGCTCGCGGAAGTGAAGGAGCGCTTCTTTCGCGAGGCTGAAACGGCAGGACGGCTCGCGCACCAGAATATCGTAACGATCTACGATGCCGGGGAGGCGCAGAACCTAGCGTTCATTGCAATGGAACTCCTAAAGGGAGGGGACCTGGGCCCGTATACGAAAACCGGCGCCCTGCTCCCGATCGAGAAGGTAATTTCCATCATTGCGCGTACCGCCGATGCCTTGGGATATGCGCATAAGCAGGGTGTGGTACATCGCGACATTAAGCCGGCGAACATCATGTACCACCTTGAAAGCGACACCGTAAAAGTGACCGACTTTGGCATTGCCCGTCTCACCGACAGCTCCAAAACGAAGACCGGAATGGTCCTTGGCACCCCTTCCTATATGTCGCCCGAACAGCTGGCCGGACAGAAGATCGACGGGCGGTCGGACCTCTTTTCACTGGCCGGAACGCTCTACCAGATGATGTGCGGCAAGCTGCCGTTCGAAGGAAGTTCGATGGGCCGGCTGATGTTCAACATTTCGAGCGAACCTCCGGCCGATATCCAGTCCATCAATCCCAATGTACCCTCTGGGGTTGTTGCGTTCCTCAATCGCGCGATGGAGAAAGAGCCGGATAATCGATTCCAGACGGGCGAAGACTTCGCAGCGGCTCTGCGCCTGGCAGCGAGCGGCACGGCGACGCCCCCATCAGAATCTGCTTCAATCGCCGTAGACATCCAACTTTAAGCGACGTAATGGACCTTTCGCAGATACTCGAGATTACAAGCGCCACCGATCCTGGGATGGTGCGCTCTCACAATGAGGATTCGATCGCCTCGGATCCGGATAACGGGCTTGTCGTGCTCGCTGACGGAATGGGCGGCTATAACGCGGGGGAGGTCGCGAGCGGCATGGCGACGACCGTGATTACCACGGAGATTGCGCAGGTTCTAACGAATGTCCAGCCGTACGACATAGGCGAAGACGGAAAAATCCTGGCAACCAGGATCGTCCGCGAGCAGATCCTAAAGGCCAACACGTCGATCTACCAGGCCGCGCAGAACCAGCCCCAGTACTCGGGGATGGGCACGACCCTGATTGTCTGTCTTTTCTACGACAACAAGGTCATGGTCGGCCATCTCGGCGACTCGCGTGTTTACCGGATGCGCGACGGCACGTTTTCCCAAGTGACCCGGGATCATTCTCTGCTTCAGGAGCAGATCGACTCGGGGCTGATCACTGCCGAGCAAGCGAAGACGGCGGCCCACAAGAATCTCGTAACCAAAGCGCTGGGAATCGATCCGACAGTCGAGCCGGAGATCCACGAATACGAATCAGTAGTCGGCGACATCTACCTGCTGTGCTCGGACGGACTATGCGACATGGTTTCGGATGAGGACATCAGCATGACGCTTTCAATGCTTGGCGGTAACCTCAAGCTGGCCACCCAGCAGCTGGTGCAGATGGCGAACGACAACGGAGGGCGCGACAACGTTTCCGTCATCCTCGTGCGAGTCCTGAAGGAATATCCGGCTGCGCGCGGCGTAATGTCGAAATTTTTTGCGTGGTTAAAATAACCTTTCGGGGTCTGTTATGGCGAAACTGATTCTCAGCATGGATGGCCTGGTGCTCAAGGAAATACCCTTGACGAAGGAACGGACCACCGTCGGCCGCAAGCCGCACAACGACATCCAGATCGATAACCTCGCAGTGAGCGGCGAGCATGCGGTGATCGTCACCATCCTGAACGATTCGTTCCTTGAAGACCTCGGAAGCACGAACGGCACGCTGGTCAACGGCAATACCGTGAAGAAGCACTTCCTGCAGAACAACGACGTAGTCGAATTGGGTAAGTACAAGCTCAAGTACATCGCGGAGCCTGGAGCGGCGCAGCCTGCCGAAAAGGCCGACTTCGAAAAGACAATGGTTCTCAGGCCGTCGGCCATGCGCGCAGCGGCCGAGCAGGCAAAGGCGATGGCTGCCGGTGGGGCGCAACCCCTGGCCGCAGAGGCGGCGCGCGTGGCGGCCCTGCAGGCTGTCGGAACCGCAGCGCAGTCCGCAGGCCTGGCCGCGAAGCCGGCAGGCGCCCCGGCCCCGGCGGCCGTCGCCGCCCCACGCCCCGGACAACCACTTGGCGCAATCCAGATTATTTCGGGTGCCAGTGCCGGTAAGGAACTCGAATTGACGAAGCCGCTGACGACGCTCGGCAAGCCCGGTGTGCAAGTTGCTGTGCTTACCCGTCGCCCGCAAGGATATTTCATCACGCACGTCGAAGGCGCGAACCAGCCGTCGGTCAATGGAAATGCAATCGGGACTGCGCCGTGTGCATTGAAGGATCATGACCTCATCGAACTGGCCGGCGTAAAGATGGAATTCTTCATCAAGGCGTGATTCGGCGGGCTCCGGCCAAAAGCCGGGAGGCAAAGTGAGGCAACGTTTGGTCCGGATCTCGCTCGGCCTTTTAATCGTCTTATTCTTCATCGGCCACGCCGCCAAGATCTACCAGGTCGGGATTGTTTCCCAACTCGACCACATCATCTACGATGCCCGGCTGAACCTCACGATGCCACGCGGCATCGATGATCGTATCGTCATCCTGGATATCGATGAAAGAAGCCTGAAGGAAGTCGCCCGATGGCCCTGGCCGCGCGACGTAATGGCCCGGCTCATCACCCAACTCTTCGACCGGTACCAGATCTCCGTTGTAGCCTTTGATGTCGTCTTTGCAGAGCCGGACTTCAGTTCCGGCATCAAGCGGCTTGACGAACTCGCAACCAACGAGTTTCGGCAGGTCCCTGCATTTGCAGAAACATACGGCAAGCTGCGTCCCCAGTTGGACAACGATGCGCTGTTCGCCAATGCGATAAAGGGGCGGCCGGTTGTGCTTGGCTACTACCTGAACAGCAATAAGAACGCAGAGAAGATCGCTGCGATTCCCGCACCCGTATTGCCAGCCGGCTCATTCGCCGGGCATGACGTTACGTTCACCTCGTGGGCCGGATACGGCGGCAACCTTCCCCAATTCCAGAGGAGCGCAGCGAGCGCGGGCCATTTCAATCCGGTCGTGGATTTTGATGGGGTGGTGAGGCGTGTACCGATGCTCGCTGAATACAACGGCGATTATTACGAATCCATTTCTCTCGCCGTGGTGCGTACATTGCTTGGCTTTCCCAAGATCGAGCCCGGATATCCATCCGAGAATGCTTTGCAGCGGGATGGTTCAGGCCTTGAGTGGCTCAAGGTCGGCGCGCTCGTCATTCCCGTAGACGAGACGGCAAGCGCCCTGGTGCCGTACCGCGGCGAAAAGTTCAGTTTCCGGTATGTATCGCTCGCGGATGTGATCAACGATCGCATCCCGGCGGACTCCCTCAAAGGCCGCATCGCGATCGTCGGTACAACCGCTCCGGGCCTGCTCGACCAGCGCTCAACGCCCGTAGGAAGCGTGTATCCGGGGGTCGAAATCCATGCCAACCTTATCAGCGGCATGCTGGACCGAACGATCAAGCAGAAGCCTGCCTACATAGTTGGAGCGGAGGTGGTCCTGCTTCTCGTCGGGGGATTGACGCTCGCCTTCCTAATGCCCGTCCTGAGCCCGCTGAGGGCAATTGGCGTGTCCCTTGCGGCCATGGGTTTGATCATGGCGCTGAACATCGCTGTGTGGACGCAAGCCGACCTCGTTCTGCCGCTCGCTTCATCACTCTTGATGACCGTTGCATTGTTCACCATAAACATGGCCTACGGGTACTTTGTCGAATCGCGCACGAAGCGCCAGTTCACCGAGCTGTTTGGGCAATATGTCCCGCCCGAGCTCGTAAATAAGATGGCCGAGAACCCCGAGAAATACAGCATGGAAGGACGCAGCGAGCAGCTGACCGTTCTCTTCTCGGATATCGTTGGCTTCACGTCTATCTCCGAGGCCTTGAACCCCAAGGATCTCTCTGCGTTCATCAACGAATACCTGACTTCAATGAGCCTGGTTATCCGGGAGCATCGCGGAACGCTCGACAAGTACATCGGCGACGCGATCATGGCGTTCTGGGGAGCGCCGGTCGATGATGCAGAACATGCCCGGCAAGGTGTGCTTGCAGCGCTTGCGATGCAGGCGAGGCTTCTCGAGATCAACAAGCTGGTGGGCGCTCGCGGCTGGCCGCCGATTCGAATCGGGATCGGGCTCAACAGCGGAACGATGAGCGTTGGGGACATGGGGTCAAAAGTGCGGCGTGCCTACACCGTAATGGGCGACGCCGTGAACCTTGGCTCAAGGCTGGAAGCGCTCACTCGGGTATACGGCGTAGGCATCATCGTCGGGCAAGCGACGCGGGCCTTGGTGACGGACGGTGTTTTTCGTGAACTGGACAAGGTCCGGGTGAAGGGGAAAGACGAGCCTGTGGCCATTTATGAGGCGGTGGGCGTTGAAGGGTCCGTCAGCGCCGACCTGCTCGTCGAAATCGGCCTGTGGCACCAGTGCCTGGGCCAATACCGGGCGCAGGATTGGGACGCAGCGGAGCGCACGCTCGTCGATCTCAAGCGGATGCGCCCGGAACACAAGCTTTACCAGGAATATTCGGGCCGCATTTCGGAGATGCGGGCCAGCCGGCCCGGACCCGACTGGGACGGGGTAACCGCATTCAAGACCAAATAGCTGGAATCGACGAAAGTCCGTTGAAAATCAGGGCTCTTATTGAATTGTGAGCCGCGTAAGACTACGATGGCAGACCCGTGTCACGCGATCACAATAAGCCCGGAATCGGAGGTATCTGATGAGTGCCGTCTTAAATCCGCAGTCCGTGCCGCAGGGTGATGTCCAGGGTCGGCTTGCCTTCCAGAAGCAGTTGCAGGCCGTCACCAACAAGATTCATGCAACGAACAACGTCGACGAAATCATGCTGGAGGTCAGCGCCGACATCTGCGCGTTGTTTAACGCAGAGAGGCTGACGATCTATTCGGTAGGCGAGGACAAGCAGTCGATCGTTTCAAAATTCAAGACGGGCCTGAACTCATTCAAGGACCTTAAGCTTCCCATCGCGGAACATTCGATCGCCGGGTATGTGGCGCTGGCTAAAAAGGCGATCAACATCCGGGACGTCTACGACGAAGCGGAACTCAAGGCCATTAATCCGAATCTGCGCTTCCTCCAGGAAGTGGATAAGCGTACGGGATACCGGACAAAGCAGGTACTGGTTGCGCCTGTCCTCGACCAGCAGAACAACGAACTGATCGGCGTCATCCAGATCATCAACAACAAGTCGGGCGTGCCCTTCGGCGCATTTACCGAGGAAGGCGTCGCCGAGATCGCCCACACGCTCGCGATTGCCTTCAAGCAGCGCCAGAAGCCGCAGGTCGTAAAGACAAAGTACGACTACCTTATTTCCGATGCAGTGCTTTCGGCGGGTGAATTCGATCTTGCATCGCGTTCCGCGCGTAAGAAGGCGGTCGATATCGAGCAAGTTCTCACCGACGAATTCCAGGTGAAAATTCCGGCGATCGGGGCGGCGCTCGCCAAGTTCTTTAATGTCCCGTATGAGCCCTTCAAGGGCGACCGCATCAAGCCCATGGACCTGCTCAAGAACCTCAAGCGGGAATATGTCGACGCCAACCAGTGGCTGCCAATCGACGATGGCAAGGATGGGTTGACCATCATCTGCCTGGATCCGGAGCGGATCAGGAGTTCGCGCATAGCATCGAATGTCTTTCCCAAAGCAAAGATCGTCTACCGGGTTACTACCCAGAAAGAATTCAAAGACACGTGCGATCTCTTCTATGGGGTCGAAGTGGACAACGGCGGGGATATCGACGACCTCCTCATGAGCCTCGACAGCGATGAGGCGATGGACACGGGAGAAGGGTCGAACGACGAGGTTTCCGCCGCCGCGGACAACGAGCTGGTGAAGCTGGTCAACAAGATCGTCATCGATGCTTACAACCAGGGCGCGTCCGATATCCACATCGAGCCCTATCCGGGAAAGGCAAAGACCGAGATCCGTTTTCGACGCGATGGATCGCTGGCTCCTTACATCGAGGTTCCGGCCTCATACCGGAGCGCCATCGTCGCGCGACTCAAGAT
Organism: Pseudomonadota bacterium; assembly: GCA_025352885.1. GTDB lineage: Bacteria > Pseudomonadota > Gammaproteobacteria > Burkholderiales > SG8-39 > SZAS-79. Next base: position 23,557 of record JANXRZ010000062.1, on the reverse strand, counting down.
CATGTGCGACCTGGATATCTCGGAAAAGAGAAAGCCCCAGGACGGGAAGATCAAGTTCAAGAAGTTCGGCCCGCTCGATATCGAGTTGCGTGTAGCGACCATCCCCACCACCGGCGGTGTCGAGGATATCGTGATGCGTATTCTCGCGGCGGGCGAGCCGATTCCGATCGACAAGCTGGGTCTCACCACGCGCAACGGCGAGAACCTGAAAAACGCCGTATCCAAGCCTTATGGCCTTTTCTTCGTCTGCGGCCCGACCGGTTCGGGCAAGACGACGACGCTCCACTCGGTGCTGGGGTTCCTGAACACGTCCGACACGAAGATATGGACTGCGGAGGACCCCGTCGAGATCACGCAAAAAGGCTTGCGCCAGGTCCAGGTAAACAAGAAGGTGATGGATTTCGCCATGGTCATGAAGGCCTTCCTGCGCGCCGATCCGGACATCATCATGGTCGGCGAGATGCGCGATGCCGAGACGACCCACATCGGGATTGAAGCATCGCTTACCGGCCACCTTGTTTTTGCAACGCTGCATACGAACTCTGCACCTGAGGCGGTCATCCGGCTGCTGGACATGGGGATGGACCCATTCAACTTTGCGGATGCGCTCATCGGCATCCTCGCGCAGCGCCTGGCGAAGCGTCTTTGCAAGTGCAAAGAGCCGTATACCCCCGGACCCGATGAACTGAAGGCGTTTATGAACGAGTACACGACCGACATGCGCATGACGGACACCTGGAAGAAGGATCCGCAGGGTGAAGCCAAGAAGCTGTACGACTACTGGCTAAAGGAGTACGGCAAGGAAGGCAAATTGCAGTTCTTCAAGGCCAAGGGGTGCGATGTCTGTGGGGGCTCCGGATACAAGGGGAGGGCGGGCCTCCATGAGTTGATGATTGCTTCGGACTCCGTCAAGAGGCTCATCCAGGAGAGGGCGAGGGTAACCGACCTTTTCATCAAATCGGTCGAAGAGGGCATGTCGACGCTCAAGATGGACGGCATGGACAAGGTGATGATGGGCCTCACCGACATGAAACAGGTACGCACCGTTTGCATCAAGTAGCGGGACTTCATCCCCAGCTATGAGCAGCGCGGTCGACAGCACGCAGGCGCTTAAATTGGCAGGCGAGGCCGCCACGGCCGCGGACGATCTCGTCCAGCGGCTCGAGCAGCTTAATGCGATCGGCGCATCGCTTTCGGCTGAGCGGGATATCAACCGGCTCCTGGAGAGCATCCTTGTCGCCGCCAAGACGATCACCCGCGCGGATGGCGGCACCCTCTATCGCGTGACGGAAGAACAGACCCTGCGATTCGAGATCGTAAGGACGAGCTCGCTCAAGAATTATCTCGGTGGCACGACAGGAAACCCGGTGCCTTTCTATCCGATCCAGCTGCACCGCGACGGCAAGCCGAACCACAACATGATCGCCGCGCATGCCGCGCTCAGCGGCCAGACGATCAACGTCCAGGACGCCTACACTGCCGAAGGCTTCGATTTCACGGGCACCCGGGCGTTCGACGCGAAAACGGGCTATCGCTCGCAGTCGTTCCTGACTGTGCCGATGAAGAACCACGAAAACGAAATCATCGGGGTTCTGCAGCTCATCAATTCAATCCATCCTAAGAGCGGTGAAATCCAGGCCTTTTCGGCGTCGGACGAGCGGCTTGCCGAGTCGCTGGCCTCGCAGGCCGCAATTGCGCTCACAAACCGGATGCTCATCAACCAGCTCGAAGAGCTGTTCGAATCGTTCATCAACCTGATGAACACCGCAATCGACGAAAAATCGCCTTACACGGGCGGCCATTGCCAGCGGGTGCCGACCCTCACCATGATGCTTGCCGAGGCGGTTAACGAGACGAAGGCGGGGCCGCTCAAGAATTTCACGATGACCGACAAGGACCGGTATGAACTGAAGATCGCCGGCCTGCTACATGATTGCGGCAAGGTCACGACACCGGTGCATGTGGTCGACAAGGCGACCAAGCTCGAGACGATTTACGACCGCATCCACCTGCTCGACACGCGCTTCGAGGTCCTCAAGCGCGATGCCGAAATCGAGCTCTTGAGCAAGAAACTGCAAGCTGCGGAGGCGGGCCGCCCTGACCGGTCGGGCGAACTGGAAACGGTGTACCGGGAGCGGATCCGCCGCTTCGAGGAGGATCGCAGCTTCCTGCGTGCAGCGAATATTGGCGGGGAGGCGATGCGGGATGCGGATATCGAAATGGTGAAGCGAATCGCCGAGTATCGCTGGACTGACGTGGCGGGTCACGAGGCAAGCTTCCTCACCGCCGATGAACTCAAGAACCTTACCATCCGCGCCGGGACGCTTACGCAGGAAGAGCGCCAGATCATCAATCACCATATCGTCGCGACAATAAAGATGCTGGAAGCGCTCCCATGGCCGCGGCATCTCAAGAACGTGGCCGAATATGCGGGCGGCCACCATGAGCGCATGGACGGCAAGGGATATCCGAAAGGCCTGGTTCGAGAACAAATGTCCGTGCAGGCAAGGGTCATGGGCATTGCGGACATTTTCGAGGCGCTGACGGCAAAGGACAGGCCGTACAAAAAAGGCAAGACTCTGTCGGAATCTCTTGAGATCCTGGGCAAGTTCAGCCTGAACGGGCACATAGACCCGGACCTGTTCGATATCTTCGTGCGACGAAAGGTCTACCTGAGATACGCCGAGATGTTCCTCGACAAGGAGCAGATCGACAACGTGGACGATTCGAAGATCCCCGGGTATGCGCCGTTAGTGCATCAAAGTTGAACTTTTATTTTGCGGGAACGGCTTTCCCGGCTGACCTTATGGCAATGTACTTGCCGAATACGGAAAATCAGGGTTCCGGATAGCCTTCCGGGTTCGCACGCTGCCAGGCCCAGGAGTCCCTGCACATATCGTCGATCCCGAGCTCGGTTTGCCATCCCAGTTCGCGCATGGCAAGTGACACGTCGGCATAACAGCTGGCGACATCGCCGGTCCGACGGGGGCCAAACTCCCGCGGAATCGGGATGCCGGTGACCCGCTCGAATGCCTGCACGACTTCCAGGACTGAATTACCTCTTCCGGTTCCAAGATTGACGGTGATCGAGCGATCCTGCTGGAGCACGTATCGAAGGGCGGCGAGGTGGCCGGCAGCCAAGTCCATTACATGGATATAGTCCCGAACCCCTGTGCCATCGACCGTATCGTAGTCCGTGCCAAAAATACGCAGCTTCGCGAGCCGGCCAATTGCAACCTGGGTGATGTATGGGAAAAGATTGTTCGGGATTCCCTTTGGGTCCTCCCCGATGCTGCCCGAAGGGTGCGCACCGATCGGGTTGAAGTAACGAAGGGTCGCATGGCGGAAATCAGGATTGGCTGCAGCCATGTCTGCAAGCATCGATTCGACGTATTGCTTGGATCTTCCGTATGGATTGACGGCGCCCAGCGGATGCGTTTCGGTCAGGGGGAGGTGTTGAGGATCGCCGTAAACGGTCGCTGAGGAGCTGAATACGATTCGGCGAACCGAGTGCCGCGCCATGACCTCGAGCAGATTGCAGGTGCCGTGGAGGTTGTTGTCGTAGTACAGCAGCGGCTTGGCAACGGATTCCCCGACAGCCTTGAGGCCTGCGAAATGAATCACTGCTTCTATCCGGCCGGTCGAAAACACTTCTCCCAATGCGCGGTGATCACGCACGTCGGCCTGGTGGAACTCGACGCTCCCCCCACGCCCAAGCGACCGGATGCGCTCCAATACGCTCGCCTTGCTGTTTGCGAGGTTGTCGACAATGGTCAGCGCGTGCCCCGCTCGCAGAAGTTCCGCGCAGGTATGGGAACCGATGTAGCCGAGCCCCCCGGTGACGAGAATCATGCGCGAATTCCTTGCTTCGATTGGCGGCCGTGGAGCGCCGGACGCTCACAATTTAGCAGAGTTTGAGGCCAGTCCTCTGTGAGCCAACTCGCGAAAAAGGAACACTTTGCGGCTGCCGAAATTGAAAAGGAACACGAGCCCCGCAGAAACAATTTTGGAAAGCCGGTAATCCAGGCCAACTAGATCGGTAAGCGCATACAGGATGGCCGTGGTCAGGGCGAGTCCGACGATTCCTATTGCGACGAATATTCCGAATTCCTGCGCTCGACGACGAATCCGGCGGCTCCGGAACACCCAGGAAATGCTGAAGAAATAGACCGTGCCCAAGCCAGCGCAGAACGCAACACCGCCCGACAGGAGGTAATGCCACCGGGCAAATTCGGTCAAGGCAACGTAGATTGAGAAGTCGACTGCAAGCGCAATAATGCCCGCGGTGAAATAGCGTGCGAACTCTCCGGCAACGGAACTCGAGAGGAGCGCTTTCAGGGGCAATTCGGTTCCTGCTTCGGCGGGCGAATATGGCAGTGTCTCATCGAAGGCAGCAGAAAAAAAGACTAGCTGGCCTTGTCACACCATTGCTGCCACATGTTGCGATAGGCTGCTTCTACCTGGCGGGCGTATTCGCCCTCGTTCATCAGAGCGCTGCGTTGTACTTCAACACGCAGGCTTTCGCGAATTCGGCTCAAACGGGTGGTGTCCGCGGAGAGCATGACCGCCTTAGCTATGTATTCTTCCTCGGTTGCTGCAATCCACTCCGCGTGTCCTGCGTGAGCAGCGACGCTGGAGCCGAGTCGGCCGAGCGAAGGCCGGTCCGCCTTGGTGATGAAGGGCACCCCCATGTAGAGGCTTTCAAAGAGCGTGGTGCCTGAGTTCTGGGGAAAACAGTCCAGGCTGATGTCGATCTCGCGCATGAGATCCCATGGAGGACTGTGGTAGCCCATCCGCACTCTGTCCGGCCCGATGCCGAATCCGGAAAACAGGCCTCTCATAGATTCACACAGTCCGCCGTCTTTGAAGTTCAGGCTGTCGATGAGCAACCGGGACCCTGGAACCCGAGCCAGGATCTCCGACCATAACCGCACAATCCGGTGGTTGATCCGCGCGGCCCTAGTGAGTGCCCCGAATGTGACATAGCCGTGCCGAAGGGCCGGCAGGCTGCCGACGGGGCCCATGTTCTCCGCCGGGCGATATACCTGGCATAGCGGGAGGCGCCAGGGCCGCTCGGAGAGGACGCTTTCCGTACCGTCCGGTGCAGCGATGGCATCGGTCATAAACCAATCGATCGCGCTCAGGCCCGTCGTGTAGCCGAATCCAATCGTCGTGACGGATACAGGCGCCGGCTTTCGCGCAAAGACGAGCAGGCGGTTACCCTGTGTGTGACCGGCGAGATCGACCAGTACATCGATGCCGTCACCACGGATTCGATCGGCCATTTCGACGTCAGTCATGCCGCATGTGGGTACCCAGTGATCGACCCGAGTTTTCATCCTGGCGGTCACCTCGTCTTCAACCGCCATCTGCGCATATGCAAACACCTCGACCTTCGACTTGTCGTGGTGCTCGAGCAGCGGCTCGACAAAATGACGGGCCGGGTGCCTGCGAAAATCAGGGGATACGTACCCTACCCGAAGCCGTCTTGCGGGCTCCCGGCTGTTATTGTGAGGTCGCCATGCCGAGTGCAGCGGCAGCCCTATGCGCGCATCGAATGCACGATAGGCAGAAAAGACTTCGCTGGGCGATTTATCCGGGTGATAGTTGAGCAGGAAAAGGAGGTTGTGGTGACCCTCCGGGAAATCAGGTTTGAGTTCCACTGCCCTGCGGCAACTGGCTTCTGCTTCATCAAGGCGCGCCAATGCAACCAGGGAAGCACCAAGATTGGCGTGCGCCATGTGATAGTCGGGCTTTAGCGCCAAAGCGCTGCGATAACTGATGAGTGCCTCGGACGGCCGCCCAAGTGCGCCCAGGATGTTTCCCATGTCGCTGTGCGCCTCAAAACAGAGGGGATCGAGGTCGAGGGCCTGACGACAAGCGGCTTCGGCATCGCTCAAGCGGCCTGTGGTCATAAGCAGGTTGGAGAGATTGCTGAACGCCTCGCGATAGTCGGACCGAAGCGCAATAGCGCGACGATAGGCCACCTCCGCTTCCTGCATGTGCGCCAACGTATGCAGGACGATGGCAAAATTGTGATGCGCCTCGGGGTCCGACGGAAGGAGGGATGCCGCTTGGCGCAGCGCTGGAAGGGCCGATTCAAATCGGCGATTCTTGGCAGCGATCGCGCCCATCACCTTCCAGGCCAATCCAAATTTCGGCAATTCCTGAACGATCTGGGTTGCGAGGGTCTCGAGTTCCAGAGAGCGCCCTGCAGCGCATTGGGTAACCAGGTCGATTGCCTTTGCGCGGGCTTGCGAATCCGTTGCACGCCCCATCTTGCGCAATAGCAGACTTGCATTTGTAAGGGCGCCCACATAATCGTGGCGATGGAGAATTGCTTCATCCAGGGCGGTAAGCGCCTCGGCATCGCGTCCTTGTGCCTCGAGCGCTTCCGCTAGGGCAACCCATGCTTCCGGAAAATCGCCTTTGAGGGCGAGGGCCGAGCGAAATGAATTTTCGGCGTTACTTACGGCGCCTGAATTAAGCTGTTCGAGGCCGAGATTGTATTGATCCGTCGCGCTGCGCGGTTCGCGTCCGAGCATTCGTCGGACCGAGAGCATGAACCTGCTCTTCGCCCCTCGAATCTTCAGATGATGAGCAGCCGAACGATTGAATCGATGAAATCGTCGGCGTAGCCGCTATCGCGCAAGCGCCATTTCACCCGGTTGGCGAATTTCGCCTTTTGGTAGACGTTATATCCGGACGTGGCGTACTGGCGGCGGTGCCGGTCGATGGTGGGGCCGAGCTTCGCAACCTGTTTCTTGCGGGCCTCACCCGCCGGCGGAAGCGCTTCCTTTGGCAACAGCCGCTCAATTTCGGCAACTGCCTCATCGGCCTGGGATTCGGCCGCTTTTGCATCAAGCCATTTGAACATGCGCCATGCGCTCCCTTAGTGTCGTGATGATTATACGCGCTGCCGCTATACTCCCTTTCCCAGATTCCGCGACTGCGTAACTTTGCGACGAACGGAAATGTTCCTGATTGACCGGTTGTGACGTTGCACTTGTTTGCGGCACACGCGTACTGATGAGCAAAGGCAGACTTACCACCGACCTGATCGATGCCGGGGTGGCGGCTGAGAATCGTGGAGACGGCGCCGAGGCCGAGCGGCTTTTCCGCGAGGCGGTGAGGACGAATTCCGGGTCCGCCCCGGCCCACATGAATCTGGGTATTGCGCTCCATGCGAAAGGGGACGTTTCCGGCGCAGCCGCTGCGCACTTGGAAGCCGTCCGGCTGGACCCCTCTTCCGCCCATGCGCGCTACAACCTCGCGTTGGCATTGATAGGAGCGGATGACCTTGCTGGCGCTGAACAGTCCTTTCACCTTGCAATTCGATTGAAGCCCGATTTTCCGGAAGCCTTGGTTGGACTGGCAGAGGTTCTCGAGTCGAAGGGGCTCGACGAGGATGCCCTAAAGGCCCTTGAGACCGCCGTTTCCCAGCGTCCCCATTACGCTGGCGCGCTATTCAATCTAGCCGTACTACTGCGCAAAATGGGGCGCCTCGATGAAGCTGAAGCGAGCTTGCGAGGCGTACCGGAAGAGCATCCTGATGCTGCCAACGTGATGACGGCGCTGGCCGCCACACTTCGAGACCAGGGGCGCGTCGAGGAAGCAGTAAGCGCGTTGCGCTCGGCCGTCGACCGAGCTCCACGCTCAGGAGTTGCCCAAAGCGAACTGCTCTTCACCCAGGGATATTCCGATTCGATCAGCGCCGAGTCCCTGTTTGCCGAGCACTTGTGGGCTGGTTGCAGAGCCGAGGCAGAGTCCGGGCCGTGGTGCGCCGAATTCACAAACTCCCAACTCCGAGACCGGGTCATCAACGTCGGATACCTTTCCGGTGACTTCGGGGGGACGGCGGTATCGTTGTTTACCGAGTTCCTGTTTGAGCGCCATCGCCGCGATCGGGTAAAAGTCTACGCGTATTCGTCCACTCCACATCCCGACGCGAACACGGCAAGATTCGTCGCCAAAGCGGACGCATGGCGCGATATGCGATTCGAAACCGACAAGACGGTCGCAACTGCAATCGTGGCAGACCAAATAGATGTGCTTGTCGACCTGACCGGTCACACGAGCCATAGGCGCATCGGCGTTCTGGCTGGGCGCGCGGCACCGGTGCAAATGACGTGGCTCGGATACATCAACACGACCGGGCTCACCAGAGTCGACTACAGGATCACGGATCCCGTTGCCGATCCACCCGGCATGACGGAGCGATTCCATACGGAGCAACTGCTGCGCATGCCTCACAGCCAATGGTGCTTTCGGCCGCCGCCGGAAGCTCGCGACGTGGTTGTAATGCGTGAAGAAGCTTTGCGAGAATTCACCTTTGGATCGTTCAACCAGTCGGCAAAGGTGACGGCGGCTACCGTAGCCCTATGGGGAAAAGCATTGCGGGCTGCAAACGGGACGCGCCTTCGCGTCATAGGGATACCTAAGGGGCGCGCCACCGAGCGGCTTTCGGGCATGTTGCTGGAACAGCAGATCGACCCTTCCCGTTTCGACATAGTCGAGCGCGCGTCCCTTGGCAGGTACTACGAGGAGTATCGGTGCGTCGATGCTTGCTTAGACACAACGCCGTATAGCGGCGGCACGACAACTTGCGATGCGTTCTGGATGGGTGTGCCGGTCATCACGCTGACGGGCGACCGTTCGATGTCGCGCAGCGCTGGAAGCCTTCTGACTTCCCTCGGCCGACCCGACCTTGTCGCGCGCACGCCCGAAGAATTCGCGTCCATTGCAACGCGCCTCGCCTCCGGCCAGAAATGGAGCACGAGCGACCGCCTCGACTTGCGTGGTCGCATGGCCGCTTCGCCGCTGATGGATGAGACCGGATTTACCGATGCGTTGGAGGGCCTATACAGGACAGCATGGGGGGCATGGTGCGATCGACGCAAAGGTTATTGACCAGCGCACCAGTCCCGCCACATCGTCCGATAGACATTTTCAAGCGCCCGTGTGAATCCCGCTTCATCGCACAGCGGGGATTCGGAAACACGCTCACGCATTCTTGCGCGCTGGCGTTCAAGATTTGCGCTGTCGCTTGCGAGAGATGTGGCGATCGAAACGTATTCTTCCACGCTGGCCGCCGTCAGTTTCCCGAGGCCGATGTTGGCGAGTATGCTCGCTCCAACGCGCCCGGCGTGACGATTCCCAACGAGACTAACTACGGGCACGCCCATCCATAAAGCTTCGAGCGTCGTGGTCGTGCCGTTGTAAGGGAACGGATCCAACGCAATATCCACTTCGTGGTAGCGGGCAAGGTGCATCGATAGGTCCGCGTCCATCGGTCGAAGCAGCACGCGGCCGGCTTCGATCCCATGCTCTAGGAACGCATTGCGCAGGCTGGTTTTCGCACGGTCATCGCTCAATCCCCCCGCCTTCAACAGGATCCGGCTATTGGCCACAGAAACCAACAGTCGCGCCCAGAGAGCGACTACTTCGGGCGTTATTTTGCAAAGGGCGTTGAACGAACCGAAGGTCGTGTAACTGTTGTCAAGATGCGGAGGGTGCTGCACGTTCGGCGCTTCATGAGGCGGCCGGAAGCACAGGAACGACTGTTCGAGCCGCATTAGCTTTTCGCTGTAAAACGCACCGCCATCGACCGGAGGGTCGGCGTGGACGTCGGTGAGCCGCCAATCCATCGCCTCTATGCCGGAAGTGTTGGGATAGCCCAGGTAGGTCACTTGGATGGGTGCTGCTTTAAGTGCGAACAGTCCGAGACGTCCCCTTGACGTATGCCCGGCAAGATCCACAAGAATGTCGATGCCATCGTGGGATACCAGGTCGGCGGCAACTGCATCGCTCATCGGTGCGATGTTCCGGGCGCAGTCCGCAAGTCCCAACAGTCGCTGCGTCATGGCGTCGGGCCCTGCGACGTTCGAATAACAGAAAACCTCGTAGGCCTCGCGGTCGTGGGCCGCGAGCACCGGCTCAATGAAATAAGCAATCGAATGGCGCCGGAAATCTGGTGACACGTATCCAATTCGCAACTTCCTGCCGATTGCCCTAACGTTCTTGTGTATCCGACGCTGCTTGCTTGAAGGGGCTTCGTGCCGGCGTGCCCAGCCAAGGTGTTCTTCGAATAGCTCGGTGCGGGATAGGCGGTCTGTGCAGTTGAGGGTAAAGAGCAAATTGCTCCGGGCTGCATCGAAGTCCGGATCCAGTTCCAAAGCGCGGCGAAAGCTCGCTTCGGCATCGTCGATTCGGCCGAGTTCGCGCAGGGCGCTTCCCAAGTTGCTGTGCGTAGCAGCCGAGTCCGGATTCAACTCCAAAGCAGTTCGATAGCTTGCCTCCGAGTCCGAAAGCCTTTTCAGCGCTTGGAGGATGTTGCCGAGGTTGGTGTGCGCTTGGAAGGAATCGGGGGACAGCTCGATCGCCCGTCGAAAGGCGGTCTCCGCTTCAGGCAACCGGCCGAGCGCCTCGAGGGCGATGCCATGATTGAAATGGGCAAAATGCAACCTGGGATCGAGCTGTGCGGCTCGGCGACAGTTCTCCTCCGACTCCACGGAGCAACCGCGCTTTTGCAGGACCACGCCGAGCCCGTTGTAAGCCTGCGCTCTAAAAGGATCTATCTTTAGCGCACGTCGATAGAGGCCCTCCGCTTCAAGGGTACGGTCCTCGCCAGACAGCATGTTCCCAAGGTTGCAGTGTGCATCATAAAAGTCGGGGGCAATCTCAATTGCGCTTCGAAAGCTTGCCTCCGCACTTGCCAGTCGGTTCAGCCCCTGAAGGCTCACGCCCAAGGCATTGTGAAGTTCGGGATCGAGAGGGAGGCATGTCACCGCCTTGGCTAGTGCCGGCACAGCCGCTTCGTAGTCCTTTCGAAGCGCAAGAACAGTCCCGAGAGCGCGCCATCCAAGTGCGTAGTTTGGCCAGACCAGGACCATTTGCCTCGCAACCGATTCAAGTTCCGCGTGGCGTTCGGGGTGGGCAAAAAGCGCCGCCAGGTCGATCGCAGCCAGCATTTTTTCCGCCGCCTTCGATTCCCCCGTCTTTCTAAGCAGCTCGCTTGCATTGAGTTGTGCGCCCACATAGTGGTCGCGCTGGCTGATCGCCACGTGGAGAGCGCTCAGCGCATCCTGGTCCATCTGGAGCGCTTCAAGCGCGTTCGCGAGACCGACCCACGCTTCGGGAAAATGTTGGCGTATGTCCAAGGCTTTACGAAATTCCGCCTCGGCCGGAGCCGAGTCACCGGCTTCCAGGTAAGACTGTGCAAGGTTGTAATGAGCCGGTGCCGAGTCGGGGTCGAGCTCAACTGCACGCCGATGCGAAATGATTGCGCTCGCCAATTCACCATTGGCGTGAAGCACGATGCCGAGATTCATGTGGGCAGCTGCAAGGCGCGGCTGGAGGCCAATCGCACGCTGATAGAACTCCAGCGCCTCGTCGAGCTTGCCGGAGCTTTCGGCAGAAATGCCCTGGTCAATGAGCGCTTTTGCTTCGGGCATTGCGGTCTCCGACTGCTTCACCGGCACCAGTCCGCCCACATTTTCCGATAGGCACGCTCAACGTCTTCTGCGAACCCGGTTTCATCTCGCAGCGGCGAGGCCGAAAACCGATCCCGCATCGTCCGACGAAGGGCAGATAGCCGAGTCTGATCGGCAGCAAGGTGCCCAGCGGCCTCGATATACCCCTCAACGCTGGCGGCGATCAATTCAGGCAGCCCCAGATTCGCCAGGATGCTCGCACCAACGCGCGACGCGTGACGGTTTCCAGATAGGGTCACTGTGGGCACACCCATCCAAAGCGCCTCGCATGTTGTCGTGGTTCCGTTGTAAGGGAATGGGTCGAGTCCGACGTCTATCTGGTGATAACAGGACAGATGCTCATTAAAGTCGCCAGTTTTCGGCAAAAGCGAAAGGCGGTCACCGTTAACCCCGGCCATTTCGAACTCATGTATCAACCGCGCCCGGGTCTGGGAGTCATCGAGCCCCGAAGCCTTGAGCACGAGTCTGCTGCCGGGTGCCCGCTTCAAGAGGCGCGACCACACGGCAATCACTTCGGCCGTCAGTTTCGGCAGGGTGTTGAACGAGCCAAACGTAACATGGCCAGTTTTCAGTGAGGGCGGCGGTAAAACGTCGGGTGCATCGACGGGTGGCTGGAAACATAGAAACGTCCTGGGCAAGCGCATGAGCTTTTCGCTGTAAAACTCGTCGCCTTCACCGACAGGATCTGCGCGAGAGTCGGTCAATCGCCAATCGACGGCTGCCAGCCCCGTTGTATTCGGGTATCCGAGGTACGTCACCTGAACCGGTGCAGGCCCAAGCGCAAACAAGCCGAGACGTCCACGCGCAGTATGGCCGGCAAGATCGACCAGGATGTCGATGCCATCGTCGCGTACCAGTTTTGCCGCTTCGTCATCATTCAGGTGCGCAATGTCGCGAAAAGTGTCCGCAAGGCTTGCTAAATGCGCAGTAACGCCGTCGTGAGTCAACACATTCGAGTAGCAGTGGACCGCAACGGCGTCCCGGCTATGGCACCGAAGGAGCGGCTCGACGAAGAAGGCAACCGAATGGCGGCGGAAGTCCGGGGAAACATAACCAACTCGCAGCTTGCGATGAGGATTGGGATCATTCGCGTGCGGCCTGCTTGCACGAACTGGCAGAGACTCGTGCCGGCGAGACCATTCGAGATGCTCATGAAACAAATCCATGTGCGAAAGGTCGTTTGTGTAATTGAGAGATAAGAGTAGGTTGCTCCGGACATCACGCAAGTCCGGGTCGCCTGCAAGCGAGCGGCGGAAGCTGAGTTGGGCCTCGGCCACTCGCCCCAGGGAGTTCAGCGGAACCCCCAGGTTGCCATGCACGATGTGTGAGTCTGGCTCAAGTTCCAGCGCACAACGATAACTGGATTCGGCTTCCGAAGGTCGCCCCAAGGACTGCAAGACGACCCCCAGGCTGCTGAAAGTCAGGTAATTGGCTGGGTCGAGTTCGAGGGCCGCACGAAAACTGGCCTCGGCTTCGGATGATTTTCCAGCGCTCTGCAACGCGACACCCAGGCTGTAATGCGCATCCCGGTACGCTGGTGCCAGTTCGATTGCGCGACGGCAGCTTTCTTCCGCCTCGGCCAGCCTGCCGACTTCGTGCAGCACGATCCCCAGGTTGTTGTGCGCCTGATGTAAACGGGGATCCAGCTCGGTCGCGCGGCGATAGTTCGCTTCGGCCTCGTGGAACCGGCGGAGGTCTTTTAGGGCGTTACCCAGGTTGTTGTGGGCGGCTACGAAATCCGGTTTCAACCGCAGCGCTTCTTCATAGACCGCTTTTGCTTCGAGCGGACGTTGCTGCTGCTGAAAGAACGCGCCGAGAATGTTGTGCATTTCCGGATCGTCCGGTTGCAATTCAATAGCCTTCCGGTAGCTGCGTTCAGCCTCGCTTAGCCGACCGGTTGCCTCTAATGCCCCACCGAGTGTTAGAAGCGCCTGTGTGTCTGGCGCCACCGACAGGCTGCTTTCAAGCGCGGGCACCGCCTCTTCGTATCGCTTTTGAAGGGCGAGGACTGCTCCGAGAGCGCGCCATCCAAGGACGTACCCAGGCCAAAGGTCGACCATTTGTCTTGCGACGGATTCCAGTTCGGCGTGCCGGTCCGGAAATGGGACAAGGGCGCCCAGGTCGATCGCCCGCAGTTTCTCTTCCGACTCAACTAATCGCCCCATCTTTCGAAGCAGTAGGCTGGCATTCATCTGTGCACCCGCAAAGTGTTCCCGCTGGCCTATGGCGCTTTCCAACGCCGCTAGCGCGTCTTCGTACCGGCCAAGCGCCTCGAGCACATGGGCAAGGCCGACCCAAGCTTCCGGAAACGATGGACGAAGTCGAATCGCCTCCCGATAAGCCGATTCGGCGAGTGTCGATTCGCCCGCTTCTGACAGGGCCGAGCCGAGGTTGTATTGGGCAGGAGCCGAGGCGGGATCAGACTCGATCGCCTGACGGTATGAACTGATGGCGCCAGTCCGGTCGCCCTCTGTCTGTAGCAGGATGCCGAGATTAATGTGGGCGGGTGCAGATCGAGGATTCAGGGAGATCGCCTGCCTATAGAGGTCTGCCGCTTCGTTCGTGCAGCCGGCGCCTTCAGCTTCGAGGCCTCGTGCCACCAGCGTTTCAGCGTCACGACGAAGGTCCTTCGTCAGCTCGGCCTCCGAATCCCTCATGAAATATTTTTCGAGCGGAATCATTTCTCCCGCAACGATTCGCCGAGTACTTTGCGCAAGTCGTAAAAAGCCTCCATGTACTGTGAATGGCCTTGGGATGCATATGCGATTTTGAGGGAGTCGAGGAAAGCCATCTCGAGCCTGAATTTCGCGATGGGCGCATTTGACCATGGGAGCGACAAGGGGTTGTAAGACCTTGCCTTCCATCGCTTGTCCGTTGAGAGCATCAGCGAAGCAATGCGCTCGATCACGAATACTTTTGTAGGCGCTCCGCGCTTGTCGTAATTGGTGTTCTGGTTGAGCCTCGAGGCGAGGTCGGTGGTCGCCCGCTCGGTGAGATCAAAGATGAGCTCGCAGTTGGCCAGCCAGCTCCTCCAAAAAGCAGGTTTTGCAACGAAATAATTGCAGAACACGGTATTGGTCGAATCCATGACCAGCGATTCGACATCCACTTGCAATGCGAGCGCGAGTGCGCAGTCCTGGAAAGTGCGCATGGTGTCGTGATGCTGGAAGGCGGCTTGCTCGAATATGTTGAGGGGGTATGCGATCTGGTCGAAAAAAGGCGAAAAAAGCAGGACATCGGCCGATTGATCCTGTTCCCGAATGAACGCTGTGACGTCTCCGGAAGCAAGTCCTGTTTTGGATTTGAACTTCGGAGAAAAAAAGCCGTAGTAAGCGTCTTCAACGAGGGCGCAGCCCATCAGATGCGTCCTGATCGGCCAGTATTCGCGCCAATCGGGCCTGGCATTGCTCATGTTGTCCAGGCCGATGAATCCCTCATCCAGCGCGTTGCGCGTCTCGCTCGAATAGTAGATTTGGTAAATGAATGCGGCAGGCATGGCAGGGCTCCAAGCAATTGTCCGTCATTTCGCCGGGTTGGTCTTGCCGGGGGGATGCCGTGGACGGAGAATGCCCCGTGCGTTTGCAGTGTCAGGCCCCTGACTTCACCAACATTGAACATCCTAATAATCAATTACGAATTCCCGCCGATCGGGGGTGGGGCAGCAACCGCGACAAAGGAACTCGCCCGGGCCCTGCAATCCGCCGGGAATACGGTCACAGTCCTGACCGCCGGAATGTCGCCACTGGTTGGTGAGTCTATGGAGTTCGGGGTGCGCATCCGCAGGCTGCGAAGCCGCCGGAGCCGCCCGGATCGCTCGTCCTTTTATGAAAAGTTGTCTTTCGTGATCCATGCAGCGGTCTCAATCGTGTCCGAGCGGGGACGGCTTAAACCAGAAGGATCGATCGTTTTCTTTTCATTACCGTGCGGCCCGCTTGGCCGTCTTGTTAAGGCCGTAAAAGGCTGTCCCTATGTCATCTCGCTGCGCGGCGGGGATGTGCCGGGCACTGAGCGGGCACTGGACCGCATTCATAGGGTCCTGCTTCCGGTGCGACGCTGGGTGCTACGAGGGGCGACGGCCGTCGTAGCAAACTCACCGGGGCTGAAAGAACTGTCGGAGTCAGCCGATCCGCTGGAAGTGACTGTGATACCGAACGGAGTCGACACCGTCGCCTTTACGCCGAAGGGAAGATTGCCCGATGGGATGTTCCGGTTCCTGTTTGTTGGCCGGCTTACGTCGCAAAAGAACGTTGCGCTTTTGTTGGAGGCCGCAAACATCGTCCAACGGGCGTCAAAAGTCCCGTTCCTGATCGAGATCGTCGGTGAAGGACCTTTGGAAAAAGACCTCCGCGCGCAATCACTGCGACTCGGAATCGATGGAATCGTAAGGTGGAAGCGATGGCTCGCCCGCGAGGAGATGCCTGGTTGCTATGCGTCAGCCGACTGCCTGGTGAACCCTTCGCGTTACGAAGGGATGCCGAACACAGTGCTCGAAGCGATGGCATGCGCACTTCCGGTAGTAGTCAGCGATGTTGCCGGCAACAGGGACACAGTCGAGCGGAATGTCAGTGGCCTGATCGTTACGGACAACGATCCGGTCGCACTTGCGGATGCAATGCGCTCCCTTCTCGAGGACCAGGCAAGCGCGGCAGCAATGGGATTGGCAGCGCGCAAGCGCGTGTCGGAACGGTTTTCATGGGAGGCAGCAGCGCTCGCCTATATGAAAGTATTCGACCGGCCCGACGGAGTCTCGCATCGTGCTGCAGTTTGACTTTGGACAGAACTGGAGGGACTTTTCTTCGCGCGCACTTACGGGCCAGCGCGTGGCGCAGGCTCGGGCAGATTTCCGTCGACTCCTTGACAATTCCAAGCGCGAAATCAAGCAGAGCGCGTTCCTGGACATAGGATTCGGGCAGGGCCTGAGCCTGCTCGCAGCGGCTTCAGAAGGCGCCCGTGTCGTGGGATGCGATATCAACCCGATGTGCGGAGATGTGCTCATGCGGAATCGCGCGCATTTTCCGGAACTTCGGCTCCCGGAAATTCCTCTAGTGATTGGCTCGATCCTGGAGCCGGAAACGCTGAAACGACTGCGCGAGTCATCGCCGGCAAAAAATGGATACGACTTCGTTCATTCTTGGGGCGTGCTCCATCACACCGGAAATATGTGGGGCGCGGTCGACAATGCGGCCGATCTTGTCGCGCCGGGCGGCGTCCTGATCCTGGCCCTGTACAACAAGCACTGGACTTCCCCCGCGTGGACGTTGATTAAGCGGGCCTATTGCGCAACACCGCCCATTGTGCAAAAGCTGATCATTGGCGCCTTATATCCAGTCATCGTCGCAGCAAAGGCCCTCGTTACCGGCCGCAATCCGTTCGGAATGGAGCGCGGGATGGATTTTTACTACAACGTCGTGGATTGGGTAGGAGGCTATCCCTACGAATATGCAACGCGAGATGAGGTTGCGAGGCACCTTACTGCCCGGGGATTTTCCTTACGCTGGGAGGCAGGTGCAATCGTGCCGACCGGATGCAATGAACAAATATTCGTGCGGTCGTCTTCTCGCACCGGATCTGAATGAGCGAGGACGACAAGGAGAACGGCAACGGTAGCCGGGAGGCACCGACCGTGTTTGAGGCTGCCGGGAAGCCTTTTGTATTCCATGTCATCGACAATCTTGAGCCGGGTGGCGCGCAGAACATCCTGCTCGCATTGACTCGAGGCAATCCCGAGGCACGTGTATGCGTGCTTCATGCAAGGGGTGGGATAGATGCCGGGCCGCTTCAAATTGCCGGAGTCGAAACGCTCGCGTCGAGCAAATACGCCGTCCACTCGATCCTCATCGGACTTGTGAGGGTGATCCAGCAAAACCGGGCGAATGCTTTCTTCGTTGCACACCTGGATGCTTCTACGATACTGCTATGCGTGCTAAGGAAGTTCATCGATTTTCGCCTCGTGGTGACCTTGCACGCTATCCAGGCGCAGTGGCCGCGCTGGTTCAGCGCCCTGTTCCGCCGGGTGATCTTTTATGCCGATCATGTTGTCTCAGGGGGCCGCACAGCTTATGACGAGACCAAGGCGCTTGGCCTGCCCGCTGAACGCATCACCCTGATACCGATAGGCAGTTCAATCACCATAGGCGCAGGGCCGTCCGCAGACATCCGGGCGGAGCTTGGTATTCCAGCGGATACGCCCATCTTCCTGAACATTGCCCGGATGGTGCCGGGCAAAGGCCAAATCGACCTTGTGCGGGCGATGGTTCACGTTCCGCAAGCGATTGCCATCATTGTCGGTTATGGCCCGGAGGACGAGCGATTGCGCAGGGAGGCGCTTGCCTTGGGGGTGGCCGGACGCATCCGCTTCGTCGGGCGAAGAACGGACCTGAACAATTTTTATTCGACCGCGCGCTCCTTCGTCATGCCCTGCCTGGATGAAAGCATGGGAGTCGTGGTCTACGATGCCCTGATGTACCAATTGCCGGTTGTCGCCTATGCGAGCGGGACTATCGGTGAAATCGTCAAGGATGGGATAAATGGTTTCCTCCTTGCGCCGGATGTAGCACAACTTGCGGCCGCATTGAACCGGGTCCTCCGCCCTGAGACCGCCTTCCAGTTCCTTCCAGCGCAAAGCTATTCTGCGGCGACCATGCTCGACCGCCATCGCTGCCTGTATCACCAGTTGGCCCGCCGGTGGCTTCGTAATCCCTGGACAGGCACCAATGCCTAGCTTTGCCCGCCGGACGGCCAAAGCGCTGCTGCCCATAGGGCTGCTGGCTTATTTCATTTGGGCCTTTGTAGACGTCGATGCGTTCCTTTTGCTCGCGGCAAAAACTTCGGTTTTACCGGCGCTCGCGTATTTATTTACTCTTATCGCCGCCCGATGGCTGCAAGCCGTTCAGACGAGCATTGCGTTATATGGAGCCGGCATAAGGATTCATTCGGCCGAGGTTTTCAGCGCGCAACTCGTGGCATCGTTTTACACAATGTTCGTACCTGGAGATGTGGTCGGGGGAGGAGTCACGTGGTACCTGCTTAAGCAGTCAAGGGATCGCGGCGCGGTGATCGCCGTAATCCTGGTTTACATGCGACTCGTACTTGTGGCTTCAGCGTTGCCGATTGCAATCATTGGCCTGCTCGCCGAGGAAAGGTTGTACTCACCGTCGTTGTTCGTCGCGCTATTCATTTTCTCCGTCATTACGCTCACACTTACATTGCCGCTGGTTTCTCAGACCGGCGCCCGTTTGACAGGCCGACTGCTTGGGTCGGTGTCAACGCGTTTGGCACGCAAATCGTCCAGGGCCGCTTCGATCGTGGCGATTCTGAAGGATGGCATCACGGTCTGCGCCTCGGCCTCGGCGGCGTCGACGGTGACGGTGTTTGCCCTGGCTTTACTGCTGCATGGGCTTGGGGCCGCGGGACTCTGGCTCGCATCCGAGGCCGCGCAGGCGAGCGTTCCATTCTTCGCCATCCTATGGGTATGGCCGCTCATGATCGTGGTGCACATGCTTCCCATATCGCTGGGAGGTGTGGGGGTTCGCGAGTTTACGTTGTTCTATGTGCTCAATTCGCTCTATGGAACGAGTGGGGAAAGCATTTTGCTCTTGTCCATGATTGCGCTAGTCGCGACGACATTCTTGAGTCTCGCAGGCGGAATCTGGAACACTTTCAGGGTTGCTTTGCCGGACGGGAAGTCCGGCTGAATGGTGCGTGCCCCGATCTAGAATCGGTCGAATCGCATCACCGCATCGATAACCTGGCCTTGCTCCTCCCCTGAAAGGGAAAAATACATTGGCAGGCGCACCAGGCGCCTGCTCGCGTCCTCCGAAACAGGACATTGCCCGATTCGTCCCCCGAGCCGCTGTCCCATAGGCGACGCGTTAAGCGCCTGATAATGAAACACCGCAAGAATCCCCAATGACCGCAGATGCTCCAGCAGGCGGTCTCGGGAACCTTCGCTCGGGAGAATAAGGTGATACAGGTGATATGAAGAGTCGCAGCCAGACGGTATGGTCGGCTGCCTGACGTCATGGATCGCCGACCAGGTAGCAAGACTGTTCTGGTATTTCAGCCAGATTGCTTCCCTTTTGTTGCAGATCTCCACCTCGGCCTCGAGTTGGGCGAGCAGTATCGACGCGAGCAGGTCTGCGAGCACAAAGCTCGATCCGAGCTCCACCCAAGTGTATTTATCGGCCTGTCCACGAAAAAACTGCCGGCGATTCGTGCCTTTCTCGAGGATGATCTCGGCGCGTTCCACCAACGCTGGATCGTTGACCATCAACGCGCCCCCCTCGCCGCAACTAACGCTTTTGGTTTCGTGGAAGCTCAGCGTTGCGAGCGCTCCTATCGTTCCCAAAAGGCGTCCTTTGTAGCGGCCGAATATTCCGTGGGCATTGTCTTCGATGACCCTGATGCCCCGCTCCCGGGCGGCCTTGCAAATCTCGTCCATCGCACATGCAACTCCGGCGTAGTGGACGGCGATTACGGCTCGTGTCCTGGGGGTAAACAGCGACTCCAGGTGCCGCTCGTCGATGTTCAGGGTATCCGGACGAACGTCTGCAAAAATCGGACGGGCACCGCGCAGGGCAAGTGCATTAGCCGTGGACGTAAAGGTGAACGACGGTACGACGAACTCGTCTTCGGGGCCGAGGTTCAGGAGCAGCCCGCACATCTCGAGTGCGTCGGTGCACGATGTGGTCAACAGCGCGCGATTGCATCCCAGCCTGGACTCCAAGAGCTTGGAACATTGTTGCGAGAATGCCCCTCCGCCCGACAACTGGCCGGCGGCAAGGCTGGCTTCAAGGTATTCACGCTCCTTCCCAACGAAGGACGGGCGATTGAATGGGATTCGAATGGGAGTCATTCAGTTGCCGCGGGCAAGGGCGCCAGACGCTCCTGCTTCCTGTTTTGAGCTGCGCCACTTCCAGATGTAATCGGGAGCGGAAGCGCCGACGTTGAACAGCAGGTCGACGATCGACACCTGCTGCTCGAATGGCGGATGGCTCTGTGGATATTCCGGATAACCGGCATAGCTCTTGTACTCGAGTGACATACCGGCTGACCTGAATGCTCGTTCATCGAGGTAATTCCTGCCGGCGGGACCGGAAAGGTAGTGCGTGCATCCCGTCTGGACCAGCAAATCCATCAGCCTCTCGTGCTTGCCCTTCACAAGTGAAAAACTCCTGGAGTCCATGAAAGATGTCCGGATTCCCAGGAAATCGCGGGAGATCGACTTGATGAGGAACTGGTTCAATTCCGAGAGCGTCTGCCATCGCGTGCCCGTATAGACGCCCTCGAAGAACTCCGCGTATTGGTCAAAGCAGGGGGAGCGCGAATAGTTTTGCTGCAGGGATTTCCAGTGTTTCAGTTGCCAACGCGAGTCGGGCAGCCGGACTTCGAATATGCGTCGGTCAATGTCGTTCCCTGCGGGGACCGTCAGCCATGCCGGTCCCGCAGCCGTCTTGATCCGGTTTCGGTTCCGCCAGTCGTTTTTCGTATATTGCACATCATCATAGAATACGAGCAGGTCGACGTCGTTGATTATGTCAAAGTACCCTTTCCACGGAAGATAATTCGATTGGAGAACTGCCACCCGCCTGGCAGGCCTCTGAAGACTCACGCCGTCGACCGCACATCGTCGACCGCCAGAAATTCCGGCAGGCTGGTCACCGTTGCGCCGCTTCTCAGTTTGGAAACTTTCTCGACGACGCCCTGCGAGAAGGTGAGGCTCATCACGAAGAGCTCGTCTACCGGTTTTTTTTCCAGGTCACCGAAATTTTCGATAGGCAAGTCGACGCCGTCCAAACACCGACCGTGCCAATGCGGCGTGTCGTCAAAGAACCGAAAATTATCCATTCGGTCCAGGTGGGCAAGATAGGGCACTGCGCGAAGCGGCATGTAAAAGCCTATGGTGCGGCCGCGCTCCACAAGGGCATTCACTTGGCGCCTGAATCGATCCAATTGGCCCGTCGCTCGGCGCATAAATGCCTTTCCGGCCGCTCTCTTATGTTCCGCAGAAGCTGATGGGGAGTCCTGCCGCACGGCAGCGCAGTAAAGGGATCCACCGAATTTCGCCCGCTCGATATTCAGCACCCGGAGACCGGCGGAAGCTACCGTGGTGGCCAGGCTCTCACGGTCGAAATAATTCAGGTGCTGGTGCAATGCCATCGAGACATCCCCCAGTTCTATGCTTCTTGAGCAGTCCGGTGTCGAAATGATGGCGATTCCGCCTTCATTCAGCTGGTTGCGCTGCAACCGCAGGAACCCGACAGGGTCATCGACATGCTCCAGCACGTCTGCATGGAGGACAAGGTCGAAGAGTCCGGTTGCGCGGTTCGATGGAAAGAAGTCCTGCACCACCCTGATTCCTTTCTCGACGCCTTTCGATGCGGCAACGGGGCTCGGATCAACTCCCATGACCTCCAATCCGGACCCGGCAAGCTTCTCCAGGATGTAACAGCCGCCGCATCCGATCTCCATAGCCGTCCGAGCACCTCTGCCCCGAATGCTTCGATCTATGAAAGCGAGCAAGTCGTCTCCATACCCTGCTGCGAACATGTGCCCGTCCTGGAGGTATCCGACATTGTGTTCCGCTTCGTACACTGTCCTCAGGATCGACATCAGCTCGGGACTCGCGCTTTGCCGGAGGAGCCCCAATTCCTCGTCCAAGGTGAACGCGAAGCCGGCCCTGGCGGGGATGGAGATATGCGGACTCTCACTGACTTGGCGAATGCGCCAGTAGAGCGGCATATCTCCCAGCGCCAGCGTCGAGGGTCCCGCATTCAAAGTTGCCACCCTTCGCGCTCGACGAGCACCCGGTAACTGTCGGCGAGGATGTCATGAAGGAAGAAAAGGTCCTTATCCGGCGACGCTCCTCCTATCGTCAGGTTGGCCATCTCCACGCTTTCGATCGATGTGCGCATAGCCTTGTGAAGCTTTTTCCCGGATAGCGTGGGTGCCGGGATGCCGACCGCCGGAATCTCCGCGTGGATATAGCCAATCTGTCCGGCGGACTCGATCAGGCCGAACTTGCACATCTCGCTGATCGCGATAGTTTCGGCTTCTTTTCGATCCGGCGTCAGGTTGGCTTCGAAGTGAAGCTCAAGCGACAGTCGATAGCCTTTCGACTTCGCGTCCGGGCAGTAGGCCGCGTAGTTGGTTATCCGGAAAGTCTTATAGCCGGCATCGTGGCAATAGAAGTAGTAGGTTTCCCCCATCTTGGGCGGAAGCCGTGAGACTGCGTTTACATATACGAGCTTTCGATTCTGGGGCCCTGAGTCGTGCGGGAGCCGGATATTGAGTTGACGGGCCAACGGAAGCAGACCGGCCGTCCAGTGAACGAGGTGAAGATCGTCGAGCACTAGTTCCTCGTCGCCGCTCCGGACTGAGACCGAATCGATCTTGCCTTTCCCAATAGTAAAGGCGCCTAAGGAGGCACCCGTAAGGATTCTTACTCCCCGATGCTCCAGTTCTTTCCTGATAGCCGCTACTACAGTGACCAGGCCAAACTTCTTGGGATAAAACCCTCGTTGGGTCGAGACCCTCAGACCCGATGGAAGGTTCAGCTGGTCGGGATAGGCAAGGCGTTCGCGAAGAAGCCTCGAAGCCATGAGCTTGGACATCGCCGTGGCCCCGAAAAGGATGACGCGATCCATGGAAACGATGCGCGCGGCGAACGGGTCAAGGTCACGTCCCTGCCTGCCCCAGGTTTTCTCCAGGATCGGTTCGACGACCTGGCTGGCTATAACTTCACCGAACCGCGCACAGAAATAGTCTGCTGCTGACTCGATGGTCCGATCGGTCGCGTTTGCCCGATCGATGGTGGCAAAGAAATCCGTCACGAAATTACTGTATTGGCCGTGATCAAGCGCGCGCAGATCCGGATAGTGGGAATAAGTCTGCAGACGCCCGTTGAAGTAGGCGCCGGCAATGTCCTTCCTGTTCCCGGAGAGCCATATCCATTCGGAATCAGGCAAGACATCCCGGAGTTGGGCGTCCACCTCCTCAATGCCCGACTCGTAAAAGATATGGGGACCGTGATCGAAGTATCCCTGGTCGCCTGCGTTAAAACTCGA
>JANXRZ010000017.1 GCA_025352885.1 Pseudomonadota bacterium | reverse complement strand
GCAGTTGAAACACTTGCCGCATATGGTGGGCTATTACGTCACCGAAATGGGCATGCAGAACCTCGTGATCCACATGTGGGCTTACGACGACCTCAACCAGCGCGACAAATGCCGCGCCGCCATGCAGGCCGATCCAGCGTGGCAGGCCTATGTCGCGAAGATCCGGCCGCTGATCGTCACCCAGGACACGCGCGTCATGAAGCCCGCGCCGTTCTTCAAGGAGCGGCTGGCGAAAATGCTGGCGGCTGGAAAATAGGGTGAGCGTCCAGGCTGTCGCAGATTGTTGTGCCGCGCTCCGCGCGGCGTTCGAAGCCAAACAGAGCAAAAGGTGAGCGTATGAAATCCGACCTTCAAACCCGTCACGGCGGCAAGATCCTCGCAGATGCGCTGGTGGGCCATGGCGTAGAGCTCGCGTTCGGCGTTCCCGGCGAGAGCTTCCTGCCGGTGCTCGACGGCATCTACGACGTGCGCGACAAGCTGAAATTCGTGATTTGCAGGCAGGAGGGCGGCGCCTCGTACATGGCCGACGCCTACGGCAAGCTCACGGGCAAGCCGGGTGTCCTTTTCGTCACGCGCGGTCCGGGCGCAGCCAACGGCGCGGTCGGCGTGCACACCGCTTTCCAGGATTCCACGCCGTTGGTGATGTTCATCGGGCAGGTCGGCAACGAGATGGCCGAGCGCGAGGCTTTCCAGGAAATCGACTACCGGCGGATGTACGGGCCGATGTCTAAATGGGTGGCGCAGATCGACCGGACCGAGCGCATCCCGGAGTACGTGAGTCACGCATTCCACACCGCAATGGCCGGACGCCCGGGGCCGGTCGTGCTTGCGTTGCCCGAAGACATGCTTTTCGCCGAAGCCGCGGTCGGCGACGTCCCGCACTACAAGACCGTGCGCCCCGCTCCCGCGCCTGCCGACATGCGCGAAGTCGGCAGGATCCTTGCGGCGGCGGAGCGTCCGTTTGTGATCCTTGGCGGCAGCGGCTGGACAATGGATTCGGTTGCCGCGATGCGCGCTTTCCTCGAGAAGTACAACCTGCCGGCGGGCGCCTCCTTCCGCTGCCAGGACTTGCTCGACAACCGGTCGCCCTCATATGTGGGTCACGTAGGCATCGGCGTGGATCCGAACCTTGCCCAGAGGATCAAGGACGCCGACGTGGTCATGGTGGTTGGCGCCCGCCTGGGGGAGATGACCACCAGCGCCTACACGCTCTTCGACGTGCCGGTGCCAAGGCAGACCCTGATCCACGTACACGCCGGCGCCGAAGAGCTTGGCCGCGTCTACCAGGGTGCGGTGCTCGTGAATTCGGGTTATCCGCAGTTTGTCGAAGCCCTTTCGGCGCTGTCGCTCGATGGCGCGAAATGGCGCGAAGGGACTGAAGTCGCGCGAAAAAATTATCTCGCCTACTGCGAGCCCAAGGCGTTGCCCGGCAAGGTGCAGTACGGCGAAATCGTGAAAGGCCTGCGCGACACGCTGCCGGCCGACGCGGTGATCTGCAACGGCGCCGGTAATTTCGCCACGTGGGTGCACCGGTACTACCAGTATCGCGATTTTCGTACCCAGCTTGCGCCGACCAACGGGTCGATGGGCTACGGCGTCCCGGCTGCGATCGCCGCGAAGATCGCCCAACCGCAACGGACTGTGGTCGCGTTTGCCGGCGACGGCGACTTCCTCATGAACGGGCAGGAACTCGCCACGGCCATGCAATACGGCGCCAACGTCATAGTCATCGTGGTGAACAATGGGATGTACGGCACCATCCGCATGCACCAGGAGCGTGAATACCCTGCGCGGGTTTCGGGCACGGAACTGAAGAACCCGGATTTTGCCGCGCTGGCGCGCGCTTACGGCGCGTTTGGCGAGACGGTCGAGACGACCGAGGCCTTCGCCCCTGCATTCGCGCGCGCAGTGGGTTCCGGCAAGCCCGCCCTGATCGAGCTGCGCCTCGATCCCGAAGCCCTCACGCCGACCATGACCCTGTCGGCAATTCGCGCCCAGGCACAGAAGAAAGGCTAGGTCGTAGCGATAAACTCCGGGTCCTGCTGGTGTTCGCGTTCGAACTCCAGGAAACTGAAATATCCGCAGGTCGGCTCGCCGGGATAGTCCCGGCAGACGCCGGGGCGCGCGGTATAGATCGTGCAGCGGCGAACCTTGGTGTCGAAGAAGCGGCAGATCTTCTTGAAGTGCTCGTCCTCCTGCTGCCGCAGCACCCAGCATTTTTCGCTCCGGTCATAGCGGAAGAATTTCTTCTTGGCTTTTTCGATCGACACGTCGAAGTGCCTGGCCACGCGGGCGATATCGCGCTGGGTGACTTCGATCAGGGGATAGCTGCAGCAATACCCCGGGCATTTGTTGCAGTCGTACTTGTTCTTCGGTGTCCTGCTCTTGATGGGAATGATCGTTTGCGTGGTCATATCTGCGAGTTGTAGGTGTGATGCCGGACTAAAGCAAAAAACAAGCCGCGAAGTTTAACCTCTTTTGGAGCCGACCTTGAAAATCCTGCTTGCCCTCCTGTTCAGCCTTGCCGCGCACGCGGCATCGGCACAAGGCTGGCCGTCCCGGCCGATTCGCATCATCGTGCCTTTCCCGCCTGGTGGTTCGACCGATATCGCGACGCGGTCGGTCGTGGACCGGCTCTCGCAGGCGCTTGGCCAGTCGGTGGTGGTGGAAAACCGCGCCGGCGCCGGAGGCAACATAGGCACCGAGCTGGTGGCGAAGAGCGCGCCTGACGGTTACACGCTCGTAATCGCCACCGACGCGGTGGCGTCGAGCGCGCATACCTACAAGAACCTGGGTTACAACGCGCTCAGGGATTTCGCGCCCGTAGTCGAGCTTTCTCGCCAGCCGGTGGTGCTGGCGGTACATCCTTCGCTGGGAGTGAATTCGGCCGCCGAGCTGGTCGCGCTGGCGAAGCAGAAGCCCGGCCTCGCTTTCGCCACGTCAGGCGCGGGTTCGCAGCAGCACATGGCCGGGGAGTGGTTCGCGAAACTCGCCGGTATTCAGCTGACGCACGTACCCTACAAAGGCGGCGGGCAGGCAATCACCGATCTCGTGGCCGGGCAGGTGCCGATCGGCTCGCTGGGGTCCTCGCCGCTGATCCCGCAATACAAGGCGGGCAAGCTCAGGCTGCTTGCGCAGAGCACGCGGACGCGCTCGGCCGCCCTTCCCGAAGTCCCTACCTACGAAGAAGCCGGCTACAAGGGGCTCGTAATCGAGCAATGGCTCGGCGTGCTGGTGCCGGCCGGGACGCCGGCTGAAATCATTGCGCGGCTGAACGCCGAGACCAACAAGGCGCTGGCCGATCCGGTCCTGCGCGAGCGCTACCTGCAGGCCGCCCTTGAGCCCGTAGGCGGCAGCGCCGAGCAATTCGGCAGGCTGATGCGCGAGGACTACGAAAAATATGGGCGGCTGGTGAAGGAACTGAACATCCGCGTCGAGTAAACCGCGCGCAGGCCTGCGATCCTTAGTGCTGCAGGATCTTCGAAAGGAATTGCTGCGCGCGCTCGGAGCGCGGCTTGCCGAAGAAATCCTCCTTGGGGGCGTCCTCGACGATCTTGCCCGAGTCCATGAAGATCACGCGGTGAGCGACTTTGCGCGCAAAGCCCATTTCGTGCGTAACGCACATCATGGTCATGCCTTCCTGCGCGAGCTGCACCATCACGTCGAGCACCTCGTTGACCATTTCGGGATCCAGTGCCGACGTCGGTTCGTCGAACAGCATCGCAATCGGGTCCATGGACAGCGCGCGCGCGATCGCCACGCGCTGCTGCTGGCCGCCGGAGAGCTGGCCGGGAAACTTGTCCTTGTGCACGATCAGCCCGACCCGGTCGAGGAGCTTGAGCCCGCGCTCGATGGCTTCGGCCGGTGAGCGCCCGAGCACCTTGATCAAATGCATGAACGGGCTCGAACCGTTCACCAAGGGCGAGATCACTATCGACGGCATCTCGGTCGGCGCACGCGACACCCATCTGCCGAAACTGCGCTCGCGCATCGGCATGGTGTTCCAGAATTTCGAGCTGTTCCCGCATATGTCGGCGGCCGAGAACATCATGTTGGCGCAGATGAAGGTGCTCCTGCGCGACCGCGCCAGCGCGGAGGCCAAGACAAACGACCTGCTGACGCGGATGGGACTGACGGATCACGCAAAAAAATTCCCGGCCCAGCTCTCGGGCGGCCAGCAGCAGCGCGTCGCGATCGCGCGCGCCCTGGCGATGGACCCGATCGCCATGCTGTTCGACGAACCGACCTCGGCGCTCGACCCGGAAATGATCACCGAGGTGCTCGACGTCATGGTCGGACTGGCGGAGGAGGGCATGACGATGGCGGTGGTCACCCATGAGATGGGCTTCGCGCGCAAGGTGGCGGACCGCGTGGTCTTCATGGACGAGGGCGCGATCGTCGAGGACGCCGGCAAGGACGCTTTCTTCGGCACACCGCGCAGCGAGCGCGCCCAGCAGTTCCTGTCCAAGATCCTCCAGCATTGAGGCGCGGAGGGGGGGCGGTGCTCCGTTGCGGTCACCGGGGTGGCGTAGCGTCACGCCAGGGTCCATCTTTGGCGCATGGTGAAGAACGCTTCCTCCCGGGCGATCGAGGTGGCGGCGGCGGCGGATGGCACGTTGACCTATCTGGTCGGCATGGCCCCCGAAGCGCTGCCCCCGGTGCGCGCCCGCGACCTTGACGCCGCCTGGCACCGCGCGCGGGCGGCGGCCATGCGGGAGGATTGGGGGGTGACGCGGCTGTTCCGCTTCCGCCGGGACGATGGCAGCGTCTCCGATCTCGTCCTCGCCGACCCCGATGCGGCATGCTGGGCGGCGGCGGTGGATGGCATGACGCTTGACGGCAGGATGGGCATGAACGGGCCGTATGGTCTGTCGCTGTGTCTGCGGCTGCTGGCGCTGGTGGATGTGATGGCGCATGCCGGTTGGGCGGCGCCGTATTTCACGCTGAAACGCGATGGGGCGGAGATCAGCCGTGACCTGTTGGCTGCCGCGGCAAATTCGGGACTGACGGCGGCGGCACAATTCGATACTGAGGACCTGCGGGCACGGCTGGCACGCGGCAAACTGCTTGGAGTCTCGGCATGAAATTTTTTCCCGCGGCCTTGCTTGGTGTGCTCGCACTCGCCACGAGCGGTTGTGCAACGGCGCCGGAGGCCCAGGCGTCGGCGGCCCAGCAGGCCTATTGCCGGCAACGGGCGGACCAGGTCTTCAACCGGCGCAACCCCGCCGACGTCTATCGCACCGATCAGTATGTCTCGGGCCAGCGCGATACCCCGTTCGGCGGCACCGGTTCGGTCGGCGACCCGATGGCCTCGCTCGGCGCCCGCTATGAGCGCAGCAAGATCCTCGAAGCTTGTCTGCGCAGCGCGTCCGGCCAGGCAGGCGGCGTTACGGCGGCGCCGGGCAAGGCGGCCCCTCCACCGGCGGCGAAACCCTAGGTCGCATTCTCCGTGGCCAGCCTGACGGCGATCAAGAGCGTTCTGACCCAGCGCAATACGCAGATTTTCTACGGCTGCTCGGCGTTTTCCTGGACCGGGCTGTGGGTGCAGCAGATCGCGACGGACTGGCTGGCCTGGGAGTTGACGCACTCGGCGCTGTGGGTCGGCATTCTCGCCTTCTGCAACCTCGGCCCCTCCGTGTTCGTCTCGCCCTTCGCGGGTGCGGTGTCGGACCGGGTGGACCGGTTGAAGCTGACGGTGATCACCCAACTGGTCACCGCCACCCATTCGGCGACGCTGATCGTGCTGACGCTGACCGGCACGATCCGCATCGAATACATGGCGATCCTGCAGGTATTGCTGGGAATTTCGCAGGCGTTCGCACAGCCGGCGCGGCAGAGCCTGGTGCCGGGCATGGTCAGCCGGGAGGATTTGCCGGCGGCGGTGGCGCTGAATTCGCTCACCTACAATATAGCGCGCTCGGTCG
>JANXRZ010000009.1 GCA_025352885.1 Pseudomonadota bacterium | reverse complement strand
TACCTCGCTGAGGCCCAATATCGATTCAACCGCCGCTTCAATCTGCGCTCAATCCTGGCTCGCCTGCTTCGAGCCGCCTGTCTCACATTTCCAGCCACGGCCTCCGCCATTCGTGCGGCTGAGGCAAGTCGCTAATCAAGTAACAATTTGTAACAGCTAGGGCGTGTTGCGGGCCGTACAGTGCGGGCCCGTAGCCTTATCTCCCATCGAAGCCATGGATTCCCTGCAGCCAGCGCGGCCCTCCCCGCGCAGCACGGCGTTTGGCCCTTTCGTCGCTTCGATCGCCGCAGCGTGCCTCGCGGCCGGCTGCGCAAGCGTCGCACCGCCGCTCGAACGCGCAGCGCCATCCGAACGCGGCGCCTCGTGCATGGCGTGGATGGAAACACTCGATCATGCCGTCGACGATGCGGGCGTGCGTGATGCAAGCGCGTATCGCATTCCCGGCTTCCCTTACCTTCGGGTGGATCGTTTCTCGTCCTCGTTGCGCAAAGCGGCGGCGTCCGGTGACGTGGCGTTCGATCTCTGGGCGTCGCGCCTTGCCGCGCTCGACCAGGACGCGCGCCGGATTGAATTGGCGAACCTGCCAACACCCTCCCGGGCAAACCTTCGGATCGCCGACATGGCGAGCGCCGCTGGCCGTACGCAGGAGTGCGGTGCAGTCCTGCTGCGGGAGGATCTCGCCGATCGTGCGCAGCGTCGCGCGCTCCTGGAGCGCGCCGCGGTGCCGGACGACTACGCGCCATGGGTGCGTAACACCGGCATCTATGCGCTTGCCAGCGGGCCCTTCTCGGCCGGTGTCGACTCGTGGCACAAGGAGGCGGAAGAGATGTTCCGGCGCGCGGCCAGTGGCGAAGGCTACGCTTCCAACGTGCGCCGCTACGCCGCTGGGGCGCCC
Source organism: Pseudomonadota bacterium (assembly GCA_025352885.1). Lineage (GTDB taxonomy): Bacteria > Pseudomonadota > Gammaproteobacteria > Burkholderiales > SG8-39 > SZAS-79. The sequence continues at coordinate 7,786 of JANXRZ010000009.1, read as the reverse complement.
CGCGTATCGGCCGATGAAGTTCGGGCCATTCTTGCGCGGGTCCCCGTCGACGCGCTCGGCGTGCCGCATCCCGCACCAGCGGCGATTGAAACGCTTTTTCGCGCCTATGCGCCGCAATTCGAAGTCGAAACCACCGGTCCTTACGATCATCCCGGCCGGTTGAACTGGTCCGCCACCGGCGTCCCGCAAGTGGATACCGGCGCGCCGGTGGTCTATCGGCGCCTGGCGTATACGCGCTTCCACGGGCGCACGCTGCTGCAACTTATCTATACGGCGTGGTTCCCGGAGCGTCCGCCGGAATCGTCCACCGATATCCTCGCCGGGCATCTCGACGGGGTTGTGGTGCGGGTGACGCTCGACACCGATGGCAGGGCGCTCGCTTACGATTCCATCCATCCGTGCGGCTGCTATCACATGTTTTTTCCGACGGGCCTCGTCCGCCTGGTGGACGCGCCGGACCCGCGCGAGGAATGGGCTTTCGTTCCGGCAACGCTTCCGGTCCTGGAAGCCGGACAGCGTGTCGCCATCCGGATGGCGACGAAAAATCACTACGTCGTAAGCGTGCGGCCCGCGGACGGCGCGGCCGACCAGTCCTATGCCTTTGCCGAGGACGACGAATTGCGTTCGCTGCCGCTGACCGGCAGCGGAACCCGCAGCCTGTTCGGTCCCGACGCGCTGGTCGCCAGCAGCGTGCGTCCCGAGCGCATGCTGTTCTGGCCGATGGGCATCGCGAGCGCGGGCACCATGCGCCAGTGGGGCCGCCAGCCGACCGCGTTCGTCGGGCGGCGTCATTTCGATGACGCCGACCTGTTCGAAAAGCGCTTCGCGCGACGCTCCGCCCCTTGATCCTCGCGCAGGGCCTGAGCAAGTCCTACGACGGGGGCGAAATCCGGGCGCTCGACCGCGCCAGCCTGGAGGTCGGGCGCGGTGAATTCGTTGCGCTCATGGGGCCCAGCGGCAGCGGCAAGTCGACGCTGCTGCAGATAGTCGGTGCGCTCGACGAGGCCGATGCCGGGAGCGTGAGCTTCGAGGGCGTCAATTATGCCGACTTGCCTGACCTGTCCGCATTCCGGGCGCGCCGGCTCGGCTTCGTGTTCCAGTCGTTTCACCTCCTGCCGACGCTGACCGCGGCGGAGAACGTACAGGTGCCGATGTTCGAGATGCCCTGGCGCCGCGCCGAAAGGATCGAACGCGCCGAAGCGCTGCTCGCCGCGGTGGGTGTGCAGGGGCGCAGCAGCAAGCGGCCCTCGCAACTCTCCGGTGGCGAGCGCCAGAGGGTCGCGATTGCGCGGGCGCTTGCTAACGAACCCGAACTCGTCCTTGCCGATGAGCCGACCGGCAGCCTCGACAGCGAAAACGCCCGGCAGGTGCTCGACCTGCTGCGCACGCTGCACGCTTCGCGCGGCCTCACGGTGCTGCTTGTCACGCACGATGCCGAAGTCGCTGCGCGCGCGGACCGGATTGTCCGCATGCGCGACGGACGCATCGTTTCCTGAGGGCCGGCATGACGTACTGGCATCTCGCCTTCCTCAACCTTTCGCGCCGGCCGGCGCGATCGCTCCACACGATCTCGGCCATCGCGATCGCGATCGCCGCGATCGTTTCGCTCACCAGCATCGCATGGGGGTTCGAGGCGAGCTGGCAGAAGGCGAACGACCTGCGCGGGACCGACCTGATCGTCACGCGGGTGGCCAGCGAGAACACGCTGCCCGCGCCTTTTCCCGCCTCCTCCGTGCAGGGAAAGCTTGCGGCCATGCCGCACGTCGCGCAGGTGGCGGGCCTCCTGAGCGAGCTGCTGAGCGTGGCCGATTCGGCGCCGATGTTCGTGTTCGGGTGGGAGCGCGGCAGCTTCCTGTGGGACCACCTTTCGCTGCGTGAAGGCCGCTGGCCGAAGGACGACCAGGAGCGCGTGGTCGTCCTCGGCAGCCTCGCCGCCGGGCAGGTCGGCAAGAAAGTCGGCGACAGCGTCGCGATGGAATCCGAGCGTTACGAAGTCGCCGGCATCTTCGAGAGCCCCGCGCTGGTGGAAAACGGCGCCGTGCTGATGACGCTTGCACAGGCGCAACGCCTCAACGACAAGCCGGGCAAGGTCAACATCCTCAACCTCAAGCTGGATGCTTCGGCCGGGGAACACGATGTCCTGGCGATCCGCGACGCGGTGAGCCATTCCATGCCCGGGTACGCAGCGATCACCTCGGGCCAGCTCGTGCAGCAGAACGCGATCGTGCGCATCTCGAAAGCCATGAGTGCGGCCACCATCCTGATCGCCGGGCTGGTCGGCGCCCTCGGCGTGCTCAACACGATGCTCATGAGCGTCAACGAGCGCACGCAGGAGATCGGTGTGCTGCTCGCGCTGGGCTGGCGCCGGCGCCGCGTGATGCTGCTGATCCTGCTCGAGTCGGTCGCCGTCGCCTCTGCGGGCGGCCTCGCCGGGATCGCGCTCGGAGCGGGCGGCGTCCGCGTCCTCGAGCACGTGGAACTCCTCCGCGGCAAGATCGACGGCCTGTTCACGCCGGGCCTGGTCTTCGCGGCCTTCGCCCTCGCGGTCCTGCTCGGCATCCTCGGCGGGCTCTATCCCGCGCTGCGCGCTTCGCGCATGTCACCCAACGCCGCGCTGAGGCACGAATGAGAGCCTTCGCGCTGTTCCTCTGCCTGCTGTTGCCCACGGTGGCTTTCGGGGCCACGCCGCAGGAACTCGTCGCGGGCGTGGAACATGCGGCATTCACCCACGGGTTTCGCCTGCGCGCGACGGTCATCCGCGAAGGCGCGGCCCCCGCGCAGCCGCTCCGGATCCTCATGGCCGGCGAAAAGGACGAGCAGGGGCACCGCCTCCTGATCCGCGCACTGGGGCCGGATCAATGGCGCAACCAGGCCGTGCTGGTCGAGTCGACCCTCAAGTCGCCCCTGCGCGCCTATCGCTTCACAGGCGAAGGGGCGCCGGCCCAGGCGGCCGACGTGCACGCCTCGCTGTTCGACAGCCCCCTGGTGGCCTGGAACCTGATGGGCGAATGGTGGCGCTGGCCGCGCCAGGCAAGAATTCGCGATGACACGATGCTCGGATGGAACTGCGTGGTGGTCGAATCGCGCGGCGGCAGCGGGCCGGTCGCACGCGTGCGCAGCTGGATCGCGCCTGAATTGAATCTTCCCCTGCGGGTCGAGTTCTATGCGGCGGGCGGCGCGATGATCGGTTCCATGCGAATCGACAGCATCTTCAAGCGCACGGACGGAACCAGCGCGGCGCGCACGATGACGCTGACCGGTGCGGGCAACGACGCCAGCCGCTTCGAGATCTACAGCGGCGAGGAGGGCGTCACCCTCGCGCCGGAAACTTTCCGGATCGGCGAAGGCGCCAGGCCTGGTGGCGGGCGGGCAACCCAATGAGCGCAATGATCGCCCCCACGCGCATGGAAGAGGTCGATCCACTGCCGCGCTACTGGTGCGCAGGCGATCCTTTCGAGACCCGGTTCCTGGAGGCGATGAGCCTGCTGGCGCCCGAAGTGGAGCGGTTCGTGATCGGTGCGGTGCGCGCCGGTGCCGGGGGCGCGGGCGACCCATCGATCGCAGCCGGGTGCGCAGGGTTCATCCGCGAGGAAGCCGACCACAGCCGGGTTCACCATGCGTTCAACCGCCGGCTCGCCCTTCAGCAGATCAACGTGCCCGCAGTCGTTGCCCGCGTGCGACGCCTGATGAAGCTTGCCGAGCGCTGGCTCCCGGTTTCCGGGCGCCTCGCGGTGGCGGCAGCCTGCGAGCACCTTTCGGCACTGCTTTCCATCTGGTACCTGCGTGCGGCGCGCAAGGACCGCATCGTTTGCGCCGACACGCGGCGGATGTTCGAAAGCCACGCGCGCGAGGAGATCAGCCACCGCGCTTTCGTGTTCGACCTGCTCAGGCGCACTGGCGGCGGCGGCTTGGCCGCGCGCGTGCTGGCACTCTTGTCGGTGAGCGTGGCCGGGGCGTGGTGCACGCTGCGCGTGGTGGGGGATCTCTCCAGGCGCGATCCGCGGCAGGCGGGAAGCGCACTGTCCGCCGGCGGCCTCTTCAGGTTGCTGCGCTCCGAAGACTGGGTGCCGTTCCCCGCACTGGTGCGGGGCTGGCTGACTTTCCTGAGACCGGGATTTCACCCGTCGGACCTGCCGGATGCGTGAGGGTGAACCTGAATACTTTCCATAAATGGCAATATGAATGGCTGGAAATAGGCTCCAGCATTGGATCTACACTAGTTAATGTTATAGATTTACGGAAACGATCCGGGAGGCTGCTGCGAAATGCGTGGGGACGCGATGCCCTCTTTGCCGTAAAGTAAGCGCAGGACCAACTACCGGAATTCCCCTTGATAAAGCGTGGAGCAGTGCTGCTTGCCGCCTTGGCGTTCGCCGCGCCGCCCGCCTTCGCGCAGCCTTACCCCTCCAAGCCCGTGAAGATCATCGCGGGCTTTCCGCCCGGCGGCGCGGCCGACCTGCTCGCACGCGTGATGGCAGACAAGCTTTCCACAGCGATGGGGCAACCTTTTGTCGTGGAGAATCGTCCGGGCGCCGGAGGCACTATCGGCGCCGATGCAGTGGCCAAAGCAACGCCGGATGGGTACACGCTGCTGCTCGGCGTCACCGCGAGCCAGACCATCGCGCCGGCGATCTACAAGTCGTTGCCCTACGACGCCGCAAAGGACTTCAGGCCGGTCGCGCTGGTGGCGACTATTCCCGTGGCGCTCGTCGTCAATCCGTCGGTGCCCGCGCACAATGCGCGCGAGCTGGTTGCCGTGGCGAAAGCGGCGCCCGCGCCGATGCAGTTCGCCTCCAGCGGCAATGGGGCGATCCCGCACCTAGCGGGCGAGTTGTTCCAGCTCTCGCAAGGGGTAAAGCTGCAGCATGTGCCGTACAAGGGCGCGGCGCTCGCGATGTCCGACCTGCTGTCGGGACGCGTGCAGCTGATGTTCGACAATTTGCCCACGGTGCTCACGCACATCCGCTCGGGCAAGCTGCGTGCGCTTGCGATCGCGGGCAACAAGCGCGCCCGCGCGCTGCCGGACCTGCCTACGCTTGCCGAAGCGGGCGTGCCGAATGTCGAGGTGGGATCGTGGTTCGGCGTGCTGGCCCCCGGCGGAACGCCGGACGCAATTGTTGCGGTGCTGTCCCGCGAAGTGGCAAAAGCTGTTGCCGCCGACGATGCAAAAGCGCGCATGGAAGCGATGGGCGCAGAACCCGCCTTCATGCCGCCGGAAGAGTTCTCGAAGCTCATCCGCGCCGAGACCGACAAGTGGGCCAAGCTCGTCTGGGCCACCGGCGCGCAGGCGGACTGAGATGCCCGGACCCAGGTGCCTATGACGCGCGCTGACGCGCTGCCAGTGGTCACGGCGCTGTTGGCGGACTACTGCGCACATCTCGATGCCGACCGCCTGGAGGCGTGGTGCGACCTCTTCGCGGACGAAAGCAGCTACCGGATCGTGCCGCGCGAGAACCGCGTGCAGAACCTTCCCGCAGCCATCCTGCACCTGGGCAACAAGCGCATGATTCGGGATCGGATCACAGTGCTGCGCACAGCGGCGGTCTACAACATCCACGTCGACCGGCATTTCGTCAGCGCGATCAGGGTGCTCGAGGTGAGCGCAGAATCGGCGCGCTATGAAGCGAATTTCTGCGTGTACCAGTCCGACCAGGAAGGGCGTACCCGACTGTTCTGCACCGGCGTCTACGAAGGCGAAATTGCACTTGCCGGCGACGCGCGGTTCAGACGGCAGGAGGTCGTCGTGGACACCTTTTCGATCCCGGCGCTGCTCGCGGTTCCGATCTGAGATTCCATGACAGAGATCCCGATCACCGAAGAACTCAGGACCCTCTGGCCGCGCGACGACTACTCGCGCGTGCCGTTCCGGTTCTATCACGATGCGGGCCTTTACCGTGAGGAGCTCGAGCGGATCTTCCGCGGACCGACCTGGAGCTACCTGTGTCTCGAGGCGGAAATTCCGGCGCCCGGCGATTTCCGCACCACACTGGTGGGCGAAACGCCGATCGTCGTGACGCGGAAGGACGACGGAAAGGTCGCCGCCTTCGTCAACCGTTGCGCCCACCGCGGGGCCATCGTGCGCCGCGAAGCGTACGGCAACGCCAAAGAGCACATCTGCGTCTACCATCGCTGGAGTTACGCACAGGACGGCAGCCTCACCGGGGTGCCTTTTCGCCGCGGCGTGGGCGGCAAGGGCGGCATGCCCGACGATTTCGACCCGAAGGACAACGGCCTGCAGAATCTGCATGTCCAGTCGGTCCGGGGTGTGGTGTTCGGCACCTTCGCCGCCGATGCCGAGCCGCTGGCGGAATATCTCGGCCCGGTGATGGTCGCGCACATCGAGCGCCTGATGGCGAAACCGATCCGCATCCTCGGCTACCAGCGCCAGACTGTGTATGGCAACTGGAAGCTCTACATGGAGAACGTCCGCGATTCGTACCATGGCGGGCTGCTGCACGAGTTCCAGAATACGTTCGGCATCAGCCGCGTCACCCAGGTCGGCGGGGCGCGCATGGACGTGCGCCACCGCCACCACATCACCTACAGCAGCGCGAAAGAGGCCGGGGCCGGTACCCGGCTGCACAAGGACGCGGGCGTGGCGAACGACCGTTTGCAGCTCGCGGACGCCAGCCTGCTCGAGTACAAACCGGAGTTCGCCGACGGCCAGCAGCTCACGATCTCCTCCGTCTTCCCCAACGCGGTGTTCCAGCAGATCCGCAACTGCCTCGCGACGCGCCAGCTGCGTCCGCGCGGAGTCGACGCGTTCGACCTCGTGTTCACGATCTACGGGTACGAGGATGACACGCCGGAGATGCTGGCCCTGCGCCTCGCGCAGGCCAACATGATCGGGCCGGCAGGCTACATCTCGATGGAGGATGGCGAGGCGATCGAGATCGTCCATCGCGCCACCAAGGGTGAGCGCACCAAAAGCGGCCTGCTCGAGATGGGCGGGCTCGGCGCCATCCCCGACGAAATCAAGTTCCGCACATCGGAAGTCTCGATCCGCGGTTTCTGGTCCTACTACGCCGCATTGATGAACATGGAACCCGAGGGTGCCCCGCGATGAAACTGCTGTCCGCCTTGCTGCTTGCCGTTTCCATCCTGCCCGCAGCCCACGCGCAGGCCCCTTATCCTTCAAAAGCGGTAAGGATTGTCGTTCCCTACCCGGCGGGCGGGTACTACGACGTGTCCTCGCGCGTGCTCGGGCAGAAATTTTCCGAGGCGCTGGGCCAGCCGTTCGTCATCGAGAACCGGCCCGGCGCCAATGCGATCGTCGGCACGGAACTGACGGCGAAGTCCGCGCCCGACGGCTACACGATCATGATGGGCGGCATCGGCCCGCACGCGATCAATGCGAGCCTGTACCCGAAGCTCTCCTACGATCCGGTGAAGGACTTCGCGCCGGTCATCCTAGTGTCGATGACGCCCAACGCGCTGGTAGCCCATCCGGGCCTTGCCGCGAAAACGGTGGGCCAGTTGCTGGATCTCGCCCGCGCGCAGCCGGGCAAGCTCAACTACGCGTCCAACGGCTCGGGCAGCTCGGTGCACCTGTGCGCGGAACTGCTCGGCACGATGACGGGAACGAAGTTCAACCACGTCCCGTTCAAGGGCAGTGCGCCGGCGATCGTGGCGACGCTGGGCGGCCAGACGGAGTTCGCGTTCGCGACCACGGGCGATGTGCTGGCGCATATCCGCGGCGGCAAGCTCCGCGCTCTGGCCGTGACGAGCGCATATCGCATCCCTGCGCTCGCCGACACGCCGACGATGATCGAAGCGGGCGTGGCGG
>JANXRZ010000004.1 GCA_025352885.1 Pseudomonadota bacterium | reverse complement strand
GATGACCACTTCGACCAGGGCGAGGTCCGGGTCGTCGATGCCCTTGGGGAACCACGCTTCGGTCATCTTCGACCAGTGCGCCTGCTTCTTCGACCGGTCCTCGACGTGCCTCGCATTGCCGGAGACTGAAACGTAACGGTCGGCCCCCGGATCGGCGTAGCTCACGTTTACCGAAGGCTCGGTCTCCAGGTCCTCGACTGGGTCGCCGCTGCGGGACATGAAGAAGTACAGACGGTCGCTTTCGTCCCCTTTGCCGTTCTGCGTGGTCATAGGCCGGGAATGCAGGTGCCCGTTCTCGTGCCGCGTGGTGAACATTGCGAACTTGATGTGCCGGATCAGGTCCCAGAGCTTCTCGGGGGAGTTGGTCTCGTTGTCCGCGGATTGGCGCGTCGTGCCCATTTTCGGTCTCCTTGTTGGGTCGGTTGGCTCGATTGATTGAGCGAGCCAGCCTAGGGAGCCGCTTTTCGACCGTCTGTACGCGACCTCACGCCGCTGGCAGACGACCCTGCGCTAGTACAGGGCGGAAGAAAGCTTTCTGCGGTACTCGCCGACAAGGTCGGGTTCGCTCGCCGCGAGGCTGAAGATCGCGACCATCTGCTTTCTTGCGGCACCTTCGTTGAAATCCTTGTTGCGCCCGATGATCTCGAGCAGTTCGTCCATCGCCGCGCGGTAGTTCTTGCGCCCTGCGTAAAGGTTGGCCAGCAGCAGACGGCTCGCGAGGTCTTCAGGGCTGCCTGCAAGCCGTCGGACGAGATCTTCTTCGCTCGGGCCGGATTGGCCGGCGCGCGCGAAGCCGATACTTTGACGTAGTGCCTCGACCCGCGCATCCCGGGTGACATCCGGCCGGACCTCGCCCAGCAGCGCATCGGCCTCGTCGAACTGCTTTTGCTCGATGAGCAGTTCGGCCAAGTCGATGCGGGCGAGGTCGTTCTTCGGATCCAGCTCGATCGACTTGCGCAGGGCGGCCGCGGCCTCAGGCGACTGGCCGGCAGCCCGCAAGTCGGCCGCGCGAGTGCGCTCGAGTTCGGAAGGCGAGGGAATGAGCTTGTCGACGAAGGCCCGCAGCTGCGGCAGCGGGAGTGCGCCGACGAATGCGCCAACTTGCTTGCCATTGCGCAAGGCGCGGACATCCGGGATCGAGCGCACGCCGAACTCCTGCGCGAGGTCGAGGCTTTCGTCGGAGTTGATCTTGGCCAGCTTGAACTTCCCGCCGTACTCCTCGGCGAGTTTTTCGAGCATGGGCTTGAGAACCTTGCAGGGCCCGCACCAGGGCGCCCAGAAATCGATCACCACGGGAACCTGTTTCGATGCTTCGATCACCTCCCGGGTGAAATTGCGGGCATCGACGTCTACTGAGTGCTCCGGCACGGCCGTCTCCTGGGAAAAGCGTCCTTCTTTCAGATGCGGCAAGCATGGACGGGTTTCAAGCCCATGTAAAATACCGGCTTTCCTGGAGAAGTCCCTGGCGGAGCTGCAATGACCTACCTCGTGACAGAAGAGTGCATCAAGTGCAAGTACATGGATTGCGTCGAAGTGTGCCCGGTTGACTGCTTCTACGAAGGCGACAACATGCTCGTCATCAACCCGGACGAGTGCATCGATTGCGGCGTGTGCGAGCCCGAATGCCCGCCGGCCGCGATCATCCCGGACTCGGATTCGCGCGGCGAGAAATGGCTCAAGCTGAACACGGACTTCTCCCTCAAATGGCCGAACATCACCCGCAAGGGCACGGCGCCTGCCGACGCGGAGGCCTTCAAGGACGAGAAAGGCAAGTTCGAGAAGTACTTCAGCCCGGAGCCGGGCAAGGGCGAGTAGGCAAGGGGGATGCCTTGAACAACGGGCTGCTCGCAGGCTGCATCGTCCTGGTCCTCTCAGGCTGCGCCTCGTACGATGGCCGCGGGCTCGTGGCGGGAAGCACTACCGTTGCGGAAGTCGAGTCGACCATGGGCCAGCCCGCCCTGCGCATTCCTGCATCCGACGGAAGCAGCGTGCTCTACTACCCGCGCTCACCGCGAGGCCGCCACACTTACGCGGTCACCGTCGGGCCCGACGGCAAGATGCGGGGCATCGACCAGCGCCTTACGCTGGCGAACATCTACCAGCTGCAGGTCGGCAAGACCACCAAGAAGGAAGCGCTCGAGCTGTTCGGGCCCCCGAGCCCGGAAAACGTTTCGACTCTCGCGCTCTCGTCACGGGAAGTCTGGGAATACCCGTGGCTCGACTACCAGGAGAAGCGCGTCCTGTGGCTGCAGTTTTCCCCTGACGGCATCCTGCGCGAAGCGATCAACGCCCGCGACGACTGGAACGAGTCGCCCGGCGCGGGCATGCCGTAAACCAGCATGGCTGATCTGACCAAGGCAGCCGCCCAGCAGATCCTCGCGGACAATTTCGCTGGCTGGGTACTGGACCTGGCCTTGAGCGTGGAGTCGGTTTCCCAAGGCGCGGCGGTACTCCGGATGCCTTTCTCGGAGCGCCTCGTGAGGGTCGGTGGCACGGTGTGCGGCCAGGCGCTCATGTCGGCTGCGGATACGGCGATGGTCATCGCGCTGGCCGGATCGTTTGGCGAATTCAAGCCGGTCACCACGGTGTCCCAGAACGTCACCTTCATGCGGCCGATCGCTTCACAGGACGTCTTGGTGGAAGCGAAGGTCATCCGGCTGGGCAAGACGCTCGCGTTCGGCGAGATCACGCTACGCGGCGCAAAGGACGAGCGCGTCGCTGCGCACGCGACGACGACCTACGCCATCCTCGCTTGATCGTTTTCCTGTTTTGACAAGTGTGTTGGCTGGAGAGCCGCTAGCTTGTTTATTCTATGGAAAATAATGTTCAAGAATCCAGGCTTTTTCGCAGTTCGGTCTTGAGCACCTTGCCGTAGTTGTTCTTGGGCAGGCCGTCCACGAAGCGGTAGCCCTTCGGCCGCTTGAAGCGTGCAATGTTCTCCAGACACAGGGCGTCGAGTTCCGAAGACGGCACAGCCGACTCGCTGCGCAGGACGACGAACGCGATCACTTCCTCGCCCCATTCCGGGTGCGGCCGCCCCACCACGGAACATTCGGCAACGCCCGGGTGGCGAAGCAGCACTTCCTCGATTTCGCGCGGGTAGATGTTCGAGCCGCCCGAGATGATCATGTCCTTCGAGCGGTCGCGGATCGTCAGGTAGCCTTCCTCATCGAGGCTCCCGACGTCGCCCGTGTGGAGCCACCCGTTGCGCAGCGTCTTTTTCGTCGCCTCGGGATTCTTCCAATAGCCGGCCATCACGCAGTCGCTGCGCGTGACGATCTCACCGGCCTCGCCCGTGGGAACGTCCCGGTCATCGGCATCGACCACACGCACCTCGACCCCGGTGCGTGCAAAGCCGCAGGACGCTAGGCGCTCGAGGAAGCGCGGATGAGCGGGATCGGCATGGCTGGACTGCGGCAGACCGGTAATCGTCATCGGGCTCTCGCCCTGTCCGAACAACTGGTACAGCCTCGGACCGAAGAGCTCGATCGCGCGGACGCAGTCGGCGACATACATGGGAGCGCCGCCATACGTGATGGTCTTGAGGTTGGGTGTCGCGCGGGCCGCAGGGCTCCCGAGCAGCCGGACGACCATGGTGGGCGCGGCGAAGAAGGAGACGTTGGCATGCACGTCAAGCAGGCTGAAAACCTCGCCCGCCTCGAAGCTGCTGCTTTCCGGGAGGATGTTTAGCGCGCCGGCGGCGAAGTGGGGCAGCGCGTAGAGCCCGGAGCCGTGTGAAAGCGGCGCCGCGTGGAGGATGGAGTCGCCGGGAGACAGCCGGTCGATATCGCAGAAGTAGGCCTGCGAAGCAAAGAGCAGGTTGCGATGGGTCAGCATCGCGCCTTTTGGGAGGCCGGTCGTGCCGCTGGTGTAGAAAAGCCATGCTGGGTCGTCCGGCCGGACTTCGGCCGGCGCGCGATTCGAATCGACGTGCAGCGTCTCGAACGCTTTTTCATTTACGTCGATGACTTCCACGCCCTCGGCGCGGAGGCCTTCAGGAACCCCGCTCACGAAGCACGCCCGCGCACCCGAATTCCCGAGGATCCACTCCAGTTCCCGGGCATGCAGCTTGGCATTCACCGGCACGGCGACGAGGCCGGCGTGCCAGATGGCAAACAGGATCTCGAAATACTCGACGCAATTGGGCAGGTAGAGCGCCACCCGCTCACCCGGATTGAGCCCCAGCTTCGCGCGCAAGCTTTCGGACAGTCCGAGCGCGCGTTGGGCGAGCCGGCCGTAGGTCAGAGCAGGGTGGGCGCCGAGCGCCACCGCATGGCCAAGCGGCAGGCGCCGTGCGCTGGAAAACAGCAGCGCTGCGATGTTCACAGCCGGAAGAACCTTTTTGCCGTGGCCGTCGTGGCGGCCGCCACTTCTTCAGGCGGCTTGCCGAGCGCACTGGCGACGGTCGAAAGCACGTAGGGCAGGAAAGCCGGTTCGTTACGCCGGGATTTCGGCTGCGGCTTCATGGTCCGCGGCGTCAGATAGGGAGAATCGGTTTCCAGCATGAGCCGGTCGGCCGGGATTGCGCGGGCGAGTTCCTTGAGGTGTGCGCCGCGGCGCTCATCGCAGATCCAGCCTGTGATCCCGATGTGGAGGTCGAGGTCGAGATAAGCGTGGAGCTCTTCACGTTCGCCGGTAAAGCAGTGGGCAACTGCATCGGGCAGGCGGTCGCGAAAGTCACGAAGGATGTCCGCGAACCGCGGGTGGGCGTCGCGCGAATGCAGGAACAGGGGCTTGCCGATTTCGCACGCGAGCTCCAGCTGCGCCACGAACCACTTTTCCTGGTCCGGATGAGGAGAATAGTTTCGATTGAAGTCCAGGCCGCATTCGCCCACGGCAACGACTTTCGGGCGCTCAAGGAGGGCCTTCAACGAGGCAATCGTCGAGGCGTCACAGTGGCCTGCGTCATGCGGGTGGACACCTGCGGTGCTGTAGAGCCGCTCATGGCTGTCGGCAAGTGCGAAGGCGGCTCCGCTGGCGGCAACCGTCGTCCCGGTGACGATGATGGTCTCCACCCCCGCCTCGCTTGCCCGCGAGAGAACCGCGTCGAGGTCGGACGCAAACGATGGGTGCGAGAGGTTCGCCCCTATGTCAATAATTGTTTGTCCCGCGAGCCGATCCATTCGATCGAGTATACCTAGCGGGCGTTGGCCGCTATCATGCCGCCCGGGGCCGAGAGGGACTGAAAATCACGTGGCTGGCAGACGGGGGGCGGTGAAAATTCCGGGCTATGCGCCGGACGGGCTGATGGCCTGTCACGCGTGCGATGGCGCGCATCGAATCGTTCCCATCCCCGAAGGTGGCAAGGCGCTGTGCGGGCGCTGCGGCACCCTCCTGTACCGGAACCTGCCGCGGAGCCTCGATCACTCGGCCGCGCTGTACCTTTCTGCGCTGATCCTGTTCCTCCTCGCGAACAGCTTCCCGTTTGTGGCCCTTAAATATGGCGATCGTGTCGAGCAGAGCCTGCTCGTCTCCGGCGCTTTCGCGCTCCAGCGCGCCGGCATGCCGGAACTTGGCGTGCTTGTCCTGCTCACGAGCGTGGTGTTCCCGTTGCTGACCATCGTCGGCATGCTGTACCTCCTGTTGCCATTGCGTTTCGGCGTGCGCCCGCCGTGGATGACCCAGGTGTGGCAGATGGTTCGCGCACTCAGCCCCTGGAGCCTGATCGGCGTGTTCATGCTCGGGCTGCTCGTGTCGGTCGTGAAGCTGCAAGACCTTGCGACCATCATTCCTGGAATCGCTTTTTTCGCGTTCATCGGCCTGCTCATCGTGTCGGCGGCAGCTGCGGCGAACTTCGATCCTTCAGCGCTGTGGCCGCAGCTCGGCCCGGTGGCAAAGTCGGCTGCCGGCCGAAGCGCTGCCGCCCTTGGCTACGCGACCTGCCACACCTGCGATCTGCTCGTTCCGCGGCCGGCGAAGGGCGGGGCGTGGAACTGCTTGCGCTGCGGCAGCCATGTGCACGGCATGCGGCTCCCCGAGAGCATTTCCCGCACTTGGGCGCTGCTCGCGGCGGCTACGCTCTTGCTGATCCCCGCGAACCTCTATCCAGTCATGACCGTGATTCGCTTCGGGCAGGGCGAACCGAGCACGATCCTCTCGGGCGTCGTCCACCTGGTCGAGGATGGCGCGTGGCCTCTGGCCCTCCTGGTTTTTTTTGCAAGCTTCGTCGTCCCCGTCACGAAGATCGCTTCGTTGTCCCTCCTGCTGGTGACCGTCCAGCGCGGATCCGCCTGGCGGGTGAGGGACCGGACGCTGCTCTACCGGGTCACTGAAGCAGTGGGGGCCTGGTCGATGATCGACGTGTTCCTCGTCGGGATCCTCGTCGCGCTTGTGCAGATGGATGCGCTCGCGACCGTTCGCCCGGGCATCGGCGCCACATTTTTCGGTGCGGCGGTGGTCCTGACGATGTTCGCCGCGCATGCGTTCGATCCGCGCCTGGTCTGGGACAGCGCGTTGAACCGCAAGGGCGCGCGATGAGCGAGCCGGCGTTCGACTCGGAACTCTCGCCCACAGTCCGCGAACGCGGCGGGTTCTCGCTCGTCTGGCTGATCCCGATCCTGACCGCCCTGATCGGCGGCTGGCTGATCCTGCACACGCTGACCGATCGCGGGCCGCTCGTAACCGTGACCTTCCGCACCGCTGACGGCATCGAGGTCGAAAAGACGCGCATCAAGTACAAGAGTCTCGACATCGGGTTGGTCGAAGCCGTGCGCTTCAGCAAGGATTTCTCGCGCGTCGAGGTCCGGGCGCGCCTCGGTAAGGAAGCGGCGCACTTCCTGCGCCGGGATACGCGCTTCTGGGTCGTGAGGCCGACGCTCAGCGCACGCGGCATCTCAGGGTTGGGCACGCTGCTCTCCGGGGCTTACATCGAGATCGAGCCGGGGCAGGGCGCGCCGCAAACCCTGTTCGTCGGGCTCGAGGCGCCTCCGGTGGTCCATGCGGACGAGCAGGGCAAGCAGATCACGCTCATGACCAACCGCCTCGGCTCGATAGACCGGGGCTCGCCGATCCACTACCAGGGCATCGTCGCCGGCGAAGTGCTAGGCCACGAGATGGCGAACGACTACCGCAGCGTGCTGATCCACGCGTTCGTGAAGCCGCCGTTCGACCGGCTGGTGCGCAGCACGACGCGCTTCTGGACCGCGAGCGGCGTCGACCTCTCGATGGGGCCGGATGGCGTGCGCGTCAAGACCGAGTCGCTGCAGGCGCTGCTCTTCGGCGGGATTGCGTTCGATACGCCCGATCCACAGGACGCGGGCGCCGAGGACATCACGGGCCTGGTCTTCACGTTGCACGCCGACCAGAAGGCAATCAAGGATCAGGCGTACTCGAGCAAGGTGCGCTACGTGCTCTTCTTCGAGGATTCGGTGAGAGGTCTCACGATCGGCGCGCCGGTCGAGTTCAAAGGGATCAAGGTCGGCTCGGAGATCGACGTGCGCCTCGAGTACGACGAGAAGAAGGCCGGCTTTCGCATCCCGGTGGTGGTGGAGCTCGAGCCGGAGCGGATCATGGACAGTGGGGAGCGCATGAAGAAGGCGCCCCGCGAAGCTTTCCAGGCGCTCGTGAAGCGCGGCCTGCGGGCGCGCCTGCAGACGGGCAATCTCCTGACCGGCCAGCTTTACGTCGACCTCGACATGCAGCCCAAGACGCCCATCCGCTTGGCGGGGGCAGGCCGAACCGAGCCTGAATTGCCGACCGTGCCCGGCAAGTTCGAGCAGATGACCGCTTCGGCTTCGGGCATCCTCGACAAACTCGAGAAAGTGGACTTCGTGGCGATCGGCGCGGAGCTGCAAGGCACGCTCAAAGGGACAAACGCATTCGCCAACGCGCCCAATCTCGAAGCGTCGCTGGCCGACCTGGCAGCCTCGCTTGCGAGTGTGCGCAGCATCACGAAGAAAGTCGACAATCGCGCCGAGCCGATCGCCGAAAACCTCGAGCAGGCGCTCGCCGCGGCGCGCGACGCGCTCGCGAAAGCAAAGGCCACCATGGCGCTTGTCGATGCGGTGCTGGTGCCGGATTCGCCGCTCCAGGGCAACGCCATCCGCCTGGTCCAGGAACTCACCGAGACCGCCAAGTCGGTCAAGGCGCTCGTGGACCTGCTCGAGCGCGACCCGCAATCGCTCATCTTCGGCAAGAGCTCGAAGGGAGAGAAGAAATGAGGAGGTCACGATGAGAAGCGGGCGCGTCGTGCTGGCCCTCGCATGTGCGCTGCAGGCCGGTAGCGTAGTTGCGCAGGACGCGCGGCAGCTGATCGAGGATTCGCTCCGCCGCCATGCGCTACCCGATCACGTCTACCAGGAGCAAACGCTCATCGTGACCGACAACCTCGGGCAGCACACGGTGCGCACCGCGCGCTTTTACGGCCGCAGGGACCAGGCGGGCGCCCGGCGCCTCCTCGTGCTCGAGACGCCTGCCGACGTGCGCGGCGCGCATATCCTCGTCGAGCGCGATGCCCGGGGCGTGCGCAAAGGACCCGACCCGTCCGGTTCGGTCTTCGGGACCGATTTCTCGGTGGCCGACTTCGAGGGCGAGCAGGCGCGGGATTTCCACTACGTAGTCGAGAGCACCCAGGACCTCGAGCGCGAATCGCATCACGTGCTGCTCGCCACGCCCAAGGACGAAGCCGTGAGCCGCACGACCGGGTACGGCGTGCGCCGGCTGTACCTGCGCAAGGACAACCTGTTCGTGTCGCGCATCGACTTCCTCGACCGCCAGGGGCGCCTCGCAAAGCGCCGGACCTTTCGCGATCCGCGGCCAGACGAGTCGGGCGCATGGCGCGCCGGGATGATCCTCACGGAGGACCTGCGGGAAGAGCGGCGCACGCTGATCAAGATCGAGCGCAGGGCGCATTCGGCGGACTACGTCCCGGACACTGTGTTTGCGGGACTGAAATGAGCGCGGTGACCCCAGTGCCCGAACCCCGCAGCCTCCTGCAGCGGTTCTTCCACATCGGCGCGGACCGCCCGGTGCCGAGCCTTTTGTTCATCCTCGCCGCCAGCCTGTTCGCGGTCATGGGACTTTCACGCGTAACGATCGACAGCGGGTTCGAGCGCCTCGTGCCCAAGGACGACGCCGAGCGCCAGGCCTACTTGCGCGTGTCGCGCGAATTCGGGTCGGACCACCGCACGTTCGTCTACGTTCGCGATTCCCAGCTCTGGACGCCGGCGAAGCTCCAAGCCCTCCAGCGCCTGCATGACGAAGTGCGCCAGTTGCCGTTCGTAGAGCGGATCGACGACCTTTTTACAGCGAGGACGGTGCGCAGCGTCGAAGGCCGCCTGACCGCCCGGGCGCTCCTCCCGGCGGCGCCGACGGACCCGCAGGGCGCGGAGCGTGCCCGCCGCGAGGCGCTCGAAGATCCCCTCGCGGTGCGTAACATCGTCAGCGCCGACGGCACCGCGGTTTCGATCGGGATCTCGATCAAGGAGCGCACCGACGGCCTGGGAGAAAAGGAAATCCACGAAACGCTGGAGCGCGTGCTCCAGCCAGCGCGCAGCCAGTTTGCGACGCTGGCGCAGATCGGGCCCCCGCGCATCGACGCCGAGATTCGCGCAAGCCTTCTGCATGACCTGCGCGTGCTGGTGCCGGCCTCCGCGCTGCTGCTGGGCCTGACGGTGTTCGGGTTTTATCGAAGCGTGTTCGCGGCCGTGATGCCGCTCATCGTCGCAAGCCTGAGCCTCCTTTGGACTTTCGGCATGATGGGCTGGACGGGGATCCCGATCAGCATCCTGTCGGCGATGCTGCCCTCGCTGGTTGTCGTCATCGGCGCAACGGAGATCATGCGGATGATCTCGGGATATTACGGGGGGCTGCTTCGGGCGCAGGCCGACGGCAAGCCGCCTGACCGGCGGCAGGCCACCGAGTTCATGCTGCGCAGCGTGGGCGCCCCGGCGGTACTCACCGTGATTACCACCGCCATCGGATTCGCGAGCAACGCATTCGCCGGGATCACGATCATCCGGGACTTCGGCCTTGCGGCCGCCTTTGCCATCCTGGCCAACGGCCTGCTGACGGTGCTGCTGGTGCCGATGCTTTATGCAGCGTTCGGCCCCCTGGCGGGGCGCTTGCCGGCCTTCGCATCGTCCGAAGGCCTTTCGGCGATGGCCGCCCGGGCCTTCAGGGTCATGCGTCACCGGCTGGCGCTGTGGGCACTTCTGTTGGCGACACTGCTCTGCGGCGTATTCGTCCAGCAGGCATCGAGCCTTTATGTAACCAACGAGCCGCTGACCTTTTTCCGGCCGGAGCGTCCGCTGGTGCAGGACGCGCTGCGCATGCAGCAGGACCTTGCCGGGATAAAGATCTTCTACATCTCGCTCCAGTCCAATACAGAGGGCGCTTTCCGCGATCCGGCGAACCTGCAGAGGCTGGCGGACATCCAGGCGTTCATCGCGAAGCAGGCCATTTTCGATCGCAGCCTTTCACTCGCCGATATCGTCTCCCAGGCGAACCAGCAGGCCGGCGGCGGGCGGCCCGAGGCGTATCGCGTGCCGCAGACGCGAAAGCAGGTGGCAGAGACGCTGTTGCTCCATCCGCCGCGTGACCTCGAACCGTACGTAAGCCACGACTACCGGCGGGCCAATATCGTCGTGCGCCACAACGTGCGCGACTCGTCCACGCTGAACCACCACATCCGGGAATTGCGTGAGGTAGCCGGGCACTATGCAGGCGCCGACATGGCCGTATCCGTAGTCGGCGAGAACCTCATGATCAACGCGGCCGCAGACCGGTTGCTCGAAGGCCAGGCCGCGGCGCTCGCTGGCCTGCTCGGCGTCGTGTTCCTGGTCATGTCGCTGATGTTTACGTCGGTCAAGGGCGGGATCATCGCCCTGGTGCCGAGCGTGGTGCCCATCCTCATGATCCTTGGCGTGATGCGGATCGTCGAGATCCCCCTGAACGCGGGCACGGTCATGGTGGCCGTGATCGCGATCGGAATTGCGATCGACGGCACGATCCACCTCTTCTCGCGCTACAGCGAGTTGTGCCGGAGCACGTCGAATTACGACGAAGCCGTCATCGAGACCGTCAAGGACGAGGCGGCGCCGGTGATTGCAGTGAGCCTCGCGCTGGCCATGGGCTTCGGCGTCCTGCTGCTCTCGGATTTCACGCTCATTGCGCAGTTCGGCGCGCTGGCTGCGGCGACCATGCTTTTCTCGATCTTCGCGAACCTCCTCATCACGCCGCTCGTGATGTCGCGTATCCGGTTGGTGGGGTTATATGAAATTCTCGCGATGTCCAAGCAGCGGGCGGCGCTCGAGGGAAGCTCGCTCTTCATGGGCATGACCGGCTACCAGATCCGCAAGACGATCCTGATCTCGGAATTGCGCGAGTACCATGACGGCGAGCGGCTGATCGAGCAGGGCACCGTGGGCAGCAGCATGTACCTGGTCGTCTCCGGGCAGCTGGAGGTCGTGCGGCGGGAAAGCTCCGGGGAGCGGCTCATTGCCACCATGGGGCCGGGCGACGTGTTCGGTGAAATCGGATTCGTGCGTGCGACGCAACGCACGGCAGACGTGCGGGCGAGGGGGGCGGGGTCAGTGCTTCGCTTCGATCATGACCGGCTCGAGAAGGATCTTGTCTTCTTCCCGCACATCATGGCCAAGCTCAATTTCAACATCAGCGGGATTCTGGGCAAGCGCCTTGCGGAACTCGTCGAGGCGCGCACGGCGCCACCGTCGGCCGAAGATACTTCCCTGACGCCGCGCGCTTAGCGCAGCTTCATCTGCGTCGAGTGGAATCCGACGCCGGCGTCGTAACTAAGGCGGGCCGGGCCGATGAGGGAGTAGGGGCCGCCATAACAAAAGCCCATGGCCGCTGCCTTGCCGTTGTGCGTCGGCAATCGGCGGATTTCGGCGAGCGTGTCGGCCATGTCCGCTTCGCCGGCCTTGATCTTGTCGAGCCGCGGCTGGCCGCGCGGGGTAGAGCGCGGGTCGTCGCGCTTGAGCGGGCCCGGGACCGAACGCCAGAAGAGGTCGGGCGCAGCAGCGATATAGCCGTGCGAGGCAAACTCGTCAGCGATAGCGCGCATGTCCTTATCGACGCCGTGGATGGCCGACGCAAGCACGACGCCCGGCACCTTGGACGCGCCTTGCGGCACGGCGAGGTAGCAATCGAATTCGCCGCCGCCGCTCGAGCGGATCTTGATTTCAGTAGTTCTCGCACTCATTTTCGGCTTTCGGCGAGCGACTTGAGGTTGGCGAGTCCTTCCTCGAATTGCCCGCCCACCATTTTGTCCATGCTCATGAACACGTGCATGATTTTCATCGTGAACGGTACGGGGCCCCGCATCAACCAGGTCACTTCGGTCGCCTCGCCGGCAGGAGTAAAAGTAAATTCGGCGATGTTGTGGCCTTCGAACGGCTTGATGAAATCCAGCTTGATGACGATTTTTCCAGGAGGCGCTGCCTCCGTAATCTCCATGCTTCCGGCACCGACCTTGCTGTTGCCCTCCCATGCGTAATGGGCGCCGTTGCCGCTTGGCTCGCCACTGAAGGATCGCTTGAGGGCCGAGTCCATCTTTTCCCACGGGGACCAGCCGGCCCAGTTGTGGAAATCAGCAACCAAAGGGTAGATCCGGTCGGGAGGCGCCTTGATCGACACTTTGCGCTCCACGGTAAAAACGTCCGGGCGCATCGCAGCGAGGACGAGCACCGCTACGATGATTACGGCGACGACGATGAGGACCAGCTTGAGCATGGGATTCCTTCTCAGGGATTCGATTATTGTATTGCAAGCGATTACGACCGCTGGGAAGCAAGCGGAAAGAACCCCGTCCTTCATGTTAAAACCGGCCCATGGCTAAACCTCCGCACTGGGCTTTTCCCGAGGCGCTGCAACCTTCGGCAGGCGATACGCAGTTCAACCTGGCGCGGGCACTGGACGCAATGGTGCTCGTGCGCACCGTGATCCCGGAAGACGGGTTTACCGCGGACACGCTCGGGACGGAACGCGGCGGCTATGGCGTGGTCATCGCGGAAGACGGCCTCGTCCTGACGATCGGGTACCTGATCACCGAAGCAACCCAGATCTGGCTCACTTCCAATCGCGGCACCGTGGCCGAGGGCTTTCCGCTGGCCTATGACCAGTCGACGGGATTCGGCCTCATCCAGCCTCTCGGGAAACTGGGCGCGCCTCATCTCCAGCGTGGGTTGTCCGCCGATGTAAAAGTCGGCGATTCGGTCTTCGCGCTGGGCCATGGAGGCCGCGCGCATGCCCTCAAGACGCGCATCGTCGCCAAGCAGGAGTTCGCGGGCTTCTGGGAATACTTGCTCGACGAAGCGATCTTCACGGCGCCGGCCCATCCGCAATGGGGAGGGGCGGCCCTGCTGGATGCGCAGGGCGACCTCATCGGGATCGGCTCGCTGCTCGTCGAGCAGAAAGTCGGGGACGAGTCTCTGCAGACGAACATGTTCGTGCCCACGGACCTGCTGGGTCCGATCTTCAATGCGATGCTCAAGACCGGGCGCAGCCAGCATCCGCCGCGTCCCTGGCTTGGACTGTATGCGCAGGAGCATGAAAACGGCGTCCTGGTCGGCACCCTGGTGCCGGATGGTCCGGCTGAGGACGCAGGTGTGCGAGTCGGGGATTTGGTCATCAGCGTTGGGGCCACGCGCGTGCAGAGTCTTGCGCAATTCTTTCGCGCCGTATGGCAGCTGGGACCGGCGGGCGTGGACGTCCCGCTCAAGATTGCCCGCGCCGGCGATATAGCCAATGTGACCGTGAAGTCCGGGGATCGCAGCGATTACCTGAAGAAGCCCAGCCTGCAGTGATGCGCTCGCCGGCCGGATTCGGTATGCTGGTTGCGGCCCCACTCACTAGGAGAACGCGATGGCAGATGTCGGCAAGGCAGTCCCGGATTTCAAGCTCAAGGCGCATGACGGCAGCGAAGTCTCGCTTAGCCAGTACAAGGGTTCGAAGTGGGTCGTCCTCTCCGCTTACCCGTTTGCCTTCACCGGTGGATGAAGCAACCAGACCTCTAACTTCAACCGTGCGTTGAAGCAATTCGAAGAGAAGGGCGCCCAGGTCCTCGGGCTTTCGTGCGATCCCGTACCGTCATTGAAGGTGTGGGCGCAAAGCATGGGCGGGGTAGGGTACCCGTTGCTGTCGGATTTCCATCCGCACGGCAAGGTCAGCCAGAGCCTCGGAATTTTCAATGTGGACGCCGGATACCCTCTGCGCTCGGTAACGCTGATCGACCCGCAAGGTGTCGCCAGGGCTTTCCATACTTATGCGGCCGGGGTTCTCCCGATACCCGATGAAGTCCTGCGCGAAATGGTTGGATTGCAGGGCAGCTGAGAAAAAGGCTTAAAAAGAAACGGGCCTGGCCTGGCGGTCAGGCCCTTTTTTCATTTCGCGAGCCTGCTCCCGCCGAATTTGCCAAACTTCGGCGCGAGCTTTACGGCGGAATTGAACAGCCACCGGAAGACCCCGGTGAGCGGTGAATCGGCATCTGCCCTCAGGCGGCGGTAGCGGTTTGAAACAGGCGCGCGCGGGTGGCCCCGACGCTCCGTGAACCTCGCTTCTCTCATCATGATCGGCCCCTTTTCGCAGTTCCCGCCGACCTCCCCTGCAGTGACGGGCACAGGAGGCGAATCTGAACGCGGCGCAGGAAAATGCGTAGGGCGCGATCGGACTATTGCATGAGGAAAAAAGAAGGTGTAATCGACAACTGCTATGATCGGTTTTCGGAACATGGCATCCGCGATTGCTCTTCCCGACCGACCTCACCTCGTTCCTTGATTTATTGCGCCAGCACGGCGATGCGGCCTACGGCCTGATCTTCGCGTTTGCTGCCTCGCACAGCCTGCTGCTTACACTTTTTGCCGGGTATGCCTCGAGTTCAGGTGCACTCAGCCTTGGCGTGCTGATTGCGACCGTGTGGGCAGGCAGTTTCGCGGGCGATGCAGTCCGCTTTTGGATCGGGCGGCGTTACGGCAACCAGTGGCTCACGTCTTTTCCACGCCTGCATCGCACGAGCCAGGTCGTGGTCGGACTGGTGGATCGGTACTACGTCTGGCTGATCCTGTTCCATCGCTATCCGCACGGCATCAAAGGCGCCGCCGGGTTTGCCTACGGCATGTCGCGACTACCCTGGTCCACGTTCCTGTTGTTCAATTTTGTCGCCGCCGGCCTTTGGTCTGGTGTCCTTCTTTCGGCTGGTCATGCGTATGGCCACCTGTCGGAGAAGTTCATGAACGACGCTTTCTCCGGCCTCGGCATGTTCATGTTGATGGTGTTCCTGGTGCTGTCGTGGATCCTGGCCAGGAAACTCGAGCGAATTGTCGAGCAGAGCTGAGCGACCGGTTATATTCCCGACACAGCCGCTCAGGGGGAGAAGACGCAGATGAATGCACCACGCAATTTCAATGGTCGCCGGCGGGCCCTGATGCAGGCGGGAGGCGCCTTGGCGCTCGTGGGCTTGGGCCCCGCAGCCCTTGCCCAGCAGGGACTGCCTACAGGCACCATTCGCATCCTGGTCGGTTTTCCGCCGGGTGGGGGCTCAGACATCATGGCCCGCTACGTGGCCGACAAGCTGCGCGAACGCACCGGCGCCAATGTCATTGTCGACAACCGGGCGGGGGCAAGCGGTGCGCTCGCTATCGACGCACTCAGGAAAGCGCAGCCCGATGGCACGGTCCTGATGTACGGCACCAGCGCGACCACGGTCGCGCTCACGGTTACGCGCAAGGCGCCCGGTTTCGATCTTGAAAAGGACCTCACCCCGATCGCGTTGACCGGGGCGACTGCGACCGCCTTCGTGGTGTCGTCGACACTCGGCGTACGGACATTGGGCGAGTATGTCGCGTGGCTCAAGAAGAATCCGGGCAAAGCCGCCTTCGGAACGACCGCGCCGGGGAGCAACACGCATTTCTTCGGTGTGCTGCTCGGGCAGGCGATCGGCATTCCGCTGGAAGGCGTGGCGTATAAGGGCGCTGCGCCTTTGCTGGGCGACCTGTACGGCGGCCATGTGCCTGCGGGCTGCGGTGGGGTCACCGATTTCCTGACGCAGCACCAGGCCGACAAGATTCGAATTGTCGCGGTGAGCTCGCCCAGGCGGCTGTCCTTCGCGCCAGACCTGCCCATCGTCAGCGAGCTCGGATATCCGAGCCTGAATTACGAGGGCTTCTACGGCTTCTATGGGCCACCCAGGATGAATCCGGCAATCATCGATGCCTGGAATCGCGAACTGAACGCCGCGACTGAATCACCTGACCTACGCGCCAAGTTACTGACCACCGGCCTCGATGTGCAGACAGGCACTCCAGCCGAGTTCGCCGGCCGCCAGGCCCGGCTAGTGGTGTCGTTTACCGAGATGATGCGCAAGGCTGGGTATTCGCCGGAATAGGCTCTCGGATGCTGCCAGGCCCACCAATCGAATGATGAATACTGCAATGAAGCACGTGAGCGTTAATGGGCTTGATTTCGCCTACCTCGAAGAGGGGACCGGGCCGCTGGTTCTGTTGGTGCACGGGTTCCCGGACACGGCCCGAACCTGGAGCCACCAGATGCCGGCTTTGGCAGCCGCAGGCTATCGCGCCGTGGCGCCGTACTTACGCGGCTATGCACCCACCGGGATACCGGCGAACGGTTATTACGACAAGGCTACCCTCGCGACCGATGTTGCAACGCTGATCAAGGTGCTTGGAAATGGAAGTCCGGCTTATCTCGTGGGCCAGGATTGGGGGGCAATCATCGGATACGCGGTACTTGCCGCATTTCCCGAATTAGTCCGTCGCGCAGTCCTCATGGCGGTCCCCCATCCCGTGCAAGCCGATAAGAGCATGCTCGATGCGAAGCATGTTCACCGGTCCTTCCACTGGTGGTTTTTCCAATTGGCCGACCTGCCGGAAAAGGCGATTACCCAGAATGATTTCGCTTTTATCGACTATCTCTGGGAATACTGGACCGCCCCCGGGCACGTGGATACTGGACACCTCGCGGAGATAAAGAAGATGCTGCGCGAGCCGGGCGTTCTCGCCGCAACCCTTGGTTACTATCGCGCGATGTTCGACGTACAGAAGGGTGATCCGGGCCTGGGAGAGGAGCGGGCCCTGATGAAACGGCCGATCAGCGTGCCGACGCTCGCTCTCTGCGGCGCAGAAGATCTGCGCGCCGAACTCATGGTCGACCAAGCCCAGTACTTCACGGGCGAGTATCGCTTCGAGCTGATTGCCGGAGCGGGGCATTTTCCGCAACGGGAGAGGCCCGAGCAGGTGTCACAACTCATTGTCGAGTGGCTGGCTGCGTCCTGATCTTTCGCCGCAATCTCCATTGCAGATAATTATGCGCCCAAAGCCGACCGCAGCTCAGTTGCTCCAAACGATCTCGGAGTACATGCGCTCCCCGTGCTCCTCGCACTGCGCGCCAAGGCCACGCTCACCGGCCCGCATGGTGTCCGAAATCCGCATACCGCCTTCGCTGATATCGCGTCCGCTCGAACTAGAGTTAGGAGATCGTTTTGTCTGCGAAGGGGCTGCAACTCGGGTCCGCCGCAAACCGGCAGTTCGAATAGCCTCATCGATCGTCCCGTTGACCTTCGCCGCCTCAATAAAAGCTTTCACATATTCGGCAGCGGCGGCTTTTCCCTTCGGCGTTGCAATGGCGTGTTGGATTATGGTGTAACGACCTTCGAGCACGCGCGCGCCGGGCAGGCGATCGGCGTACAGCGACAGCATGTGTGCGTTCTCTGCATAAGCGTCCGCTCTTCCTGAGGTGAGGGCTTGTATCGCAGCTTCTGAGCCGCCGGGAAGACGAAGCACCTGTGCCGATTTCAGGTTGCGGCTCAGAAACAGGTCGGGTGCGCTTCTCTCCGGTACGGCGATAGTGATGCCTGATCGATCGACTGCCTCGACACTCGCGACTTGCGAGTTCGCGGTGACGAGATACGTGTTATCCACCTCCATGTACGGCGGAGAAAAATCGACGTCCTCAGCACGCGCGGGGTCGAAAGCAAGAAAGGCTATGTCCCATTCGTCACTACCGAAGCTTTTCACGAGTGCGGCGGGATTGGCGTAGCCGACCGGCTCGAACGGCACGCCGAGACGCTCGGCCAATGCTTTACCTAAATCGATGGTGATGCCACGCAGTTCTCCGGAACTCGAATCCTTCGTAACCAGCACTTGATTGGATAGGATCAAACCGGCGCGCAGCTTCCCTGTGGGTACAAGCTCAGCACGCGCCGCGGGAAGAACGGTAGGAGCCGAGGCGCAGCCGCTGAAAAGCACGACTGCAAGTGCAATTAATGCCCATGGGCCAAATGATGGCTTCGTGATGATCAACTATTGTTCTCCTAACTAGAATTCGTCGACAGTGTCATTCGAAAAATCTTAGTTGACAACCCGTCTTCGGCCTAATCCCAGTCCGGCAAGGTGATCGCAATTTCGCTGATTGGCACGTCGTGCTGCTGCACCTACACGACGCGGCCCACCAGCACACGCACGGCATGTCCAATAGCGACCTTCGGACTTTTAGAATACCGTCCCCCAAAATGCAAAAACCCAGCGCAATGGCTGGGCTAAGTGCAAGACGCTGAACAAAAAAATCTGGCTCCCCTAACCGGTCAAAACTGGGCACTCTTGGGAAATCTGTTTACCGCTCAACTGACCGGCCGCAATCGGCCAGAAGCGGACATTCGATTTACCTACAGTTTTTCGAAGCTACCCCTCACTTGTTGAGCCGATTCACTTTGTCCAAGGCGGCGGGCAAACCTTTCGGTGGCTTCAAGGCATTGAGCAAGGACTTCGCCCTCTGGCATGCTGCAGGGGATTCGTCTGCAGCAACCCGAGCACTTCAATCCCCGCCTACTGAATCGTGCAGTTGGCCGCGCCCGCCGGGCACTTGCTGATGGCGGTCGTAAGCTTGACGATCGCCGGCTTGAGCCCGTCTTCGCACCATTGTTTCAGGCGCCCCATGTTGTACGCGGTGCCGCCGCACTCCTTGTACTTGTTTTCGAAATCCTTCCAGAAGGCCTGGTTGGTCCCGGTCCTGCTGGAAAGGCTCGCGTTTTTGGCGGCCTGGTCATTCGCTGCTTTGGCCGCATCGATGATCGGCGTCTTGTAGGCGTTCACCTGGACGTCGATCAGCGCACCGGTCTGAATCACTAGCGCGCTGCACGTCTTGACGTCGGCCTTCTTGATCACCGCGTCCATCGCCTCCTTGGTCGTGCACGGATGCACGAAGTTCGGCCAGTCCTTTTTGGCTTCCCATCCTCCCGCAACTTGACGGCAGTCCCAACCCGCGGTCGCCTTCGACATGTCGATATTGCAGGTGCCTGTCGCGGACGCTTGCTGGGTTTGCTGGGTTTGCTGAGGTTGCTGCGGTTGCGAAGTCTGCGCAACCGTCGTCGCGCAGGCCAGCGAGACGGTCTTGCCATGAGCCTCGGCCGCCTCGGTCCGCGTGTTCGCCTTGCCGTCGCAGGTCCATGTCACTTCAAAGGACTTGGCGCAACCCGGCGCCGCATCGCCGATAACCCCGGCGTTCACCGCGTAGCTGCAGGAATCTTTCCCGTCGCAGGTCTTCGCAACGTCATTCATTGCGCGCGTCTGGATCGATGCGTTCGGATTGGGGCAGTTGCCGCCGTACTTCACGCCAGTGATCAAGATCCCCTTGGTTGCCGCAGGAGGCTGCGGGGCGGGAGCCGGCTTCGTTGCCGTAGTCGTGGTGGTTGCGCCATCACAGCCGTAGTACTTCAGCGGCTTCTCGACCATGGGGATCAGCGAGGAAAAGTTCTCCAGGCTGCTGCGGTAGCTCGCCGTCCTCTTCGCGGTATCATTTCCGGCGTTTTTCAGCTCCGCTGCCTCGGCCTTATCTCGCGCACCGATACTTTCCAAAAAAAAGTTTGCGGTTAGTTGATTGGTGTCCCGTTTCGCCGCAGGCAACGGCCTCACGCATTCCTGCAGCTGGCCAGCCATGGTCTGCACCTGCTGCCGCGCGTTATTCTTTTTGTCGTAGCAGTCCTTGGAATCCGTGCACGACTGGGCGGAAGCGTATCCCGCCATTCCGAACACAAGGCCCGCGACCGCGATCGATTTCAGCATCATTTGATACATTGTGGGTCCCCCCCCCGAAAGTATGTGATCCGCAAAGCTTACTAGCACTCCAGTTGCAGATTAACACGGCCCAGACGACCCCGCTCGCTGGACGGTCAGCGCTATCGCTACACCGGCGCTATCAAAGATGTGGAGATTGTGTCAAGCGTTCTCATTGGTGGCGATGGAAAGAAGCATGTCGTGAAGAAATATGTACTCGAAAAGTTATCGTCCTCTGATCTTGGCGTTCGCTATGGCGTCACGTTCGAGGATCACGATATTCCCGAGGATCGTGCATTGGGCGTGGCCAGTAGCACAATCAGAGTGATCGACCTCGAGACAAAAGAAGTGCCAGGAGAATTGATCCGCTATGCGTGGAGTCCCGACGATCCGAGTCGAGCCAATCCCCCTCCTTGGCTGACAGCTTCTCGGTGCCCGGACCATTCAGTGGGTACGAATGCGGCTACGCGGAAGATCGTTGATCAGGTGCTTATCCCCAGAAGGGACAAGAATTTCTAACGTCGAATGCACTGCCGCGTGCGACACCAGATCGTGATGCGGATCGAGCCGGCAAAAACACGATAGTGAATGATGTGACCAGTATTCGGAATCGCAAAGACACGCTCGTTGCGACGAGGACTGGGAGTGCCTAAGCCTGGATGCGCGAGTATCAGCGCAAGCGAATGGCTGACCCGCTCTTCCACAAGATAGGCGGTCCGCTGATTCTCCGAGGCAATGCGACTCAGTGTCGCCAGGTACGAGTCGAGAGCCCGCCGACTCCAATCAAGCCGCTTTGCGCGAGCGCCGCTCATGGGCTGCGGCGATGGCCCCTTTTGCCATGCGGCGTACCTCGGTGTGGGGAACCGTGCCGCGCCGCGTGACGTCCGCTTGCGACGCAAGACTCTCGCGCACGGCCCATTCGCAGTATTCGAAACCATCTCGCAAGACAAAGCGCATCATCGACCGAGGTGAACGTCCGGCGGTGCGTGCGAGTTTTTCCAGGCGCTGCTGGTCAGTAAGCGTGAGGGTCATCGGTTTCATCGCGTCAGTCCCATGAGGGGTAAAACGATTCTAGCATCCGATTGTTGACCGGCATTGCGTCAGCGAAAGTCTACTCTGACCCCATTTATTTTTTGCGGGCTTCGAGGACGGCGCAGACTGCGGCAGTATCGGCTTTAGCCAATCCGCTCCTCATCGCCGCGTCGTAGATCGCGCGCGAAGCCATGAACAGCGGCGCGGGACTTTTGAGCGAGCGCACGAAGTCGGCGATGATGCCCATGTCCTTCTGCCAGACCTCGACCTTCATCGTCGCGTCCTTGTAGGCGCGCTTCGCCATCATCGGTCCGCGGACCTGCAGCATCCGCGACGAACCTGCGCCGTCGCCCAGAACCTTTACGGCCAGGGCTGCGTTGAGCCCCGACTTCCTTGCCAGGATCACCGCTTCCGCCGCCGAGACGTTATGGATTGCGACCAGCAGGTTCGCCGCGAATTTCATTTTCGAGCCGTTGCCGAAGCGGCCGAGATCGTAATGTCCGCGGGAGAATCCATCGAGCACGCGAAGGCATTGGCGGATCGCCACGCGCGGGCCGCTTGCGTACACGACGAGATCCTTGGTGCGGGCCTGCGCGCCGGTGCCGCTCAGCGGGCAGTCGAGAAGCGTGGCCTTCGACTTCGCCAGCACTTTGCGCGCCGCTTCCTTGACCGGGATCGGCAGCGTGCTGGTTTCGACCACGATGTGCCGTGCGTTTTTTACCCCGGCAATTTCAGCGGCAACCGTCGCGAGCACTTTTGCCGAGGGCAGCGAAGTGATGATGATTTCCGAAGAGCGCGCGACTTCCGCCGCGCTTTTCGCCACGGCACCGCCGTTCTTGCGATGCCGCGCCCGGCAGGCGGGCAGGGGGTCGTACCCGATGACTTCGAATCCGCCCCTTACAAGGTTTGCGGCCATGGCCGAGCCCATGATCCCGAGCCCGACCATGCCGACGCGTTGCCGCGCCATACAGCGAACCGGTTCTAGAGGCCGGCCTGCGAAACGAACTTCGGATTGAGGTAAGCCTCGATCGCTTCGGTCCCGCCTTCCGACCCGTAACCCGAATCCTTCACGCCGCCAAACGGCACTTCGGGAATCGCGAGGCCGAGGTGGTTGATCGTGATCATGCCAGTCTCGACTTGGGAGGCGATCGCGTTCGCGGTCTTGGCCGACTTGGTCCACGCGTAAGCGGCGAGCCCGAACGGCAGCCGGTTGGCTTCCTTCACCGCATCGTCGAAGGTCTTGAAAGGATTCATGATGGCCATCGGCCCGAACGGCTCGTCGTTCATCGCCTTGGCGTCGTTGCCCAGTTCGGTGATGACGGTCGGCTCGAAGAAGTTGCCTTCCTTGCCGATCCGGTGGCCGCCGGTGCGCACTTTGCCGCCATGCTTCTGCGCGTCTTCGACGTTGACCTCCATCGCGGCCGAGCAGCGCGGGTTGGCGAGCGCACCCATGGTCACGCCGGCGTCCATTCCGTTGCCGGCCAGGTCTGCGTTTCGCCGACGCGCTTCCACGTGCAGGAAGGCGTCTACAACAAGTTCGTCGACAAGTTCGTCGAGGCGACGCAAGCCCTCAAGGTCGGC
>JANXRZ010000292.1 GCA_025352885.1 Pseudomonadota bacterium | reverse complement strand
CAGGGGCGAGCTTGAGTACATCCTCGTGGTTGTCCAGAACATCATGGACCGCAAGCAGGCCGAAGAGGCGCTGGCGGCGCGTACCGAGCGCCTGCAGCAGTTGTCGCGCGAGTTGATGCGCGCCCGGGAACACGAGCAACGCAGGCTCGGGCGCGAGCTCCACGACCGAACGGGCGCGAACCTGAGCGCGCTGCTGCTCAGCTTTGAAGTCCTGCGCGGAAAATTCCCGGACGACATTGCGCCCGACCTGGCCTCGCGCATGCAGAACTGCGAGTCGCTCCTGCGCGAAAGCATCGCCCAGGTGCGCGATGTGCTCGGCGACCTGCGTCCGCCCGCGCTCGACGAACTGGGACTGCTTGCGGCTCTGAATCACTATGTCCGCACGGTAGCCCAGGCCGGCGGGTGCGAAGTCGGCTCGACCGGCCGCGAACCGGTTCCCCGGTTGCCCGCCGAAATCGAAATCTCATTGTTCCGCATTGCCCAGGAAGCCCTGAACAATGCGATACGCCATGCCAACCCGCTGCACATCCGAATTTCGATAACGCAGGATGCAGAGGCGGTGACACTCGAGATTGCGGACGATGGACAAGGCTTCGACAACTTTGCGCAACCGCCGTGGTCGGCGCGCCTCGGTCTCATCACGATGCGCGAGCGGGCCGAAGCGATGAACGGGCGGTTCGTCATCGAAGCAGTCGAGCACCAGGGCACGAGCATCCGGGTGAGGGTGCCTCACGTCGCCGCGATGACGCCTGCCCTATGACGCCTGCCCTATGACGACTTCCGTCTTCATTGCCGACGACCACGCAGTCATGCGCGAGGGTCTGGTCCATTTGCTCGAGTGCAAGGGGTTCTCGATACTCGGAAGTGCGGGGAGCGGGCGGGAAACCGTCGAGCAGGTGCTCAAGCTCGAGCCGGACGTGGTGGTCATGGACATCAGCATGCCGGACATGAACGGCATTGAAGCGACCCGCCAGATCCGGGACCGGCTGCCCGCCTGCCGCGTAGTCATCCTGTCGATGCATTCAACCGGCGAGCATGTCTTCCATGCGATTGAAGCAGGCGTGCGCGCCTACATCCTCAAGGAGTCCGCCGGCCAGGAAATCGTTGATGCGATCGCATTGGTGACCTCAGGGCGGCGATACCTCAGCCCGAAGGTGTCCAGCATAGTGGCCGACCAGATCGCGCTGCGTCCTGGCGTGAGCCCCATCGACAGCCTGAGCAAGCGGGAGCGCGAAATCCTGCAGCTGGTGGCCGAGGGGCACTCGAGCACCCGCATCGGCCTCGCGCTGAACCTCTCCCCGAAGACGGTCGACACCTATCGCAGCCGTCTCATGCAGAAGCTGAACCTCGGCGATGTGGTCGCACTGGTCAAGTTCGCAATCCAGCACGGTCTTACGACGCTCGAATAGCTCCGCCTGCCATCTCCTGACGAGATCTCCCTACAGACAGCTGGTGAGGGCGGCCCCACAGTGCGCAGTGCTTAAAGAACCGAAGCCCGGAGGCGGAATCCTGATCGTGGACGACCATCCGGTGATGGTCGGACTGTTGCTGGACCTACTGCGTACGGCCTTTCCGGGGCAGCCGATCCGCTCGGCCGCCAGCGCCGAGGAAGCGCTCGAAACCTGCAAACTCAACTTGCCGGATGTGGCCGTCCTCGACATCGGCCTGCCTGCGAACAGCGGGCTCGTCGCCGCGACCCAGATCAAGGCCCTGTCAGGTTCGATCGGCGTGGTGATGCACTCGATCTTCGACCATGAGATCTATCGCGAGCAAAGCGTCGCCGCTGGCGCGGATGCGTTTGTGAGCAAGACGCGCACCTATGCCGAGCTTGTGCCGGCCATTGCAAGGCTGTTGCAGGCGGCCTGAACCGGGGAGGTGGCCGGGCATCTGTCGAGAACTCCCCACACGAACTGTCCAAGTTGCCCGACTTACCGGCGCCCGGGGCGCGCTCATCATCCAAGGCAGCGCAAGTTCCCCCGCACGGAAGGCTCATGAAACTGCCCACATCGAAGAAGAAGTTTGCGACCAAAGCACCGACCGGCATCACCGGCCTGGACGAGATTACCGGCGGAGGGTTGCTGAGAGGCCGCACGACGCTCCTGATCGGCGGTCCGGGCTCGGGCAAGACCATCCTAGCCCTGCAGTACCTCGTGCATGGCGCGCGCCAGTGCAACGAGCCGGGCATTTTCGTTGCATTCGAGGAAACGGCCGCGCGCATCGCCGGGAACGCCGAAGGATTCGGCTGGAAGCTGGCCAACCTGATGCCCCAAAAGATTTTCTTTGTAGACGCCCAGCCGACGCCCGACCTTGTGCAGTCGGGGGCGTTCGACCTGAGCGGCATGCTTGCCGCGCTTGGGGCAAAGGCGGCCCAGATGGGCGCTAAGCGGATCGTCTTCGATGCGCTCGACATCGTGCTCGCGCTGCTTCCGGACGCGGCGTCCAATCGCCGTGAAATCTACCGCCTGCACGACTGGCTCCTCACCCACCAGTTCACCGGGATCATTACCTCGAAGGCGGGCGGGGACGAAAGCAGTTCCATGCGCGACCAGCCGTTCGGGATCATGCAGTTCATGGTTGATTGTTCGATCGTCCTCAACCACAGCGTCGTGATGGGCGTGTCCCAACGGAACCTGCGCGTGCAGAAGTATCGCGGCTCTGCGTTCGACGAGAACGAATCGCCTTTCCTGATCGGCAAGAACGGACTTGAAGTCGCCGTCGCACGCACGCTGGGCCGGCTGGACGCGAACGTGACGAACGAACGCATCTCAAGCGGTGTCCAGCGGCTCGACACGATGCTGGGCGGGCGGCTATTACCGCGGCGCAAGCGTCCTGATCACGGGGTTTCCCGGCACCGCCAAGACGACCTTGAGCGGCGCGTTTGCGGAAGCCGCCTGCAAGCGCGGCGAGCGCACCATGTTCGTGAGCTTCGACTCGGACGGCACCGAGGTCATTCGCAACCTGTTGTCAGTCGGGATCCGGCTCGACCGCTATGTAAAAAGCGGCGTATTGCGCATGATCTCCGCCAGGACCATCAGCGGCAGCGCAGAAACCTATCTCGTGCGCATCAAAACGCTGGCCAGAGAGCACCGGGCCCGCTGCCTGGTAATCGATCCGGTCTCGACGCTGTCGAAGTCCGGTAACGAGCTCACGGCGCATAGCGTGGCCGAGCGGCTCATCGACTGGTCGAAGGCCGACGGCACCACGCTCATCTGCACCAGCCTGCTCGATGAAATGGCCAGCCAGTCCGAGGGCGGATCGCCGCTCCAGATATCGACCCTGGCCGACACGTGGATCCACCTCAACTACCTCGTGCAGGCAGGCGAGCGCAACCGCGGCATGTCGATCATCAAGTCGCGAGGCACTGCCCATTCGAACCAGGTGAGGGAACTCATCCTGAGCGACAAGGGAGTCACCCTCGCCGATACGTATACGGCTGGCGGCGAAGTGCTGATGGGAACGTTGCGCTGGGAGAAGGAAAACGCCGAACGCACGGCTAACGAGGTGACCGAAGTCGCCGCCAAGTTGAAGCGGGTGCTCCTCGATGCGGAGGAGGCGGTGTTGGAGGTGCGCGCCAAGTCGCTGCAGACCGAGCTGGTCGCCAAGCAGGTTGAGAAAGCGCTGCTCGCGCGCACTACGGAGATTCGCAAGTCCGAGCAGACACGGGGCCGCGCGAGGATGGGCGAACTGCGCGGGACCGATTCGCCGGCCCTTCGCAGGAAGTGAGCTCAACATGAGCAAGCGCATTTTCAAGTTCAGGCTTTTCGTCGCCGGCGACGCGCAGAATTCGACGCTCGCAATTGCGAATCTGGCCGCGCTTTGCCGGGACCATTTGCCTGGCCGTCATGAAGTGGAGGTCATCGACGTCCTGCGCGAACCCAAGCGGGCCTTGGCCGAGTCGATCTTCATGACGCCGACGCTCGTGATGTACGCGCCGGCGCCGGTGCGCAAGATCATTGGCTCGCTCAGTCAATCCGAAGTCGTGCTCAGGGCGCT
This sequence comes from Pseudomonadota bacterium, assembly GCA_025352885.1. Lineage (GTDB taxonomy): Bacteria > Pseudomonadota > Gammaproteobacteria > Burkholderiales > SG8-39 > SZAS-79. The sequence continues at coordinate 31,623 of JANXRZ010000292.1, read as the reverse complement.
CGGACTCGAAGCCGCGCCAGCATGACACCGCCGGGTCCGCCGGCTCCGGAGGACACCAGCGAAGAAATCGCGGCGCTGATCACAACGCTGCACGAGACGGGCGAGCGGCTCGAGGCGCTGACTGGCGGAGAGGTCGACGGTGTGGCGGACCGCGATGGCAAGACTTTCCTGCTACGCGGGGCACAGGACCGCCTACGCCTCATCGAACGGGCAAAACAGGAAGCGGTGCTCGCCAACCTGCGCGCGAGCGAATCGAAATTCCGGCAGATGGCCGACTCGATCGCAGACGTATTTTTCCTGCAGACATCGGACGGGTCACGGATGCTCTACGTAAGTCCGGCCTATGAACGCATCTGGGGGCGGTCGTGCGACAGCCTGTATGCCAATTCGTTCTCGTGGACCGACTCCATCCATCCCGCGGACCGCGAGCGTGCGCTTGCAAGCTTTGTCGAAGGCCAGAGCACTGGGTTCGACTTCGAGTTTCGCATTCTCCGGCCGGATGGCGAAACGAGGTCGATCAACGTGCGCGGCTTCCCGATGCTAGATGCGGAGGGCACGCCGTATCGCACCGCCGGGGTCGCCTCGGACATCACCGCAAGAAAGCGCAGCGAGGAAACGATGCGCCGCTTCACGGCCGCGATGGACGCGCTGCAGGACGCGACCCTCATCGTCGACCGGGAAAGCATGCGCTTCGTGCACGCCAATGACGCGGCCTGCCGGTACCTGGGGTGCGAGCGCCCGCAACTGCTCAACCTCGAGCCGTGGGAAACGCTGCACATTTCGCGCGCCGAGCTCGAGCGCCAGTACGACGCGCTGATCGCAAGCGGCGAGCCGGCCATGCCTTTCGAGATTCCCCGGAGCCGCCCGGACGGCACGCCGGTGTGGGCGGAGGTCCGGCGGCATGCGCAACTGCTCGGTGACCGTTGGACGATCGTCACCCTTATCCGCGACGTTACCCAGAGGAAGCGCGCCGAACAGAACATCGCCAGCCTCAACCGGGTGTACGCCGTGCTGAGCGGAATCAACAGCGCCATCGTGCGCATCCGGGACCGCGCCGGGCTGTTCAGGGAAGCGTGCCGCATCGCGGTCGCCGAAGGCGGTTTCATTGCCGCCCGCATCACCCTACTAGATGGGGAGGGCAAGGCCAGGCTCGCAGCGTCCTCGAACGAGGACACCGCACAATTCGAGCGCCTGCTCGAGGCTTACAACGCCGACCCGTCGGCACCGGCGGGGCTCGTCGCGCTCGCATTGCGCACCGGGCAGGTGCTGGTATCCAACGATGTGGCGGAGGACGCGCGAATCCCCTTGCGGGCCGAAATGGCCAAGGGCGGCACCTTCGCGCTAGCGCTGCTCCCGCTGGTGGTGGGAAAGCGCGTTGCGGGCCTGGTCACGCTGAGGTCCCGGGAGACCGGCTCCTTCAACGACGACGAAGTGCGCCTGCTCGTTGACCTGACCGGCAACCTCTCGCTTGCCCTCGACCGCATCGAGCAGCAGGAGCGGATCGATTTGCTGGCCGCGGCGCGCACACGCGATGAAGCCTCGCTGCGGCGCTTCTCAGGCGCAATGGATGCCATCGAGGACGCGATTTACCTCGTGGATCGTTCGAGCATGAAATTTACCTACGTGAACGATGCAGCCTGCAGGTTGGAGGGCCGCCGCCGCGAAGAGATCCTCTCGTCGGGGCCTGTAGGGCTTTACCTGAGCCCGGGCACGGATCTCGTAGGGACGTACGATGCAATCATCGCGAGCGGCCACCCCGCCAGGCCCGTCGAAGCGCTTCGCACCAATCCCGGAGGCGCCGGCGAGTGGGTCGAAATCCGCCGCCATGCCCAGCACTCGGACACCGGATGGACCATCGTGACGCTGGTGCGCGACGTCACCGAAAGGCGGGCGGCCGAGCACCGGATCACCTACCTGAACCGGATTTACGCGATGCTCAGCGGGATCAACACGCTGATCGTCCGGGCGAAGGACAGGGAAGAACTGTTCGGCGAAGCGTGCCGGATCGCGGTTGACGTCGGCGGCCTGCGCATCGCATTGATCGGCCTTCTCGACCGAGGTTCAATGAAGATGGTGAAAGCAGGGCTGCGCGCGCAGAGCGACGCCCTGGTAGACACCATGGAAGCGATCCTCGTGACGGCCGATGGTGCGCTCACGCCGAGGGTAAAACAGGCCTTGGAAGACAAGCGGCCCGTCGTGTCGAACGACTCGCAACGCGACGCTGCGGTGGCGTTCGGGGACAAACACGTCGAGGTCGGCATTCGTTCGATGGTGATCCTGCCGCTGGTCGTTTCCGGCGAGGCCGTCGGGGTCCTCGCGCTTTATTCCGGCGAAAGCGATTTCTTCCATGCCGAGGAGCTCAAGCTCCTGTCCGAGCTTTCGGGCGACATCGCGCATGCGATCGACCATATCGAAAAGCGCGACCGGCTCGACTACCTTGCCTACTACGATGAGCTGACGGGTCTTGCCAACCGCACGCTGTTTCTCGATCGGTTGGCGCAATACAAACGCAGCGCGAAGGCGGGGAGACACAAGCTCGCCTTGTTCCTGCTCGACCTCGAGCGCTTCCGGAACATCAACGACACTCTTGGACGCCCGACGGGGGACGAGTTGCTGAAGAAAGTCGCCGAGTGGCTCACGGCCGGCGTTGGGGATGCAAACGTGCTCGCCCGCGTCGGAGCAGACCAGTTCGCCATCATCCTCCCAAGGGTCCGGGAGGACCGGAACCTGGCGGGCCTCATTGAAAAGACGCTGGGCGCTTTTCTCGAGCATCGGTTCCACTTGTCAGGGAGCGTCTTCAGGATTGCCGCCAAAGTCGGCGCGACGGTCTACCCGGACGACGGCACTGCGGCCGCAACGCTCCTGAAACACGCGGAGGCGGCACTCAAGAAAGCCAAGTCGAGCGGCAACCGCTACCTGTTCTACGAGCAGAAGATGACCGCCTCGAGCGCGGGCAAGCTGACGCTGGAAAACCAGCTGCGCCGCGCCATCGACGAGCAGGAATTCGTCCTGCATTACCAGCCCAAGATCAGCCTGGTCACGCAAAAGCTCACAGGCGCCGAGGCGTTGATCCGCTGGAACGACCCGCTTACCGGACTCGTGCCGCCCGGCAAGTTCATACCGGTGCTGGAGGAGACCGGGATGATCCATGACGTCGGGCGCTGGGCGCTGCAAAAGGCAATCGCGGACTACCTGCGCTGGAGCGCCGCGGGCCTGCCGGCCGTGCGCATTGCGGTCAACGTATCGCCTTTGCAGTTGCGGGACCGGAATTTCATCAATGAGATCAGGCAGGCCGTCGGCTGCCATCCGGACGCCCCCGGGGGCCTCGAGATCGAGATCACCGAGAGCGTGATCATGGAAGACGTCAAGAACAGCATCGCAAGCCTGCAGGCGATCCGCGAAATGCAAGTGACGCTCGCGATCGACGATTTCGGCACCGGGTTCTCGTCCCTCTCGTACCTGGCCAAGCTGCCGGTCGATACGCTCAAGATCGACCGTTCGTTCGTGACCGACATGACCACGGGCCCGGATGGGCTGTCGCTCGTGTCGACCATCATCAACCTGGCCCACGCGCTGAAACTGAAAGTCGTCGCCGAGGGCGTGGAAACGCAAGAGCAGTCGCGCCTGCTGCGCCTGCTCGGGTGCGACGAGATGCAGGGCTTTCTCTTCAGCAAACCCGTCCCCGCCGAAATTTTTGAACAGGAGTTCCTCGCGAAACCGCCGCCGGCTTGAAAGCGTCGATGGCAGCAATCTGCCCGGAAAGCCGCTCAGGCAGGGGACTTCGAGTAAATATTGGCAGCAATGGTTATCCCGGAAGTGAGCAAGGGTCCTAATGACCCACTGGAGAATTGGCATGAAAGCGATTTCACCTGACCTGCAAAACCTTTCGAGCGTGGTTGTCGCGGTCGCGGACCCGACCGGGACGCTGCTCGAGTCGAACGCCGGATTCGTCCGCCTGTTTGGCGGGGCGCGTTGCATCGGGACAAACATCTCCGAGTGTTTCCGCATGCCCCGGTTCGAGGAACTCGCGCTATCCCGACCGCTCGGCAATGGGGATGTCTTTCGCGGGAGCCTGCACTTTAGCGACGCTAAGGGAGAGGTAGTCCAGTTGAGCGGGAAGGTCATCCGCTCCGCGTTCGGCCTGTGCCTTGTAGCTGAAGCCGAAGTGGCCACGCCAGGCCTGGCCGTGCGCGCCGCGGACGCCGAAAAGCGAAGCAGGGTGGAGCGCGAAACCAAGCCGCTCGATGAGAGTCTGCGCGACAAGGTCAGCGGCACGGGCAACCGGGAGCGACTGCAACAGGCGCTTGAATCGGAAATCCTGGCCGCCGGCCGGAGCGCCGCTCCCTTTTGCCTGCTGACCGTCAACCTGCAGGGTTTGTCGGAAGTGACGCGAGAAGGGCAGGCGGGAGGCGGCGAAAAGGTTCTTGCACGCATCGGGTTCATGCTCAGCCTGCTCACACGCCCGACCGACATCGTGACCCGGCCGGATGCCGCGCGGTTCGTCCTGGTGTTGCCGCACACGAATCTTGCACAAGCGGCGGCAACGGCCGAGCGGATCAGGAAAGCGCTCCTCGGGGACACCACCGAGCCGCTTTGCCGCCATGTGACTGCGCAGTTCGGGCTGGCCGAATCCAGGCAGGGCGAAGGCGCGCAGGAATTCCTGGCCCGCGCCACTGCCGATCAAGCGGCGCGCGCGTAATGGCCGGATTCGACCTCTCCCGCTTCCGCGAGCGCGCATTCGGCCGCACGCCGCTGCCGAATCACCCGCTGCGGGACGAGCGCTCGGTCAACAAGATGATCGAAGGGTTGCCGCAGGACCCGATCGAAGGCCTGGCAGAACTTACGCACTGGGTCATGTCGGTCAACTCGGACGATGAGTTTTCCGCCGAGCGCCGTGCGAGGGTGCTGATGGCGCTCGAGCAGGCTTCGCGAAGCTACTGGAGCGCATTGTCGGTGCTCTATCTCGCGCCCGAGGGCAAGCCGGTCGAAGGGCGGCAGGGCGACGCATCCATCCTGCGCGGCATGCTAGACAGCGCGCTCGGGTTTTCGACCGGGTACGGTTTCAGCCTGCTCAGGGAAGACAAGACGTCGCGCTGGTCGGAGGAGAACGTTGCGGACGTCGCCCTGCGCAGCGCGCGCTGGATCGGCCGCCGCTACACTCTCTCGCACATGCTCAACCTGCCGGTGATCGACGACATCTGGGAGGACTTGCACAACCTCTATCTGCTCGCCGATGCGCACCAGGTCCTGCGCAAGGTGATCGCCGTTTACCCCGACGCGACACCGACCAGTTCTGTGAAGCAAGCCTATACGCGTGTGCTGTTGACCGACCTGTGCGGCCTCGAATCGTTGCGCGGGCGCGAAGTGGAACTCGCGTTCCGGATCGCGGGGCGCGTGGCCTCCAGCGCCAAGCTCGAGTCCGAGCCGATGGAAGGCGCAACCTGCGCCGTCCAGGTGCAGGGCGCCTCACGGCCGACCGCGGTGCGGCGCCTGCCGGCGTCGGCCAAGTCGGTGCTGTACCTCGACGCATTCAACTGCCTGCCGAGGCTCAAGTCGTTGCTCGAGCGCGACATGGACGCGGACCTTGCAGGGCCGGACTCGATGTTCGGCCCCGGCTTCACGCTGCGCGAGCGCAACGCGATGATCAGCCGCCTGATGGACGCTTGGGGCCCAACCCCGCCGCAACGCCGCTCCAAGCGCGTGCCGCTGAGCACCGTTGCGCTCGTCAGGGGCGGGTTCGACAGCTCGGCCGAGGTCATCGCAACGCTTGAACAAGGTGGCTGGCGCCGGGGGCCGGGTGAGGAGTCGCGCCTGCAGATCGTGTATGGGGAAGCCGAGCCCGTGGCAAGTCCCAAAGTCGTCCGCAAATCGCAAGCAGAGGCCAAAGCCAGGCTGGTTGATGCAAGCGTCGGCGGCCTCGGGCTGGTGGTGCCGAGAAAGCAGGCCGCGTGGGCGCGCTTGGGGCTTCTCATGGCCGTCTACATCGAACCCGGGCCTGCGTGGGTGATTGGTGTCGTGAGGCGCGTCAGCGCCGAGGAGGAAATGCTGAGCCTTGGCATTGCGGTGTTCGCACGGCAGCCGAAGCTCGCGTGGTTTCGCCTGGAGACGACGGGTTATACGAGTGTCTGGGAAGAGGAAAAGCGGCATGACCGCAATTTCCTCGAGCATTTCCAGCGGGGCATCCTCGTCGATGCCGACAGCGGGCCGCTCGCGCCGGGCGAACTGCTGATCGCGCCCGGCGTCGCGGAGCGCGGCTCGCGCCTGGACGTGCCGTTTCCAACCGGGGTCCAGCGCATTCGCGTCACCGCGGTCCGCGAGGCAACCGAGGATTTCCAGCGCGTTGCATTCGAATCGCTGGGGATGATGCCCCCCACCGCCTGACCCCACTTTCACACTTTCAGGCGGCCGCGTATTTGCCGGAGAGCTGCGGCGTGGTGACGCCGGCGAGTTTCTTGTCGGCGTGCTCGAGGCGCGTATCGCGTCCCCATGTGCGCTTGAGGTCGTCCGCGATCTTGATGTGCAGGCGCCCGAGGCCTTCGGTCTCGAGTTCGACCGTATCGCCGTCCTGGAAGGCGGACAGCCCGCGGTGGTTCGTGCCGGTGGCGAGCACGTCGCCCGGCTCGAGCGTGTGGATCGAACTCACCCACGAAATGCAGCGCGCCATCTTGTGCGCCATGTCGCTGGTATTGAAGTTCTGCTTCAGCACGCCGTTGACCCAGAGCTTGACCTGCAGCTTCTGCGGATCTGCGATTTCGTCGGCGGTCACGAGCCAAGGTCCGATAGGTGCGAACGTCTCGCGCGCCTTCATCTGGTAGAACGTATTGCCAGGCGGCAGCAGGCCGCGCGCCGAGCCGTCGATGAAGTTCATGTAGCCGAACACGTGCTTCATGGCATCGGCTTCCGGGACATTGGAGGCGCGCTTGCCGATGACGATGGCGACTTCGGCCTCGCCCTCGAAGATAGTCGCCGGAACATTGGGCAGCACCATGGTGTCGCCGTCGCCGATGATCGCGTTCGGCGACTTGAAGAAGGCGTTGATCGGCGCGGCCTCGGTGCGCGTGCCGTCTTCCATGTAATTGACGGCCATGCAGTCGATGTTGAAGGGCTTGGGCAGCGGCGCGCGCAGGCGCATGCGGTTCGAAGGCATCGCGGTGCCCGTCATCGACGCTTCCTCCAGGCGCGGGCGGTATTCATCGAAGCGCGCGATGAGGCCGCTCATGAGGTCATGGGGGCCGGTATGCGGGATGTCGCGAACTACGGATGAAACGTCCACGATCAGCGCCCCCTGCATGACGCCCAGCTTGTAATCGTCGAAGAGGACCAGTTTCATGCTGCCGCCTTGTAAGTGTCGAGCTTGACGCGCTCGCGTTCGATCGCCGCGGCTACCGGCGGCGCGGCCATGACGCGCTCCACATGCGCCAGGAGTTTCGGGTAACCGGAAGGATCGATGCCCGCGTAGCCTGCCCAGCGCAGCAGGGTGAAGGCGTAGGCATCGTGGAAGGACAGCGTGTCGCCGAGCAGCCACGGCTTGGCCCCGGCCGCCCACTCGTCCACGCGCTTGAGGTGCTTGCGAAAGCCGGCGACGGCGGTGCTCTTGATCTCTGCCCGGGCCGCTTCGCTCTCCGCAAATTTCTGTGGCATGAACGTGTGCGTGAAGGTCGGATGCGCTGTGTTGTTCATCCACGCGAGCTTCGAGAGCGCCTGCGCGCGCGCCCATGCGTCCGTGGGGAGGAGCTTCGCTTCGGGGTTAGCGCGATCGATCCAGTCGCAAATCGCGACGATCTGCGTAAGCGGCTTGCCGTCGACCACGACCACCGGGACCTGCGCATCCGGGTTCAGCGCCTTGTACTCGGGCGTCTGGTGCTCGCCCTTGTGGAGCTTGACGAGCTTCGGGGTGAAGTCGCGGCCGGTCGCGGCCTTGACGATCTCGAGTCCCACGTGCGGCACGAAAGAGCAGGCGCCGGGCGCGAAATAAAGTTCAACGGTCATGCGGTTTCTCCCTGGTAATGCCTAAACGTGTGCCGTCGGCTGTGCAACTGTCCTCAGGATGCGCGGCGTGCCGGTGAACAGCAAGTAGTGGCGGCCCGATGCGCGGCCGAGCATTGTGATGCCGATTTTCTTTGCAATGTCATGGCCCATCTTGGTCAGCCCCGAGCGCGAAACGAGGAACGGGATGCCCATTTGCGCACACTTGATGACCATCTCGCTCGTGAGCCGGCCCGTCGTGTAGAAAATCTTGTCCGATCCATCGATCTCGCCAAGCCACATCTGGCCGGCGATTGCGTCCACGGCGTTATGCCGGCCGACATCTTCGACGAACATCAGGATCTCGGCGCCTTCGGGCGTCGACTTTGCAAGTGCGCATCCGTGCACTGCGCCCGCCTGCTTGTAGATCGTCTCGTACTTGCGCACCTGCTCGACGAGCGCGAACAGCTGGAAGTCTTCGAGCGTGACGTCATCGCGAAGCCGGATCGAATCGATCTCGTCCATGAGGCCGCCGAAGACGGTGCCCTGGCCGCAGCCGGTGGTGACGGTGCGTTTTTCCATGCGCTCGGCAAGATTCGCAACGCCATGGCGGGTGACGATCGCCACGGAGTCGGTGTCCCAGTCGACCTGCACCTCGACGATGTCGTCGATCGACCCGACCAGCCGCTGGTTGCGCAGGTACCCGATCGCAAGCGCCTCGGGCGCCTGCCCGAGCGTCATGAGCGTGACGAGCTCGCGCTTGTCGAGATACAGGGTAAGGGGATGCTCGCCCGCAATGGCGGTCGGAACCATCTCGCCGAGCTCGTTGAATGCCTCGACCTCGAAGGTGGCCGGGCGACCTGCGTCGGTGAGCTTGGGGCGGTTAGCCAAGGCGGGTCATCCGCCGATGTAGGACATCTCGACCTTGGAGACACGCGCCGTTTCAGCCGTGCGCAGCTCTGAGTACCTGTCGCCCCGCGCGCGCCACACCGCCACGATCTCATCGCGCAAGGATTCGTCCGAAGCGCCCGAACGCAGCAGCGTGCGCAGGTCGTGCCCTTGCTGGCCGAAGAGGCAGGTGTACATGGAGCCCTCAGTCGAGAGGCGCAGCCGGTTGCAATCGCTGCAGAAGGCTTGCGTGACCGAAGAAATGACGCCGATCTCGCCTTTCCCGTCGGCGTACTTCCAGCGCTCGGCGACTTCGCCGCGGTAATCGGGGTCGGCCTGCGCGAGCGGGAATTCCGCCGAGATGCGGCGCACGATCTCGGCTGAGGGGATAACGTCGTCCATGCGCCAGCCGTTCGTGCTGCCCACGTCCATGAACTCGATGAACCGCACGATGTGCCCGGTCCCGCGAAAATGGCGGGCCATGTCGACGACCTGGTCATCATTCACGCCGCGCTTCACGACCATGTTGACCTTGAGCGGCGAGAGGCCGGCCTCGGCCGCGGCGTCGATGCCTTCGAGCACCTTGGCGACCGGGAAGTCGGCATCGTTCATCGCCTTGAAGGTCGCGTCCTCCAGCGAATCGAGGCTCACCGTGATGCGCTTGAGGCCGGCGAGCTTGAGGGCCCTGGCTTTTTTCGCAAGCAGCGACCCGTTGGTGGTGAGCGTGAGGTCCACGCCGAGCGGCGAGAGCATCCCGACCAGCCGCTCGAGGTCCCGGCGAACCAGCGGCTCGCCGCCGGTCAGGCGGATCTTTTCCACCCCCAGACTTACGAAGACCTTGGCGACCCTGGCGATCTCTTCGAACGACAGCAATGAAGCTTGCGGGAGGAACTCGTAGTTCTCGTCGAACACGTCGCGCGGCATGCAATACACGCACCGGAAGTTGCACCGGTCGGTCACGGAAATGCGCAGGTCGCGCAACGGCCGCCCGAGCGTGTCGACGAACTTGCCGCCGGCGTACGGCTCGCGCAGGGGAGCGGTCCCCGACTGTCGGAAACCGCTTGCGGGGCGGATTGGAATAACCTTTTCCGGCATGGTGTTACTGCGAAATTTCAGTGGATTTCGATGATAACAGAGGAGGATTCGGGGCCTGCAGGAGGTATATTGCGGCGCATGCAGGATTCCTCAATACCGATCGCAGTCGTAATGCAGCGGCGCGCGCTCGACAACCGCTGGCAATCCGAAACCTGGGAAGCGTTCGGCATCGTGCCCAACCATGCGACGGGCGGTGAGCCGAGCAAGCTGGTCGAGGAAGGCGCGATCACCCAGTGGCTGTACCCGGGCTTCGAACTGAAGCTTTTCAGGGACGAAACCGAGGGCTACTACCTCAACGTGTCCTCCAACGAGCCGCGCGTGTTCGTCATGTGGCGCATGGAAGAGGGGCTCGCGGTGCCGAAATTCGTCACGGTGAGCTACAACGAGGCCGGCCGTCTCATGGACGGCGGCGAGCAGGTTGAAACCGTGCCCATGCCGGCCGAGGTCATGGCCTGGGTGGGCGGCTACGTGGAGGAGCATTACCGACCGGAACCCAAGCGGCGCAAGCGCCCGCAGTCTTTCATCAGCCCTGCAGAGCGCTCGGGAAAAGTTTCGTGAACGCCGACGACGTCGGCAGTTTCTTTTCGCGCTGGTCGCGGCGCAAGCTCGAAGAAACCGGCCAGCGACCGAAGGAGGAAAGCGCGCAGCCCGAGGCCGAGGCGCGCACCTGGTCGCCGCCGTCGCCGCGCGAACTGGATTCGCCGCCCCAGGAGGGGGAGCCCGCGCCGCTCCCGCCGGTCGAGAGCCTCAATGCCGAATCGGACTTTAAGCCCTTCATGGCGCCGGGCGTAAAAGCCGACGTGAAGCAGGCTGCGCTCAAGCAGCTTTTCAAGGACCCGCATTTCAACGTCATGGATGGCCTCGATACCTACATCGAGGACTACGGCGTGCCCGACCCGATCCCGAGCGAGATGATGAAAAAGCTCTACCAGGCGCGGCAGCACTTGTTCACCGACGACGAAAAAGCCGAAGCCGACCGGGCGGATGCGCTGCAGGCAGAAGCGGCGGCGAAGGAGGCCCTCGCCGAGGTCCCCGAGGAGTACCGGGAAATCGAAAAGGCGGATGCACCGGCCGCGCCGGGCGAGGCGTCTTCGCCGGATGCGAAGGCCTGACGCATGGCGCTCGAAGACAAGACCGTCAAGCTGTGCAACTGCAACCGGACGATGCCGCTGGATGCGAAGGCGCTCGGCGCGGCCCTCAAGTCGCGGACGCCGATCGCGATTCACACGGAACTCTGCAGGAAGGAGATCGGCGCGTTCAACGAGGCGCTGAACGATCCCGAACTCCTGGTTGCCTGCACGCAGGAGGCGCCGCTCTTCACCGAGATCGCGCAGGCGGCCGGCGCAAAGGGCGATATCCGGTTCCTGAACATCCGCGAGACCGCGGGGTGGTCCGCCGAGAGCAGTGCGGCCATGCCGAAGATCGCCGCGCTGGTTGCGCTCGCTGCGCTCGGCGACCCGGAGCCTGTCCCGACGGTCGAGTACAAATCGGCGGGAAGCCTGCTGATCATCGGACCGGCTGAAGCCGCGCTCGGCTGGGCGGAGCGCCTCGCGGCCAGTCTCGAAGTGGGCGTGCTCGCAACATCCGCGAGAGGAGCCGAGCTGCCGTCCGAGCGTGCCTACCCTGTGTGGTCGGGCAAGGCGGCAAAGATCACGGGGTACCTCGGTGCGTTCGACGTCGAATGGACGCAGGACAACCCGATCGACCTCGAAGCCTGCACGCGCTGCAACGCCTGCGTGCGCGCCTGCCCGGAGGATGCGATCGACTTCAGTTACCAGGTCGACCTCGACAAGTGCAAAGGTCATCGCGCCTGCGTGAAGGCATGCGGCGCGATCGGTGCAATCGACTTCAGCCGCGCGGAAACCGCGCGCAGCGAAAAATTCGACCTCGTCCTCGACTTGTCGCGCGAAGCGGTGTTGAAGACGCCGGACCTGCCGCAGGGCTATCTGGCGCCCGGTGCCGATCCGCTCGACCAGGCGCTCGCCGCGCAGAAGCTTGCCCAGCTGGTCGGCGAATTCGAGAAGCCGAAATTCTTCGCGTACAAGGAGCGAATCTGCGCCCACAGCCGCTCGGGCAAGATCGGCTGCACCAAGTGCATCGACGTGTGCTCTACCGGCGCAATCACGAGCGACGGAGACCGCGTGAAGATCGAGCCGCACCTCTGCGCAGGCTGCGGTGGCTGCGCCACCGTGTGTCCCTCCGGTGCCATGACTTATGCGTATCCGCGCGTGCCGGATACGGGCGCGCGTTTGAAGGCGGTGCTGAACACGTATCGCGAGGCCGGGGGCAAGGACGCCTGCATCCTGTTCCACAACGCGGAGCACGGTCGGGCGATAGTTCACTCGCTCGGCCGCAAGGGCAGGGGACTGCCGGCCCGCGTCATCCCGATGGAAGTGTTTCATGTGGCCTCCATCGGCATGGACGTCTGGCTCGGCGCCATTGCCTACGGGGCCAGCCAGGTCGTCATGGTTTCGACCGGTGAGGAACCCGAGGGCTATTTCGACGCGATCAGGACGCAGATGGGATTCGCGCAGACTGTGCTGACCAGCCTTGGCTACACGGGCCGGCACCTCGAACTCGCCATTGCAGGGGACGCGGCGGCGCTTGAGAAAGCGCTCTGGACGATGGCGCCTGCCAAGGGACCGGCGAAGCCTGCGACATTCAACCTTTCCACTGAGAAGCGCACGTCCCTCGACTTTGCTATCGACCACCTCGCGCGCCATGCGCCGACGCCCAAGGACGAGATCGCCCTGACCGCAGGCGCGCCGTTCGGCCTGCTGCAGGTAAACAAGGAGACCTGCACGCTCTGCAAGGCCTGCATCGGCGCGTGCCCCGAGGCGGCGCTGCTGGATGCGCCGGATACGCCGAAGCTGCGCTTCATCGAGCGTAACTGCGTGCAATGCGGCCTGTGCGCGAACACCTGCCCGGAGGACGCGATCACGCTCGTGCCGCGCCTGTTGCTCACCTCGCAGGCCAAGGAGTCGGTTACGCTGAACGAGGCGGAGCCATTCAACTGCGTGCGCTGCGCGAAGCCCTTCGGCACGCGTCAGATGATCGACGCAATGCTGGGACGCCTGACGACGCATTCGATGTTTGCGGGAGGCGGCGCATTACGGCGCCTGCAGATGTGCGGCGATTGCCGCGTCGTCGACATGATGGACTCGAAAGACGAGCCTTCGATCCTCGACATCCCGCCGCGCTCATGACGACCGTCGAGCCAATCCGTTTCCTGCCGCCGGAAGACCCCGAAGACCGGGCGAGAGCCGACCTCTATGCGCTCATGGCGCGCCTTTTCTATGCGCCACCGGATTCCGCGTTGCTCCAGACGCTCGCGGAGGCCGATGAAATCGTCGGCGAAGACGACACGGCGCCCCTGGCCGAGGCGTGGGCGAAGCTGCAGCAGGCTTGCGCGGCCACCGACGAGGAAGCCGCGCAGGAAGAGTACGACACGCTGTTGGTGGGCGTCGGCAAGGCGATCGTGGCGCCGTATGTGGGAGCGCACCTGGAGGCCACAGGGGGAGAAAAACTGCTGGTCGAGCTGCGTGCGTTCCTGGCCGAGCGCGGACTGGGACGGCAGGCTTCGGTGAGCGAGCCGGAGGATCACCTCGCGGCGCTCTGCGAAGTCATGCGTCACCTCATCGCCGTGCAACGTGCGGGAATAGACGAACAGCGCGAGTGTTTCGATAAGTATGTTTATCAGGGCGCCGTGCGTTTGTGCGACGCAATAATCGCGTCCGATGGTGCGAACTTCTACAAGGCAGTTGCTGGGTTCGGAAAAAGTTTCTTCGAGCTCGAGCACTTGGCATTTGAAATGCTCTAGAATCAATTGGGTCAAGGGTAGTACTACAACTATAAAAGACGTACAGGAGACCGCAATGCCGCACTCGAAAGCCAGGCTCAACAGGCGCTCTTTCCTTCTTGCAGTGGGCGCCGGCGGGGCGGCAACCGTTGCCGCGGTGGCGATTAAGGCTCCGGTGACGACGCGTCCCGAGACCACCGGCAGCGGCAAGCGCGCAACAAAGGGCTATGCCGCCTCGGAACACATCAACAACTACTACCGCACAACCAAGGTTTGAGGGGTCACGCCATGCTGCTCACCAGAAAATCCGCTGGGGGCGCCGCGTCGCCCGCCCACTCGTCGCGCCTGTCGCGCAGCCTCTCTGGCGTTCTCGGCAAGACGATCGATCGCCGCACCTTCCTCAAGCGCTCGGGGGTCACGGCAGGCGTGGGCGCCGTAGCCGCGCAACTTCCGTTCAACATGATAGGCAAGGCGGAAGCGGCCGATGCGCCCGCAGGCAAGGTCGAGGTCAAGCGCACGGTCTGCACGCACTGCTCGGTCGGCTGCTCGATCGACGCGGTGGTCGAGAATGGCGTCTGGGTGCGCCACGAACCGGTGTTCGATTCGCCGATCAACCTGGGCGCGCACTGCGCCAAGGGCGCGGCAATCCGCGAGCACGGCATCACCGCCGACTCGCATCGCCTCAAGTACCCGATGAAGCTCGAGAACGGCAAGTACAAGAAGATCTCGTGGGACCAGGCGCTCGACGAGATCTCCAAGAAGATGCTCGCGCTGAAGAAAGAATCGGGGCCCGATTCGCTCTTCCTGGTGGGGTCTTCCAAGCACAACAACGAGCAGTCCTACCTGCTCTGCAAGTGGGCCCGCCTCTGGGGCTCGAACAATACAGACCACCAGGCGCGCATCTGCCACTCGACGACGGTTGCTGGAGTAGCCAACACGTGGGGCTACGGCGCGATGACCAACTCGTACAACGACATGCAGAACACCAAGTGCGCGTTGTACATCGGCTCGAACGCGGCCGAGGCGCACCCCGTTTCGGTGATGCACATGCTTCATGCCAAGGAGAACGGCGCGAAGATGATCGTGGTCGACCCGCGCTTCACGCGCACCGCCGCTAAGGCCGACGAGTACGTGCGCATCAGGTCCGGCAGTGACATCGCCTTCCTTTTCGGGATCCTCCACCAAGTCTTCCTGAACGGCTGGGAAGACAAGAAGTACATCAACGACCGCGTCTACGGTATGGACAAGGTCCGCGAGGAAGTGAAGCGTTGGACGCCCGAGGAGGTCGAGAAAGTCGCCGGCGTCCCGCAGGAGCAGCTGAAGCGCGTGGCCGAGACCTTCGCCAAGAACCGTCCTTCGACCCTGGTCTGGTGCATGGGCCAGACCCAGCATTCGATCGGCAACGCGATGGTTCGGGCCTCATGCATCCTGCAACTGGCGCTGGGCAACATCGGCGTGTCCGGCGGCGGCGCAAACATTTTCCGCGGCCACGACAACGTGCAAGGCGCAACCGATCTCGGCCCGAATCCCGATTCGCTGCCCGGCTACTACGGGCTGGCTCCCGGTGCCTTCGCGCACTGGGCCCGCGTGTGGAACGTCGATCTCGAGTGGCTGAAGAAGCAATACGCTCCGGGAATGATGGCCAAATCGGGCATGACGGTGTCGCGCTGGATCGACGGTGTGCTCGAGAAGAACGAGCTCATCGACCAGGACAGCAACCTTCGCGCAATGATCTTCTGGGGCCACGCGCCCAACAGCCAGTCGCGCGGGTTGGAAATGGTCGAGGCCTTCAAGAAGCTCGATCTCACGGTGGTCATCGACCCGTATCCTTCAGCGACGGCCGCGATGGCCGCGATGGTCCGGAAAGACGGCGTGTACCTCCTGCCGGCCTGCACGCAGCTCGAAACCTCCGGCAGCTGCACCGCCTCGAACCGCTCGCTCCAGTGGCGGGAGAAAGTCATCGAGCCGCTGTTCGAGTCGCGCACCGACCAGATGATCATGTACCAGCTCGCGCAGAAGCTGGGTTTCGCCGACCAGCTGGTGGGCAAGCGGGACGGCAAGCAGAACATCAAGCTCGTGAAGGGCAAGGGCGGCATGGAAGAGCCCGAGATGGAAGACACGCTTCGCGAGATCAACCGCGGCTCGTGGACCATCGGCTACACGGGACAGTCGCCTGAGCGCCTCAAGGCGCACATGCGCAACATGCATGTGTTCGACGTGAAGACGCTGCGCGCCAAAGGCGGCGTGGACAAGGAAACCGGCTACGACCTGACGGGCGATTACTTCGGCCTGCCGTGGCCCTGCTACGGCACGGCGGCGATCAAGCATCCCGGCTCGCCGAACCTCTACGACACCTCCAAGACGATGATGGAAGGCGGCGGAAATTTCCGCGCCAACTTCGGCGTGGAAAAGGACGGCGTCAACCTGCTGGCCGAAGACGGCTCGCACTCGAAGGGCGCCGAGATCACCACGGGCTTCCCGGAATTCGACCATGTGCTGCTCAAGAAACTTGGCTGGTGGGACGACCTGACCGAAGCGGAAAGGGCAGAGGCCGAAGGCAAGAACTGGAAGACCGACCTCTCGGGCGGCATCCAGCGCGTGGCAATGAAGCACGGCTGTCATCCGTGGGGCAACGCAAAGGCCCGCGCGGTTGTCTGGAATTTCCCGGACGGCGTCCCGCTGCACCGCGAACCGCTCTTCAGCCCGCGCGCCGACCTGGTCGAGAAATACCCGACGCACGACGACAAGAAGGCGTTCTGGCGGCTGCCCACGCTGTTCAAGTCGATCCAGCAGAAGAACAAGGACATCGGCAAGCAGTACCCGATGGTGCTGACGAGCGGCCGGCTGGTCGAATACGAAGGCGGCGGCGAAGAGACGCGCTCCAACCCGTGGCTCGCGGAACTGCAGCAGGACAACTTCATCGAGATCAACCCCAAGGCCGCAGCCGATCGCGGCATCCGGAACGGCGAATACGTCTGGGTCAGCACGCCCTCCGGCGCGAAGATCAAGGTCAAGGCGCAAGTCACCGAGCGGGTCGGCGCGGACACGTGCTTCATCCCGTTTCACTTCTCGGGCTGGTGGCAGGGCCAGGACATGCTGGCCTACTACCCCGAGGGCGCGGCGCCGATCGTGCGAGGCGAGGCGGTCAACACTGCCACGACTTACGGTTACGACTCGGTCACGATGATGCAGGAAACCAAGACCACGCTGTGCCAAGTGGCGAAGGCCTAAGGAGACGACCATGGCAAGAATGAAATTCCTTTGTGACGCAGAGCGCTGCATCGAGTGCAACGGCTGCGTGACCGCCTGCAAGCAGGAGCACGAAGTGCCCTGGGGTGTGAACCGCCGCCGCGTCGTCACGGTGAACGACGGCATCATCGGGGCGGAGAAATCCATCTCGGTCGCGTGCATGCACTGCTCCGATGCGCCTTGCGCAGCCGTGTGCCCTGTCGACTGCTTCTACAAGACCGACGACGGCGTCGTGTTGCATGACAAGGACCTGTGCATCGGTTGCGGCTACTGCTTCTACGCCTGCCCGTTCGGCGCGCCGCAGTTTCCGCAGGCGGGCGCATTCGGCCTGCGCGGCAAGATGGACAAGTGCACCTTCTGCGCCGGCGGACCTGAGCCGGACAAGTCGGAAGCCGAATTCAAGAAGTACGGCCGAAACCGCCTTGCCGAAGGCAAGCTGCCCGCCTGCGCCGAGATGTGCTCGACCAAGGCGCTGCTCGGCGGCGATGGTGATGTCATTGCCGACATCTACCGCCAGCGTGTCACGACGCGCGGCAAGGGCTCCGAGGTCTGGGGCTGGGGCACGGCTTATGGCCAAGGCAAGCCGGGCGCCGCGCCCGCAGTTGCGCCGGCAGCAAAGTCATGAAAGCGCGCAACGCCGTGCTTGCGGCGATCCTCGCTTTCGGAGTGTCCGGCTGCATGGAAGTCGAGCAGGTTTCCAGCGGCCAGAAGCAGGGCCGCTACCAGGGCAAAGTCGACGGCAAGCCCTGGGAGAACGACCCGCTGACGGTGGGCTCCAGCAGCAAGTGGACCAAGGGCGACAAGCTGAGCTGGGAAACCCAGATCAAGGCGCGCAACGACGGCCAGAACGAATACAAGCGAATCGGACAGTAATCGGACGCGTCCGGGAGACCCCCATGAAAATCCGTTCCTGGTTGGCCAGCCTGCTGGCCGTGTCCTGTGTGTCGATTTCCGGTGCCGTGGTGGCGCAGGCGCCTGCCGCGCAGCCCGCACCGGCCGCGCCCGCTGCGCAGGCAGCCCCGTCAGTGGCCCAGCCGTCGGCCGACGATTCGCAAGCCAAGCGCCAGGCGGTCCAGCCGGGCAACAACGCACCGGTCTGGCGCGAAGTACGCTCGGGCGAATCGAATTACACAAGCATCAAGGGGCCTGAGACCGGGGTATTGATCCAGCAGCAGGCAAGGTTTTTCGGCCAGGATGCGATGAGCACTGCCGGCGAAGCCTGGCGCAAGTACCGCAATGGCCCGGTCACGTTCTACGGCGGATGGCTCGTGGTGCTGGTCGCCGTGCTGATCGGCGGGTTTTACCTCTGGAAAGGCCCCATCCGGCTGCACAACCCGCCGAGCGGCCGCACGATGCTGCGCTTCACGGCGCTCGAGCGCTGGGCGCATTGGAGCGTGGCGATCAGTTTCTGCGTGCTCGGCATCTCGGGACTCATCATGCTCTTCGGCAAGCACATCCTGCTGCCGGTCATCGGCTACACGCTCTTCGCGTGGCTGACGATGCTCATGAAGAACCTGCACAACTTCATCGGGCCGCTCTTCATCCTCAGCATCGTTCTGATGGCCGTGATCTACGTGCGCTACAACTTCCCGGCGGCCTCCGACATCAAGTGGCTCATGAGCCTGGGCGGCCTCCTGTCGGGCAAGCCAGTGCCGGCAGGGCGCTTCAATGCTGGGGAAAAGGGCTGGTTCTGGGCTGGACTGGTAGTCCTCGGGACGGTCATGAGCGTAAGCGGTCTCATCATGCTCTTCCCGAACTTCGAGCAGGTCCGCTCCACGATGCAGCAAGCGAACATCGTCCATGGCGTGGGCTCCATCATCTTCATTGCGATGTCGCTCGCGCACATCTACCTCGGCACCATCGGGATGGAAGGCGCCTATGAGGGCATGCGCACGGGATACGTGGACGAGGAATGGGCCCGCGAGCATCACGAACTCTGGTACGACGACGTCAAGTCGGGTCGCGTGAAAGCCGGCGGCGAGCCGGCCCCGGTCGCCCCGCAGCCCCAGCACTGATCGAGGAGGAACACACAGTGATGAAACAGTTGATGGCTTGTATCGCAGGCGGCGTCATCGCCGGCGCCGCGTTTGCCAAGCTTCCGCCGGCACCGCCAATGACGGACGTGCAGAAAGCCGAGAAAGCCGCGAAGGACAAGACGAACGCAGACAAGGATGCCGAGCTCCTCGCCAAGTCGCAGGATCGCGCAGCGGCGAATTACAAGAAAAGCCAGGGCGCAACGGCCATGAAAGTTGTCGCACCCGCCAAAGCGCCCGCGAAGAAATAATGATTCTTCGCCCCTCAGTTGCCGCAGGCGTCCTCATCCTCGTTGCAGGATGCCAGTCGCTGCCGGGCGGCGGTCCGAGGGCCGTGGCCGATCTCGAGTCGACCAAGGCCTCTACGGTTCGCGGCACGGCCAGCTTCACGCAGGTCGGCGACAAGGTTCGCGTCTCGGCGCAGGTGAGCGGGTTGAAGCCGAACGGTGAATACGGGTTCCATATCCATGAAGCGGGCGACTGCAGTTCAGGCGACGGGATGAGCGCCAAAGGGCACTTCAATCCGCTCGCCAAGCCGCACGCTCATGCGGGCACCGCGGAGCGCCATGCAGGCGACCTGCCAAGCCTCAAATCGGATGCGGCGGGCAACGCCAGCCTCAATGCCGACCTCGATGTCATCACGGTTTCACCGGGTGCAGCGAGCGTGGTCGGGCGCGGGCTCATCGTCCACGCCCAGCCGGACGACTTCAAGACCCAGCCCACCGGCAATGCGGGCGCGCGCAGCGCCTGCGCGGTGATCCGCGCCGGCTAAGCCAGCGCCGGGGGCTAGAGGCCCTCGACCAGGACCAACCGGGTCTTTGCCGCCGCGAGGCGGATCTTCAGTGCCGGCGCATATTCGGGTGAATCGTAGAATTTCTTCGCCTGATCCATCGAGGCGAATTCGATGACCACGAGGCGCACCGGGTTCCAGCCGCCTTCCTTACCCTCGACCTCGCCGCCCCGCACGATGAATTTGCCGCCATACGCGGCCACCGCGCCGGGCGTGATCTTCTTGTATTCCTCGTAGGCCGCCGTGTCGGTGACGTTCACTTCCGCAATCAGGTACGCGCTCATGGGAGTCTCCTTTTGCGCCGATTTTACGCGAGGCCGGCGAGCCGCAGGACCAGCCCGGCCGCGGCGCCGATGCAAATGAGCGGGATCAGCCCGACCTTGTAGCGCACGGCCGCAACCAGGGCCGCAGCCGTGCCCGCAGCGCCGATCCAGTCGAAGCGCCCATCGACGCCTTGCGGCCAGAACACGTGCGAGGCGAAGAACACCGCGAGGCTCACGATCACGCCGACCACCGCCGCGGTGATGCCTGTGAGCGGGGAGGTGAACTTGAGGTCGCCATGCGTCGACTCGATCAGCGGCCCGCCGACGAGGATGAAGATGAACGAAGGCAGGAACGTCACGTAGGTCACCACGGTCGCAGCGACTGCACCCGCGAGGAAGAGGTGCCCGGGGCCGAAGACCTCGGCCGCCCAGCCTCCGACGAACCCGACGAAAGCCACCACCATGATGAGCGGGCCCGGCGTGGTCTCGCCAAGCGCCAGGCCGTCGATCATCTGCACGGGCGTGAGCCAGTGGTGGGTCTCGACCGCGCCCTGGTACACGTACGGGAGCACCGCGTAAGCGCCGCCAAACGTAAGCAGCGCCGCCTTGGTGAAGAACCAGCCCATCTTCGCGAGCGTGTTGTCCCACCCGAAGGCGAGAACGAGGCCGCCCATGAACACGGCCCACAGGACAAGCCCTGCGATGGCGTACGTCGCGACTCGCGAAAGTCGATAGGTTGCGTGCGCAGGCGTCGGGGTGTCGTCATCGATGAGCGCCGGGCCGTATTCCTTCTTAGAAGCCCCGTGCCCGCCGCCGACTGCGAACACCCTGGGCGCAACCCGCCCGCCGATTGCGCCGATGATTCCCGCGCCGATCACGACCAGCGGAAACGGCAGCGAAAAAACATAAAGTCCGACGAAGGCCGCCACGCTGATCGTCCAGAGCGCCGGGTGCCTGAGGGCGCGCTGTCCGATGCGCCAGGCTGCGGCAAGGACTATGGCGACGACCACCGGCTTGATGCCATAAAGGAGGCCCGCAATCGCGGGCAGCGTTCCGTACGCCATGTAGACCCACGAAAGGCCGACCAGGATGAAGAGCGAAGGCAGCACGAAGAGGCCGCCCGCAACGATCCCGCCCCAGGTGCGATGCATGAGCCAGCCGATGTAGGTGGCGAGCTGCTGCGCTTCGGGCCCGGGCAGCACCATGCAATAGTTGAGCGCATGCAGGAAGCGCCCTTCCGAGATCCAGCGGCGCCGTTCGACGAGCTCCTGGTGCATGATCGAAATCTGCCCGGCGGGCCCGCCAAACGAGATGAAGCCGAGCTTCAGCCAGAACCAGAATGCTTCGCGGAATGGTACCGGCGAGGGTGCGGAGTCAGGCGATTCGGTGGCGCGGAGTGTTGCGTCCATGGCTCTCTCCCTGGAGACACTGCAGAGCTTGGACGCGGTCGTCAGGGCGGTGTTGCGAAACCCGGGGGAGTCTGCAGTCCCCGAGGCGATGATCACCGCATCGCTTTGCCACTGTCAAGCGACGGCCCGGAAAGCGCGGATCGAAATCCGTCTAAACTTCGCGTCTCAGAGGGAAAAATAGAATGCGAAAGAGCGCGCCGCCCGGATGGGTGATCGCTGGGTTGCTGGTCATCGGAGTGCTGGCTTTTTCTCCTGTCCGCGCTGCCGACGTTCGCCTTGCGACGACGACGAGCACTGCGAACACGGGCCTGCTCGATTACCTGTTTCCAAAATTCCGCGAAAGAACGGGCATCATCGTCCGGTACGTGGCTGTCGGAACGGGCGCGGCGCTGAAGATCGGTGAGCAGGGCGATGCGGACCTCGTGATGGTCCATGCGCGCGACGCGGAGGACAAGTTCATGGCGGCGGGATTCGGGGTGAACCGGCGCGACCTCATGTACAACGATTTCGTCATTCTCGGTCCGCCCTCCGATCCTGCGCGGATCAAGGGTGAGAAGGATGCTGCCCGGGCGCTTACGCGAATCCGGGATGCCGGTGCGAATTTCGTATCGCGGGGCGACCAGTCCGGCACGCACATCCGCGAGCTGGAGCTTTGGAAGGCAGCGGGCGTCGAGCCGAAGTGGTCGGGCTACTACCTTTCGATCGGGCAAGGCATGGGGACGGCGCTGGTGATGGCGTTCGAGAAGCACGGTTACGTGTTGTCCGATCGCGGGACATTTCTCGCGTATCGGGCCAAGCTCGACCTGCAAATCCTCGTCGAGGGGGACAAGCGCCTTGTGAATCCCTATGGCGTGATGGCGGTGAATCCCAAGCGCTTTCCGAAGGTCAACTACACCGGTGCAATGCAGCTGATCGAGTGGCTCACCTCAGAGCAAGGACAGCGCCTTATTGCGGATTACAAAGTGAACGGCGAGCAGTTGTTCTTCCCGTCGGCCAGGTAGCCGATGGACCTGTTCGAACCGACGCGACAAGCCTTCGCGCTGCTGTTTGCCGGGGACCCGGAACTCTGGACGATCATCTGGTTGTCGCTGTGGACATCGGTTGTCGCCTTGGCAGTGCTCGCTCCGGGTTGCGTCGCTGCCGGATTCGTCCTGGCGCACGTGCATTTCCCGGGACGGCGGGCGCTCGTCGTGCTGTTGCAGGGACTTCTCTCGTTTCCCACGGTCGTGGTCGGACTCCTCCTCTACCTTATGTTTTCACGGCGAGGTCCGCTTGGCAGCCTCGAACTGCTGTTTACGCCGACGGCGATCGTAATCGGCTACATGGTGATCGCGTTTCCGATCCTCATCGTCTTCACGGTCTCGGCGGTGCAGGGCGCCGACGCTCGCGTCTATGAGACCGCCCGTTGCCTCGGCGCATCGAAGTGGCGTGCGGCGCTGACCACGTTGTGGGAGGTCCGGTTCTCGGTGATCGCGGGTTTCGTGAATGCTTTCGGCCGGGTCATCTCGGAGGTCGGTGCGGCCTTGCTGATCGGCGGAAACATCGCAGGTATCACGCGAAATATCCCGACGGCCATTGCGCTGGAGACGTCAAAGGGTGAATTCGCCTTCGGGATCGCGCTCGGCTTCGTGCTGGTCGCAATCGCAGTTGGCATCAACGTTGCCCTTGCCTGGCTGCAGGGCGAGGGAGGCCTCGAATGAGCCGTGTCATCCTCGAAGTGGAAGGCGTGACGAAGCACTTCGGCGAGCGCGCATTGCTCGAGGGCGCCGGCGTCATGCTCGAATCGGGCAGCGGGTACGTCCTTACAGGGGGTAATGGAACCGGCAAGACGACGTTCCTTCGGATCCTCGCCGGCCTCGAACCGGCTGAAGCCGGCAGCCTCACCTTCCGCGGCAGGACCGCAGCATTCGACAGCTACCCCGAAGCGTTCCGTCGGGACATCCTTTACGTTCACCAGCAGCCGTACCTTTTTCGTACGGGATTGCTGGAAAATATCGAATACGGCCTCGCAAGAAGAAATGTTCCGTCGGACCAGCGCCGGTCCAAGGCCGTTGCGGCACTGGAATGGGCAGGGCTGGCGGATCGCCATGGGGTGCCGCCGCAAAAGCTCTCGGGCGGCGAGAAGCAGAGGGCGGCGCTGGCGCGTGCTCGCGTCCTGGAGCCGACGCTCATGCTGCTCGATGAGCCGACGGCGAACCTCGATGGCGAAGCGCGCAAGCAGGTGCTGGAGCTCGTGACCAGCCTGTGCACCGAAAGCCATACCGTGCTGATCGCGACGCACGACCCGGAAATCATCCGGCTGGCCATCCTCAACCGGCTGCGAATCGAAGCAGGGCGGATCCTTGTGGAAGAGTGAGTCCGGATTTCAGGCTGGAACAGCGATGGCAGTGAAATTGGCACCGCGGATCGCGCTCCTGCTCGCTGCGTCTTTCGCTGCCGTGGAGTGCGCCTGCGCGCACGATAACCCGCCGGAAACGGAGCTCGACGCAGTCGTCGTCACCGGAAAATACAACAACGACGTCGGCATTTGGGACTCCGCGAGCCAGGGCGGCGTCACGGGCCAGGGCATCAGCCTGCGCCCGCTGTTGCGAACCGGCGAAGTGCTCGAGGCAGTGCCCGGCATGATCGTGACGCAGCACAGCGGCGACGGGAAAGCGAACCAGTACTTCATGCGCGGCTACAACCTCGACCACGGCACCGATTTCGCCAGCTGGGTTGCGGGAATGCCGGTCAACAGCCCGACGCACGCGCACGGCCAGGGCTACATGGATCTGAATTTCGTGATCCCCGAACTGATCCAGCGGGTCCAGTACAACAAGGGGCCGTATTTTGCGGAGGACGGCGATTTTTCCTCTGTGGGCTCGGCTCGGATCGCTTACGCGAACACGCTTCCCGCGTCGATCGCGAGTCTCTCGGCAGGTTCGTTCGGCTGGCGGCGCGCGCTGGTTGCAGGCTCTCCCGACGCAGGCCCTGGACATTTGCTCTATGCGGTCGAGTTGGAGCACAACGACGGGCCATGGGAAAACCGCAGCAACCTGCGCAAGGGGAGCGGCGTCCTGCGCTATTCGATGGGCACGGCGGCGAACGCGTTCAGCATCACCGGCATGGCGTACTCGGGTAAATGGAATTCGACCGACCAGATTCCCCTTCGCGCAGCGAACGCGGGGGTGCTCGGGCGCTTTGGCTCGGTCGACCCGACCGACGGTGGCCAGTCGAGCCGTTACAGCATGTCGGCCGACTGGCGCCAGACCGAAGGCAACGTGGTCCGCAATGCCTCGGTGTATGCGATCCGGTCCAGTCTCGACCTGTATTCCAATTTCACCTATTTCCTGAACGACCCGGTCAACGGCGACCAGTTCCGGCAATCGGAGCGGCGCACCACGACCGGCGGCACCTTCAGCCAGGCCTGGCTGCACAAGGCCGGCGGCCTCGATTCAACGACGACCCTCGGCCTGCAGGTGCGCCAGGACCGAATGTCCCCGGTGGGTCTGTACACCACGGCCGCGCGCCAGCAATTGGGCGTCGTGCGGGAGGACAGGGTGCTGGTGCGCAGCGTCGCGCCGTATGTCGCCAACACGCTTGAATGGACGTCCTGGTTCCGGACGATCGCAGGGATACGCGCCGACAGCTACAGCTTCGAGGTCGCCAGCAACAACCCGGTGAACTCGGGCCGGGCGAAAGCGTCGCTCTTGTCCCCGAAGTTCACGCTCGCTTTCGGGCCGTGGCATCGCACGGAGTACTTCGTCAACTGGGGCCGCGGCTTCCACAGCAACGATGCGCGCGGCACGACGATCACCGTGGACCCGGCGTCGGGCGCGGCGGCGACGCGCGTCGACCCGCTCGTGCGCACGACCGGCTACGAGGTCGGCCTGCGCAGCCAGCCTTTCACCGGCGTGACCACGTCGATGTCGCTCTGGACCCTGAGCCAGGCTTCCGAACTGCTCTTCGTCGGCGATGCCGGCACTACAGAGCCCAGCCGCGCTTCGAAGCGCTCGGGGTTCGAATGGCTGGTCCAGTACCTGCCGCGACCCTGGCTTTCGTTTGACGGCACGCTCGCGCTCACGCGCGCCCGGTTCTCGGAGTTCGATCCGGCCGGGCCGTACATCCCGGGGGCGCCGGACAAGGTGGCTTCGGCCGGCGTGACGATCGATAGCAAAAGCGGTTGGTTCGGCAGCGCGCGCTGGCGCTATTTCGGCCCGCGGCCGCTGACCGAGGACAACAGCGCGCGCTCCAAGGCGACTTCGATCGTCAATGCCCGTGTGGGCTATGCGTTCGACAAGAAGACGCGGCTGAGCCTGGACGTCTACAACCTCTTCAACAAGAAGGACAACGACGTGGATTATTTTTACCGGTCCCAGCTGCGCGGGGAGGCAGCGCCAGTCGCGGATTTCCATTTCCACCCCGTCGAAAGCCGGGCGCTCAGGATGACACTGTCGGTGAGTTTCTGAGAGGGGCCATCGGGACTTTCTTCCGTAATCCGCGACATTCTATTTCGTAGAATCAATCGAAAAGCCGTTCTCCGGGCAATTCGCATACTGGAACTGGTATCGTGTCAAGTAGAGGCTGGGCGGCCTGATAAAATCGACCCATGAAAATATTCGGGTTCGCGGGCTGGTCGGGGAGCGGCAAGACGACCTTGATCGAGAAGCTCATCCCGCGCTTCGTGAAGCGGGGCCTGCGCGTGTCGCTGATCAAGCACGCGCACCACACCTTCGACGTCGACAAGCCGGGCAAGGACTCCTTCCGGCATCGCCATGCGGGTGCGGCGGAGGTGCTGGTCACGTCGTCGCAGCGCTGGGTGCTCATGCACGAACTGCGCGGCACGCCCGAGCCGCCCTTCGAGGAGCAGCTCAAGCATTTTTCGCCCTGCGACCTGGTCATCGTGGAAGGCTTCAAGTACCAGCCGATCCCGAAGCTCGAAGTGCATCGCGCCGGAACCGAAGCCGCGCTTTTGCACCCGAATGATGCGAACATCGTAGCCATTGCCACCGACCACGCGCTTGAAACGAAACTGCCGCAACTCGATCTGAACGACGACGCGGTCATCGCCGAATTCATCCTGGGACACCTGAAGCTGAAATGAACAAGGGACTGCTCTCCGTTGACGAGGCGCTCGAGGTGCTGTTGGCCGGCGCGAGGCCCGTCGCCGACATCGAGGACGTCTCCACACTCGAGGCGACCGACCGCATCCTGGCGCGTGCCCAGTCCTCGACCATGGACGTCCCGCCAATGGACAACAGCGCCATGGACGGCTACGCCGTGCGCGTGGCCGACATCACCGGCCCGGATACGCGGCTGAAGGTCGCGCAGCGCATTGCGGCCGGTTCGGTCGGCAATCCCCTGGCTGCCGGCACGGCGGCTCGCATCTTTACCGGGGCACCGATCCCGCAGGGCGCGGATGCGGTGGTCATGCAGGAGTTCTGCGCAGGCGACGGCGACCACGTCGTCGTCAAGAAGAAGCCCCAGCCCGAGGAATGGGTGCGCCGCGCAGGCAGCGACATCAAGGCCGGCGGCACGGTGCTGGTCGAAGGCATCAAGCTGCGGCCGCAGGACACCGGCCTTGCGGCTTCAGTCGGGATCAAGACCCTGCCGGTGCGGCGCAAGGTGAAGATGGCCTTGTTCTTCACGGGCGACGAGCTCGTCATGCCGGGCGACCCCTTGCCGCCGGGCCGGATCTACAACTCCAACCGCTTCACGCTGAACGGCATGGCGAAGCTCTTCGGGTGCGAAGTGAAGGACTACGGCATCGTGCCCGACCGCCTGGACGCGACACGCGAAGTGCTGCGCCGGGCCGCTGCGGAGAACGACATCATCGTCACTTCGGGCGGCGTGTCCGTCGGCGAAGAGGACCATGTGAAGCCGGCGGTGGAAGCCGAAGGGTCGTTACTCATGTGGAAGATCGCAATGAAGCCTGGGCGGCCGCTTGCGTTCGGCAAGGTCAAGGAGGCTGCGTTCATCGGCCTGCCGGGCAACCCGGTGTCTTCTTTCGTCACCTTCCTGATTTTCGTGCGGCCTTTCCTGCTGAAGACGCAGGGCCTCTCGAACGTCGCGCCCCGCGTGATCGATGCACGCGCCGATTTCACGTGGGACAAGCCGGATGCGCGGCGCGAATTCCTTCGCGCCAAATGGAACGCCGAGGGCGGCCTCGACCTCTACTCGACGCAGGACTCTGCGGTGATGACCTCCACCGCCTGGGCCGACGGCCTCATCGATAACCCGGCGAACCAGGCGATCCGCAAAGGCGACCGGGTGAAGTTCCTGTCCTTTTCGGAGCTCTACTGGTGAAAGTGAAAGTTCTCTATTTCGCGGGCCTGCGCGAGCAGGTCGGCAAGGCCTCGGAGGAGGTCGAGCTTCCGGCGGGCACCGCGACGCTCGGGGCATTGCGCAACCACCTCATCGGCCGCGGCGGCGCGTGGGAAGCGTCCCTTGCCGAAAAGCGCATGGTGCGCATGGCCGTCAACCAGGACATGGCCAACGAAAGTGCGCCGATCAAGGCGGGCGACGAGATCGCGTTCTTCCCGCCGGTCACCGGCGGTTGATGGTGAAGATCAGCGTCCAGGAAGAAGATTTCGACGCGGGCCGCGAAATGGCCGAAGTCCGCGCGCGCAATCCAAAAGTGGGCGCGGTGGCGAGCTTCATCGGCGTCGTCAGGGATGTAAACGAAGGCGCCGGCGTCGCAACTATGACGCTCGAGCACTACCCCGGCATGACCGAGAAAGCCCTCAAGGCCATCGTCGACGAAGCCGCGGGCCGCTGGGAAGTGCTCGACTGCACGGTCATCCACCGCGTCGGCAGGCTCGAGCCGACCGACCAGATCGTGCTCGTGGCTGTGGCAAGCGGCCATCGCGGCGACGCCTTCGCCGCCTGCGAATTCATCATGGACTACCTCAAGACCCGCGCGCCTTTCTGGAAGAAGGAAGAAACCCCGCAAGGCGCGCGCTGGGTCGAGGCGAAGGACTCCGACGACGCTTCGGCCGGCCGCTGGAAGTGAAGGGGGACGATTGACTGCGGCGGCTGTCCTCGCGGTCGGGGTAGGCGCCGCGCTCGGTGCTTGGCTGCGCTGGATGCTGTCCAGCTGGTTCAATCCTGTCATTCCGGCGCTGCCGCTTGGGACGCTTGCGGCGAATATCGTCGGCGGCTACCTCGTCGGCGTGGCGGTGGCTTTTTTTGCCGCCCATGCCGCGATCGCCCCGGAGTGGCGGCTGCTGTGCATCACCGGGTTCCTCGGGGGCCTCACGACCTTCTCGACTTTCTCGGCCGAGTCGGTGCAGCTCATGATGGGCGGCCAGGTCGGCGCCGCGCTCCTGCACTCCGCCTCCCACCTCTTCGGGTCGCTCGCAGCAACTTTCCTCGGGTTCCTCACCTACCGCGCCATGGGCTGACTTCAAACCCGCTTGACCTGAATCAAGCCGGTCCGCGCGCCATCGGTTGAAATGGGCCTCCAAGGCCCCATCTGCCTGTCAACCATTACAGGAACACGGCAATGAGATTCGAGAAGCTGACCACCAAATTCCAGGAAGCGCTGGCCGAAGCCCAGAGCATGGCGCTGGGCAACGACAACCAGTACATCGAGCCTCAGCACCTGCTGTCAGCCATGCTCGACCAGGGCGACGGCTCGATTGCTTCCATCCTCCAGCGTGCCGGCGCCAACCCGCCTGCACTTAAGACCGCGCTCACCCAAGCCATTGCGCGCCTGCCGAAAGTCGAAGGCACGCCCGGCGAAGTGATGCTCTCCCGCGACCTCAACACGCTGCTCAACGTGGCGGACAAAGAGGCGCAGAAGCGTGGTGACCAGTACATCGCCTCCGAGCTCTTCCTGCTAGCCGCGTGTGAAGACAAGGGCGAGACGGGCAAGCTGCTCAAGCAATCCGGCGGAACGCGCAAAGCGCTCGAAGCCGCCATCGAAGGCGTAAGGGGAGGGCAGAACGTGCAATCGCAGGCGGACGAAGGCAATCGCGAATCGCTGAAGAAGTACACCATGGACCTGACCGAGCGGGCCCGCATCGGCAAGCTCGACCCGGTCATCGGCCGCGACGACGAGATTCGCCGCTGCATCCAGATCCTGCAGCGGCGGACCAAGAACAACCCGGTGTTGATCGGCGAGCCGGGCGTCGGCAAGACCGCAATCGTCGAAGGCCTCGCCCAGCGCATCGTCAACGGCGAAGTGCCCGAGACCCTGAAGAACAAGCGCGTGCTGTCCCTCGACATGGCTTCGTTGCTGGCCGGCGCCAAGTACCGCGGCGAATTCGAGGAGCGCCTGAAATCCGTCCTCAAGGAGCTCTCGCAGGACGAAGGCCAGACGATCGTCTTCATCGACGAGCTGCACACCATGGTCGGCGCCGGCAAGGCCGAAGGCGCAATGGATGCAGGCAACATGCTGAAGCCCGCGCTTGCGCGCGGCGAGTTGCACTGCGTCGGCGCCACCACGCTCGACGAATACCGCAAGTACATCGAGAAGGACGCGGCCCTCGAGCGCCGCTTCCAGAAAGTGCTCGTCGGCGAGCCGTCGGTCGAAGACACCGTCGCAATCCTGCGTGGCCTCAAGGAGAAGTACGAGGTGCACCACGGCGTCGAGATCACCGACCCGGCCATTGTGGCTGCTGCGGAGCTCTCGCATCGCTACATCACCGACCGGTTCCTCCCCGACAAGGCGATCGACCTGATCGACGAGGCCGCGTCACGCATCAAGATGGAGATCGATTCCAAGCCCGAGTCGATGGACCGCCTCGATCGGCGCCTGATCCAGCTGCGCATCGAGCGCGAGGCCGTGAAGAAGGAAAAAGACGAGGGCTCGAGGAAGCGCCTCGGCCTGATCGAGGACGAGATCAAGCGCCTGGAGAAGGAGTACTCCGACCTCGATGAAATCTGGAAAGCCGAGAAGGCCCAGGTGGCCGGGTCGCAGCACGTTAAGGAAGAGCTCGAGAAGCTGCGCCAGCAGATGGAAGAGGCGCGCCGCAAGGGCGACTGGCAGAAGATGTCGGAGATCCAGTACGGCAAGATCCCGCAGCTCGAGGCGCAGATCAAGAAAGCCGAGACGAGCGAAGCGCCCGCCGAGAGGGCGAAGCTGCTGCGCACGCAGGTCGGCGCGGAAGAGATAGCTGAGGTCGTGTCGCGCGCAACGGGGATCCCCGTCGCGAAGATGATGCAGGGCGAGCGGGAAAAGCTCCTCCACATGGAAGACAGGCTCCACCAGCGCGTGGTCGGCCAGGACGAGGCCGTGCGTCTCGTGTCGGACGCGATCCGGCGCTCGCGCTCTGGGCTCTCCGACCCGAACCGGCCCTACGGCTCTTTCCTCTTCCTCGGGCCCACGGGCGTGGGCAAGACGGAGCTCTGCAAGACGCTCGCGTCTTTCCTCTTCGACTCTGAAGAGCACCTGATCCGCATCGACATGTCCGAATACATGGAGAAGCATTCGGTGGCTCGCATGATCGGCGCCCCGCCGGGGTACGTAGGCTATGACGAAGGCGGCGCGCTCACCGAGTCCGTGCGCAGAAAACCGTATTCGGTGATCCTCTTCGACGAGATCGAGAAGGCGCACCCCGATGTGTTCAATGTGCTGCTTCAGGTGCTGGACGACGGGCGCCTGACGGACGGGCAGGGCCGCACAGTGGATTTCAGGAACACCGTGATCGTGATGACGTCGAACCTCGGCTCGCACATGATCCAGCAGATGGAAGGCAGCGACTACGGCGTGATCAAGCTCGCGGTGATGGGCGAAGTGAAGGCGCATTTCCGCCCGGAGTTCATCAACCGCATCGACGAGGTGGTGGTGTTCCACGGCCTTGGCGAAGCGCAGATCCGCTCGATCGCCTCGATCCAGCTGCAAATCCTGAAAGCGCGGTTGGCGAAGATGGAGTACGGCTTCGAGGTGAGCGAGGCCGCCTTGTCAGAGCTCGCGAAGGAAGGGTTCGACCCGGTCTACGGCGCGCGGCCGCTGAAGCGCGCGGTGCAGTCGCAGATCGAGAACCCGCTCGCCAAGGCCATCCTTGAGGGCCGCTTCGCCCCCAAGGACGAGATCAAGGTCGACTGGCGCAACGGCTCCATGGCTTTCGAGAAAGCCTAAGAAAAGGGGCCAGGCTCGAAGCTTACAAAAAGGGGCCAGGCTCAAACCTGACAAAAAACCGTCAGGTTT
>JANXRZ010000290.1 GCA_025352885.1 Pseudomonadota bacterium | reverse complement strand
GGCCCGCTTTCGTCCTGCTATGTGATGTGTGGTGCGTGCCCGAGTCGATGGCTTCGTCGGGTACGTATCGCTGCGAGCGACTTCACGATTCGCCAATCGTCCGCAGCGAGCCGCGCATTCTCTAGAAGCTGCTCGGCCGGTGTCGGCGGCTGCCCCGTGCCCAGACGTAGCTCCAGATGTTTACGCGAGAGTATCATGGACTGTTTGCACGAGCGGTTCCACCGGACATTGCTTTCATGTTCGGCATCGGCGTATCCCGCTGCCCACGGATTTAGCGACTTGAAGTAGTAGTCGTTGTGCTTGGTGGCGTCCCAGAGTTTCACGTTGGCCGAGCCAAAGCCATTCGCGGCGAAGACCGAGGCGATCTGCGCAGGCTCGAGCCGACCGATACGACCGAGAAGGCAGTGGATATGCTTGTAGCCAGTTGAGCCGGTCTCGGGAACGAAGCAGTAGTAGATCGTCCGGCCCTCTTGGGCGCTAAGGTCGCGAACGACCCCCTTCATTAGGTGCTTCAGGCCGTCGAAGCCGTAAGCTCCGCGCCGAGTGCTGCGCCATCGGGCCTTGCTCGGCCGAGGACTCGCGTCCACTGCGTAACTCCACGCGAACACGCCGTAGCCTTCGGCATACTGTGCGGATACTGGCCGGTTCCGCCTAATCGGCGCCACTACTGAGACCGTTCTCTCCGGCTCGTCAATACTTAACGTCATCTGCCCTCCTTTCACTTGAATGCGATTCTGTATTGGCCTCCTTGATAGGTCCTTATGCCTTTCGATGGGATCTTCAAGTGGTCTATGGACGTGCACAACTACACGCAGGGCGTTGCCGCCCGGCGTGTAGAACTGCTGAACCGATCCACGTCGCTTACGGGGCGATGCTCCAATACTGCTCAGCCGCTCCGCGTGCACCTGCGCGGAGCGTTTACGGTGGCATCGGTCTATGCGCGACCCGCCTCCGCTGGTGTGCGGTCGCTATACGGGTGCGCAATTACTTATGTGAGCACGGTCCGCTAAAGCAAGGCCGCGGATAACTGCGTCGCGGGGCGCGCGACTAGGTAGGAGGGCTCGCTCCGTAGCGCAAGTCCTTTCTGCCCGACTGATCGGAACGAAGGCCGTCTCCATCCCGAGCCCGCTATCGCCGAGCTCAACTCAAGTACGATTGTCGCGTTTCGTACATTAGTGGAGTAGCCGGCGCCGCCGACTTGCTCAAAGCACCCTCTCCGTCACATAGCCGCACCACGGGCGCCGAAAAGTTCGACGTGCTAGTCCGACAGAGCGTCGAATGCTTTGTAGTACGACGGGAGCGTCTTTTTGAGCGAGAGCCGGTCGAAATAGACCTTGAGTTGCTCAACGGACTTATGGCGGGTGTAGGCCTGAACATCGAGCAGGTTCATTCCCGTTTCGATGAGCTTGCTCGCGAAAACCTTGCGCCAGGAGTGCGGTGAGTTGGCGATCCCGCAGGCGACATGAACGTCTGTCACGAGCTTGTAGAGAGCGTTCACGGAGATATGCGAGCCTCGGTTCTTGCGACTCGGGAACACGTAACCTGTCTTCAGTTGCCGCTCCGTGAGATATGCGGCAATAGCGCGAACAGTCTCCGGGTGAAGGTAGATCAGTTCGCGGTCGTCGCGGCCCTTGCCGAGAATGGCAAGCGTGGCGTTGTGCTCGTCGAGGTGCTCAACTTGGAGATCCACGACCTCTTTCTGGCGCAGACCTTGGCGTAGCAGGAGGTTGAGTAGGAGAATCAGCCGGGTGTCCTTCTGCCTCTCGGCGTGCGAGAAGGCTCGTTTCACTTGCGCGTCGGTGATAGGTGAGCGGCGATGCGCCGTCCCCACGGTAAAGCTCTTTACGGTCTTCGAGGCGTCGAAGGGTAGCACGCCAAGCGCGAACAGCTGCCGAAACACCGTGCGCGCGGCTGCGAGGTACAGGTTCTTAGTCTTGGGCGAGATGTCAGCGCGATCTCTCAGGTGCTGCTTGTAGGCGACGAGCACCGTCGCGTCGAGCGGACGCGAGCCCGCCCACTCCGTGAAGGAACGTGCGGCATGGAGATACGTCTTTCGCGTTGAGGG
>JANXRZ010000249.1 GCA_025352885.1 Pseudomonadota bacterium | reverse complement strand
AATAACTTCATGAATAAAGTTAAACAATATATTACGTAGAACCAATAGCCAAGCGGCTTTCAGGCCAATTTAGTTTCCTAAACAGGAAAATAAGAGCGGCCTATCCTGCCTAAGCGCGAGGGGCGCTAACACCACAATCGGGGAGCATGATGTTCGATTCTGCAAATCTGGACCATCGCCTGGAGAAGGCGGCCTATCGGCGCGAAGAAGCGAAGTTGCGCGCAGCGCTTCTCAATGCGCAATACGACCTCAAGGAGAACGGGCGCTTCCCCGTGCTGATCCTCATTGCGGGGGTGGAGGGCGCCGGCAAGGGCGAGACGGTCAACCTGCTCAACGAATGGATGGATCCCCGCCACATCGTCACCCATGCGTTCCCGGAGCCTTCGGACGAAGAGCGCGAGCGCCCGCCGCTGTGGCGCTATTGGCGCGCCCTCCCGCCGCGCGGGAAGATCGGCGTGTTCTTCGGCGCATGGCATACGCAGCCCATCGTCGACCGCGTGATCGGCAAGCTCGACGAGGCGAGCTACGCGAGCGACATCTCGGACATCCTCAAGCTGGAGAAAATGCTCTCGGACGAGGGCGTCCTCCTGCTCAAGTACTGGTTCCACCTCTCCAGGCGCCAGCAGAAGGAGCGCCTCAAGTCGCTCGAAAAGGACCCCAAGACGCGCTGGCGGGTAACCGACATCGAGTGGGACTACTTCAAGATGTACAACCGCTTCGTGAAAGTCTGCGAGCCCTTCCTGCGCAGCACCTCGACGGGCGAGGCACCGTGGATCGTTGTCCCGGGCGCCGATGCGCGCTATCGCGCAGTCACCGTGGGCCGGCACCTGCTGGCGGCAATGCGCGAACGCCTGGACGAGAAGCCGGGCGCGCGCGCACCCGACAAGACGCCGCCGCTGCTGGCCACGGCGGACAACCTCAACGTACTGCGCGCGCTGGAACTCGACCAGCCGCTCGAGCGCGACACGTACCAGAAGGAACTCGACCTCTGGCAGGGCAGGCTGAATTCGCTTTCGCGCCATCCGGGCATGCGCGGGAAGTCGGTCGTGGCCGTGTTCGAAGGCAACGACGCGGCGGGCAAGGGGGGGGCGATCCGCCGAATCACGGGCGCGCTCGACGCGCGCGTTTACCGCAATATTTCGGTGGCCGCCCCTACCGAAGAGGAGCGCGCGCAGCCCTACCTGTGGCGGTTCTGGCGGCATGTCCCGCGCCACGGGCAATTCGCGATTTTCGACCGCTCCTGGTACGGGCGCGTGCTGGTCGAGAGGGTGGAGAAGTTTTGCAGCGAGGCCGACTGGATGCGCGCTTACGGCGAGATCAACGACTTCGAGCAGTCCCTGGCAAAGAACAACGTCATCGTGGTCAAGTTTTGGCTGGCGATCGGCAAGGACGTCCAGTTCAAGCGCTTCAAGCTGCGCGAGAAAGTGGCGTTCAAGCGCTTCAAGATCACCGACGAGGACTGGCGCAACCGCAAGAAGTGGGACGCCTACGAGCAGGCGGTCTGCGACATGGTTGACCGCACCTCGACAACGGCCGCGCCCTGGACGCTGGTGGAAGCGAACAACAAGTACCACGCCCGGATCAAGGTCCTGAAGACGCTGTGCGCCTCACTCGAGGAAGCGCTGGGCGCCGGCAAAAAGGTCGGGAAAAAGAAAAAGGCCTAGAACCGCGCCGGCGGGCTCGCGTCAGGCCGCTTCGATGGAGATCTGGCGGCGCAGCTCGCGGTAGGACTCGTCCGCGTCGGCCCCGAAAAGCGGGTCGACCGCGTCCGGATGCGCGCGGGCCACTTCGGCCCAATCCGATTCGGTCATCAGGCTCACGGCGTGCGGTATGAGGTTGATCTCTTCGCTCGCGATGTGCTGCCTGTACTGGATGACGTAGTCCTGCGCGTCCGATTCGATGGTTTCGCGCGAGACGATGGAGCCTTCGAGCGCGGTCTCGAGCAAGGCCCGCAGGCCGTCGCCCGCCTGGGCAATGCGCCGGTGATCGTCATGCAGGCGCGCGACCAGCGGGGCGAGGCTCGGATCACGCCGTGCCATGCATGCGAACGCGACGTCCTCCCGGGCATGGTGATAGCGATCGGGGAAATGCCGCAGGTACTGGATGATGTCGAGCATGCCCTCGTAGTCCGGCCGATCTTGCGAATGGAATGCGAACAGCTTTTTTTCGAGCAGGCGGAGCAGGCTTGCAAAGCTCGAATGCTCGGCGCGCCAGAAGGCGACGGCTGCGGACATGGCGGACTCCCGGATCTGGTTCCTGATGTTGCAACCATACGCATCCGATCGCGCATCGGATTGATTTGCATCAACAGGCCGGCAGGAAGAAAGCGCACGCTTCTCCACAGGGGCGGGGAAGTCCCGGCCCCATGGAAGAGGGGGAAGGCAGTGGAAGACAACGACAACCTCATACGGGCAACGGTTCACCCGGTAACGACCGTGGGCACCGTGCTCGCCCAGTCCGCGCAAGCCCTGTTCGCGCAGATCCTCGCAAGCGAGTGCAGGAATTACATCAATGGCCTGGCCGACCGGCGTGACGCGCTCGGCCGCAATGGGGTCGTACGCAACGGCTACCTGCCGTGGCGCGACCTCGAGACCGGCATCGGGCCCGTCGCGGTACGCATGCCCAAAGCCCGCAGCAGGACGAGTGAATCTGCAGTGTTCCGGTCGAACATTGTTCCGCGTTACGTGCGGCGCACGAGGGTAACCGGGCGCGAAGCGACCTGGCGCTACCTCTACGGCGTCTGGTGCTGCGACCTGAATCAGATACTGGTTGCCTTGCTCGGCGCGCGTGCAACGCATTTGGCCTGCGCAGTGCCGGAGGAAGTGCGCGCTGCCTGGACCGCCGAGTGCGGACGGCTGCGCACCAATGCGCTCGGGGAGTTGCGCCCGACGGAGCTTTGGGCCGAATGCATCACGCCCGATCCGCTGTGGCGCGCGGTGCCCGGAACAATGCTCGTGGTGATCGGCCGGGATGCGCAAGGCACCTTGAGCCTCCTCGCGCTCGACCAGGGCCTGGCGGATACGCAGTCCAGGTGGACACGTGTCGTTCGCAACCTTCTTTCGCGCGGCCTGCAGTTCCCGGAGCGAATTCATGCGAGCGGAGACGCGAAGGGTTTTGGCAGGGCGCTCGCTCCGAGTGCACCTGACAGGACACCACAATTGAATGTGTCCGCTGCCTGGCGGTAGTCCGTGAAGACCGCCGCGGAGGAGCGGCGGAACGATGCGTGTCCTAGCGGACGACGTGCATGCGCCCCGTTGCGACAAAGAACTTGCGCGCCTGCTTGAGAAGCTCACCGTCGGTGGGGTGGTCCGAGGTTTCCACCGCCACGATGCGCGACGAGACCGCCTTGGCATGCGTGTCGAGGTGCTTCTTGAATTCGGTCTTTTCGTTGGCGGGGCCGGTAAGCAGGATCTGCCCTGCGCCTTCGAGCGAGTCGATCACCTTCTTGAAATACTGCAAGTCCTCCGGCGCCTTTCCGGCCCCGATGGAACCCTTGCGGTGATGGATGTGGCGGGCCTTGCCGGCCGCATGGATGACCTTGGATTCGGACTGGTCGGGGGTGAAGTGGAGGACGTGCGCTTCGGCGTGGTCCATCCAGACTACGGCATGGAAATGAGACATGGGGATTTGGGTTCCTGGTTTGCGTTAAAGGCAGTGCTCGACGGCGTGGGAGCGCATTTCGATCACCTGCACACCAGCACTGGAATCTTCGAGTGGGTCAGCACCTTGGTCGTCTCGCTGCCGAGCAGGACGCCCGACAGGCCGCTTCGACCATGTGACGCCATCACGATGAGATCGCATTTTTTCGACCGCGCCGCGCGGATGATTGCCGACCAGGGTTGCGGGTCGGTGAGCTTCAGCCCCGAGAAGGGCACCCCGCCTGCGCCTGCTTGCTTCGCGACGAACCCGAGTGCCGCCGAAGCTTCCTTCTCCATGACCTGCTTGAACTCCCGCGGATTGAACTGGGTGACATAGAGCGAAGCTTCGCCATACATCGGCGGCATGTATTCAGGCATAACGTAAACGCCAGTCAGCCGCGCGCCGACCGTGCTTGCCAGCTCGAGGGCCGCCTTGATGGCCTTCTGCGAAAGTTTGGAGCCGTCGGTGGCGACGAGGATGTGCTTGTACATGGGTAGGGTTCCTTGGATGCGCTGGGACAATCCTACGCCCGGCGCCCAAAGCTGGCTTGACCCAGATCAAAAGTCGCCCGGGGCCAAGCGATTATCGTCTCCTGCATGAAGCACACCCACCCGAAATTCGACAAGCTGTTGCTGGGGTGCGAAGGCCTTGCGCCGGCGATCGCTGCAGTCGCCCATCCCTGCGACGCCGGTTCTCTGCAGGGAGCGGTGGATGCCGCCCGTGCGGGGCTGATCCGGCCGATCCTCGTCGGGCCCGTCGCGCGCCTGCGCGGAATCGCCTCATCCGCCGGAATCGACATCGCGGGCATGGAGCTCGTTGATACGCCGCACAGCCATGCCTCCGCAGACGAAGCGGTCCGGCTGGTGAGGCAAGGCAAGGCCGGCCTCCTCATGAAAGGCAGCCTGCATACCGAGGAACTCATGGGCGCCGTGCTCGACGCGGAGCACGGATTGCGCACCGGGCGGCGCATAAGCCACTGCTACGTGATGGATGTGCCCAGCCTTGACCATCTCATCATCATCACGGATGCCGCCGTGAATGTCGCCCCGACGCTCACCGAGAAGGTGGACATCGTGCAGAATGCGATCGACTTCGCGCATGCGCTCAAGTTCGGCGAAGTGCGCGTCGCTGTGCTGGCCGCAAACGAAGCGGTCAATCCAAAGATCGCTTCGACCCTCGAGGCGGCCGCGCTTTGCAAGATGGCCGACCGCCGCCAGATCTCCGGCGCCCTGGTCGACGGGCCGCTCGCCCTGGATAACGCAATCTCACTGAGTGCGGTGCATATCAAGCACATCAAGTCGCCCGTCGCCGGCCGGGCCAACGTGCTGGTGGTGCCGGACCTCGAGGCGGGCAACATGCTCGCCAAGAGCCTTTCGTTCCTGGGCGGCGCAGAGGCGGCCGGCGTCGTTGTCGGCGCAAGGGTGCCCATCGTGCTTACGAGCAGGGCGGATACCACGCGCGCCCGGCTCGTTTCGTGTGCGGCAGCGCTGCTGCTGGCCCAAGCGCGGCGAACGGACCCGGGCCGCGCGGTCGCCTGAGTCAGAGCGTTGCGTGGATGTCGGTTGCGTGCGCGTGCTCGTGCGCCGCCTGGCAGGCCAGGCACCGGATGGCAAGCGGGTTGGCTTGCAGCCGGATGAAGGGAATCGCTTCGGCGCAGTCGGCGCATTCGCCGAACTCGGGCGTATGCCACCTTTCCAGCCCGCGCTCGACTTCGCGCAGCTCAAGCGTCGTTCTCGATAGTTGCGTCGTGTCCAGCGACGATTGGAGGTCGACCACGGCATCGTCGTCCGTCTCTTCGCTGCGGTTCGGCAGCCCGGCCCCGTCCTGTCCGGCCAGCGCGCCGGCGATTGTTTCGCGCAGGAGCGCGGCCCGTGCAGTGAGCGCTGCGCGCAGCGCTTCGTGTTGCTCGATGGTGAAGTAGCGCATGGCGGTTACCGGCAGACCAGCACTGGGATCTTGGAGTGCGTGAGCACCTTCGTCGTCTCGCTTCCCAGGAGCAGCCCGGCCAGGCCTCGCCGGCCGTGCGAGGCCATGACGATGAGGTCGCACTTCTTCCTGCGCGCGGCCTTGATGATCGCGTCCCAGGGCTTGTCGGCCGTGACCCGCGTCGAGCCGGACGCGATGTCCATGTCGTCCGCAGCTTTTGCGACTTTCGCTAGCGCGGCAACGGCCTCGCGTTCGGCCGCTTCGCGGAATTTGCGAGGCGACAGCTGGCCCGCATACATCGCGGCCTCTCCGTAAACCGCCGGTTGGTACTCCGGCATGACGTAGACGCCCGTGAGGCGAGCGCCGATGCCCGCCGCAAGTTCGGCGGCTGCCTTGACGGCCTTCAGCGAAAGTTTCGAGCCGTCGGTGGCGACCATGATGTGCTGGTACATATTGCGTCTCCTTATGCGATTTGCTGACGTTCCCAGCGTAGTCGCCCGCCCCTGGAGCATTTTGATCTGCGTCAACCGCTCACGCTCGCGAAAGGGCAAAATGGCCGCACTTTGCGCGAATGACATCCAAGGGCCCCAAAAAATGAAGATCCTGCTCGCCGTAGACGGTTCGAAGAACTCAATCGATGCAGTCGAGAGCCTCATCGAGCATGCCGACTGGTATCGGGACCCGCCCACCGTGACGCTCGTGCACGTCCATCGCCCGGTCCCGAAGATCGGCGGCTTCGGCGGGCCGTCCAAGGCTGCACTCGCGAAGTACTACGAGGAAGAAAGCGCCAAGTGCCTGGGCAAGGCGAATAAACTGCTCGACAAAGCGAAAATTCCCCACGACATCCAGATGCTCGTGGGCGACCCGGCAGAGACGATCTGCAAGGCCGCGTCGGACGCGAAAGTGGACCTGATCTGCATGGGCACGCGCGGTTTGGGTGGCGCGGCCAATCTCGTGCTCGGCTCGGTCGCCAACAGGGTTCTGCACAGCGCAAAAGTGCCCGTGCTGCTGGTGAAGTGACCACGGGGTAAGCACTCGTGGGCGCTGCCATGCCCGAGGGATACGTCGAACTCGACCTCGAGGGCATGACCTGCGCGGCCTGCGCCACGCGCATCGAGTCGAGCCTCAACAAGCTCGAAGGCGTCGATGCGAGCGTGAACCTCGCCACCGATCGCGCGACAGTGCGCTTTGCGCCGCAGTCCATCACGGTCGATAAGCTCATCGCCGCGGTGCGCGACACGGGCTACGACGCCCACGTTGCAAAAGAAGGCGAGCTCCGCGACCACTCGGGCGCGCATCGCGCGGCGTTTCGCGAATTCCTCGTCGCTGCGATTTTCACCGCACCTTTTGTCCTCGAGATGACGGCCATGGCTGCTGGCGGCCATGGCCTCTTGCCCGGCTGGCTCCAGTGGCTCCTCGCCACACCCGTGCAGTTCTGGTCGGGGTGGCGGTTCTACTCCGGGGCATGGAAGAGCCTCGCGGGCGGCGGCGCCAACATGGATGTGCTCGTGGCACTGGGCACGAGTGCCGCCTATTTCTTGTCCGTTACGGTGCTGCTCTTCGGCCTGCCGGGCCACCTGTACTTCGAAGCCTCGGCCGCCGTCATCACGCTTGTCCTGCTCGGCAAGTTCCTGGAGGCGCGTGCCAAGGCCCGCACCGCGCAGGCGCTCGAGTCGCTGGTTCGGCTGCAACCCAAGACCGCGTGGGTCGAGAAGGACGGGCGCCTTGTAGAAGTCGGGATCGGCTCGCTCAATCCCGGAGACGCATTCGTGGTGCGGCCCGGCGACGCTATTGCGCTGGACGGGCGCATCGTCGAGGGCGACTCGTCGGTCGACGAGGCGATGCTGACCGGCGAGAGCATGCCGGTGGAAAAGCACGCGGGCAGCAAGGTCTTCGCGGGCACGATCAACGGCATGCGCCTGCTCAGGTGCGTGGCCACAGGCGTGGGCCGCGACACGCTGCTCTCGGGGATCATCCGGCTGGTGGCCGCCGCACAAGGCTCCAAGCCGCCGGTGCAGCGGCTGGTGGACCAGGTGTCCGCCGTGTTCGTGCCCGTCGTGGTCGTCATCAGCGTCATCACGTTTGCCGCCTGGTGGTTCGTCGGCGGCACGTTCGAAGGCGCGCTGGTCCCGGCAGTCGCCGTGCTCGTCATTGCGTGCCCCTGTGCGCTGGGACTCGCGACACCGGCCGCGCTCATGGTCGGCGTGGGACGCGCTGCGCGCGAAGGCATCCTGATCCGCAATGCGGAAGCGC
This sequence comes from Pseudomonadota bacterium, assembly GCA_025352885.1. Classification (GTDB taxonomy): domain Bacteria; phylum Pseudomonadota; class Gammaproteobacteria; order Burkholderiales; family SG8-39; genus SZAS-79. The sequence continues at coordinate 5,061 of JANXRZ010000249.1, read as the reverse complement.
TGGAAGGCGCGGAAAAGCTCGACGTGCTCGTGCTCGACAAGACCGGCACGCTCACGCGCGGCGAGCCGGCGGTAACGGACGTCGTGCCGGCAGGCGATGCGAGTGAAGAGGAACTGCTGCGCGTCGCACTTGCGCTCGAAATGCACTCCGAGCATCCGCTGGCACGCGCGATCGTCAAGCGCGCGGCGGGAATCGCGACGCCTGCCATGACGGGATTCGAGGCCCACGGCGGGCGAGGCGTGAGCGCGCAGGTGGACGGGCAGGGCGCGCGTCTTGGCTCGCCCGAGTTCCTTTCAGGATCGGGCGTTTCGTTCGATGCAGCCGTCCTCGACCGCTTGCGCGGCGAAGGCAAAACAGTCGTTGGCGTAGTGCACGCCACGCGGCTGCTGGGGTGGATAGCGCTGGCAGACGAGCTTCGCGAGACCACGCCCGCGGCAGTGAGGCGGCTCCTCGCAATGGGCATCGAACTCGTGGTCGTGTCAGGCGACAACCCGGCGACCGTCAAGGCCATCGCGGATCGTCTCGGGATTCGCTCGTGGAAGGCCGGCGTGCTGCCGGAGGGCAAGGCCGCCGAAATCGACGCGCTTCATGCCCTTAACCGTAAAGTGGGCATGGCCGGCGACGGCGTAAACGACGCACCGGCCTTGGCAAAGGCGGACGTAAGTTTTGCGCTCGCGGGCGGCACGGGCGTCGCGATCGAGACGGCCGACATCACGCTCATGAAAAACGACCTCGCCGGGGTCGCCGATGCAATCGCGCTTTCCCGCGCGACGCTGGCCAAGATCCGGCAAAATCTCTTCTTTGCATTCGTCTACAACGTGCTGGGGATTCCGCTTGCTGCGTTCGGCCTCTTGAACCCGGTCATTGCCGGCGCTGCGATGGCGCTGAGTTCGGTGTCCGTGGTGTCGAACGCGTTGCTCCTGAATCGCTGGCGCCCAAGGTAAAGGTCCATCATGGAAAAAGTTGAATTCAAGGTTGAAGGCATGGATTGCGGCGGGTGCGTCAAAAGCGTGACCCGCATGCTGAACGGTGTCGCCGGCGTGACGAGCGTCGATGTCTCGCTCGAAGGTGCGAAGGCGGCGGTGGAGTTCGATCCCGCAAAGACGAGCCTTCCGGACCTCAAGCGCGCGGTAGAGCGGGCCGGCTTCAAGGCGCCGTGAGAAAGACACGTTGAGCGAGGCGCCGGCGGCAGAGTCGTCGCAAGATTGGGCGGAGGATTGGACACTCAGCACTGGCGAGCATGTTCGCGTGAGGCCGATCCGGCCGGAGGACGCGCGGATCGAGCAGGCCTTCGTGCGCGGGCTGTCTCGGGATTCGCGCTATACGCGCTTCATGGGCGAAGTCTCGGAGCTTTCGCCCGCCATGCTCGAGCGCTTCACGCACAACCATTACCCGCATGATTTCGCGCTGATCGTCACCGTGCCGGATAAGGCCGCCGGGTTGGGGCCGGAGAAGGAGATCGCCGTCGCGCGGTACATTGGCATCGATGAAAAGGCCAAAGACCCGAAGCGCTGCGAATTCGCGATCGTGGTGGCCGACGACTGGCAACACCGCGGCATCGGCTCGCGCCTCATGAAAGCGCTCATGAAAGTCGCAAAGGCCGGCGGACTGCGCTTCATGGAGGGTTATATCCTCGCGAACAATCGCGGCATGCTCGAGCTCGTGAAGTCACTTGGCTTCGAGTGCGGGCCGAGCGACGAAGGGCCGCAGGTTTCGCTCGCCGTCCGGCCGCTGTAAGAGGCCCGCCGAACGCGAACCGCGTCTGGCCAAACGGCCCTGGAGCGGCTAAGGTTGCCCGATCCTTTTACAAAGCAGGACCTGCGATGACGCGTAGTTCCCCCCTTCATGCCCGCAGCCTGCGCGGCTGGCTCGCGCACCTTGCCGCGACCGAAAGGCTCGCGGTGGCCCGGGACGGCGTTTCGCTCGACTACGAAGTCGCGGCGATCGCCAAGAAGCTCGATGGCCGGCAGGCGGTGCTGTTTCCGAAACCCGGCGGCCATTCGGTGCCGATCGTTTCGGGCTATGTAGCCGCGCGCGCGTGGATCGCCGAGGCGATGGGCGTGCCCGAGTCGGAGTTGCTGCACTGCTTTCGCGATTCGTCCGAGAAGCCGACGAAGTGGACGGAAGTCAGCGCGTCGCAGGCCCCAGTGCGAGAGGTGACGATCGAGCGTCCCGACCTCCTCAAGGTTTTTCCCATTCCCCGGCACAGCGAGCACGACAGCGCGCCGTACATCACGGCAGGCGTGATCGTAGCGAGGAACCCAAAGACCGGCGCGCAGAACGTCTCGATCCAGCGCATCCAGGTCAAGGACGGCCATCGGCTGCAGGCGCTGATCCTGCCTCGGCATCTCTCGGCCTTTCATACGATGGCGGAGGAAAAAGGCGAGGCGCTGCCGATTGCGATCGTCATCGGCGCCGATCCGCTCACGCTGCTCGCTTCACAGGCAGTGGTGCCGATAGACCAGGATGAGCTCGAGATCGCGGGTTCGCTGCACGGTGCACCGCTTGAAGTGGTGAAGTGCTTGGGCAGCGAGATCCGCGTGCCGGCGCATGCCGAGATCGTCATCGAGGCGAGGGTGCTACCCGGGGTGCGCGAGCTCGAAGGCCCGTTCGGCGAATTCCCGAAGACCTACAGTCCCGCGGGACAGCACCAGGTCATCGAGGTGGACCGCGTCACGCATCGGCGCAACCCGATCTTCCACACGATCGTGCCCGCGGAACTGGAGCACCTCATGCTCGGCGCAATCCCGCGCGAGGCGACCATCCTCGGGCTGCTCCAGCGCAGTTTCCCGAACGTGCTCGACGCGCATTTGTCCCTCGGCGGCACCTGCCGCTATCACTTGTACATCAAGATGAAGAAGCGCAGGGAGAGCGAAGGCAAGAACGTGATCATGGCGGCTTTCGGCTCGCACTTCGACCTGAAGCAGGTCATCGTGGTCGATGACGATGTCGACGTGCACAACCCGACGGAAGTGGAGTGGGCTGTGGCGACGCGCTTCCAGGCCGACCGCGATCTCGTGGTGGTGTCCGGCGCGCAAGGCTCACCGCTCGATCCTTCCACCACGCTCACCGGGCGCGTGGACGGCATGAGTGCCAAGATGGGCCTGGACGCCACCCGGCCGCTCTCTTACGTGGGGCACACCTTCACGCGGGTGCGCGTGCCGGGCGAGGACGCGGTCGACCTCGACAAGGTGCTGAACCCCAACCCGGCATCCGTTCTCGACACTTTCCTCAAAGGACAAAAATGAAAGCCAGCCTGGTTCCCGGCGACTCGATCGCCAAGGAGATCGCCATCAACGAAGAGCGCTGCATCTCATTCATGGGCCCCGAGAATGCCGTATATGCCACGCCCCGGATGGTGAGCGACATGGAGTACACCTGCCGCGACCTGCTGCTGCGTCACCTGGATGCGGGTGAGGATTCGGTCGGCGCCCACGTGTCGGTGGACCATCTCGCCGCCACGCCCCTCGGCATGAAAGTGACCATCGAGGCAAAGATCGTCGAAGTCGACCGTCGCCGCGTCACCTTCGAGGTCGTCGCCCGCGATTCCCTCGAGGAATGCGGCCGCGGCAAGCACGTGCGCTTCGTCGTCGAGACCGCCAAAAGCAAGGAACGCATCGCCGCCAAGCGCCTCAAAGCCGGCCTCACCTGACCCAATGCGGTAAACCACATTTGGGGTCAGAGTCGAATACGGTTTGCGACAAATCGACTCTGACCCCAAAAGTGGGAACCGATATCGACTACTGCAAAATGACCAGCACTTTCGATTGGCAGGGCATCGTCGACAGCCTGAACAGGCTCTTGCGGCTGAGGACGAACCCGTTCGGCATGAAGCTCTTCGAGACGGTCGAGGAGATGGATGCGATCCCGCGTATCCGGCGCCCGGAGTCGATTCACACGACCGACCAGATCGTCGCGCAGGGCGCGCGGCTGGGCTGGACCGTGGGAATTACACGCGCGGATCTCGTCGGCGACCAGTGCGGTGCCGTCATCGGCCTTCACCCGCAGGATGACGAGTGGAAGGCCGGCAAGCGCTACGCCGGCGTCTGGTATGCCACGCCCGCCGATGCCGCGAATCACCAGGCCGCGATGCACGTCGTGCCTTCGGGCAAGTACAGGGCGATGGCCGTCTCCCCCCTGACCTCCGGGCGCCTCGATCCGCCGGACATCTGCCTCTTCTACGCGACGCCCGGCCAGATGATCCTGTTCATCAACGGCCTCCAATGGGCGGGTTACAAGAATTTCGACTGGGGCGTCGTGGGCGAATCGTCCTGCGCCGACTCATGGGGCCGCGCGCTCAAGATCCGCACGCCGAGCCTGTCGCTGCCATGCTTCGCCGAGCGTCGATACGGCGGCGTGCTCGACGACGAACTCCTCATGGCGCTGCCGCCCGAGTATCTGCCGAAGGCGATCGAAGGCCTGGAGGCGCTGGCGAAAAACGGCCTGCGCTACCCGATTCCGCAGTACGGCATCCAGCAGGACGCGCGGGCGGGGCTCGGCGTCAGCTACGCGAAGAAACCGAATTGAACCGCATCCGGAGAATCGAATGAGCAAGTACCACATCCGCCAGACAGACGTGACGCCGTATTCCCCGGCAAACCACCACGGCACGAACAACTTCCGCCTGATCGGCCCCGAGACCGTCGGCGCGAAGCAGTTGGAAGTTTTGGTCGGCGAAGTAGAGAAGGGCAAAGGCGCATTGCCCCACGCGCATCCCGGCATCGAGCAAGCCTGCTACATGCTCGAGGGCACCGCGCATGTGGAGGTCGGTGGCGAGAAGTTCGAAATGGCCAAGGGCGACATGTGCTTCTTCCCGGCCGACGAACCGCACCTCCTGACCGTCACCAGCGAAATGGGCCGCGTGCTGGTGATTTATTCGCCGCCGTACCTCGAGAAGCCGGAAAACGCCCGGCGCTAGCGCCTACTTGACCGGCGTCCCCGCCGGCTTCACCGAACCCGGCTGCGTGGTCGAATCGCTTTTCTCCGCCCCCTTCATCGGGATGTATATCACCGAAGGCCGCTGCGTGGTCGACTGCGGGTAGAGATCCATCAGGTCGTAGA
>JANXRZ010000209.1 GCA_025352885.1 Pseudomonadota bacterium | reverse complement strand
GGTGATCTACACCACGAACTCGATCGAGAGCGTGAATGCACAGCTGCGCAAGATCATCAAAACGCGCGGGCACTTCCCGTCCGACGACGCAGCCAGCAAGCTGATCTGGCTGGCCCTGCGCAACATCACGGCCGACTGGAGCCGCGCAGCCCACAATTGGAAGACCGCCATGAATCAGTTCGCGATCCTGTACCAGGACCGCTTTACGCGGAAGCACGGGTAAGATGTTTCGCCGAATTTCCCATGGCGTCGGACGTTCGTCGCAAGCGCCGAACGCCGCCACCGTGGGAAATTCATTCAAGCCTCAAACACAGAAATCAGGACACTCCCGGGCCAGCCGACGCAGCAGATCATCGCCACGTAGCAAAGGCGACACTTAGCCCCAACCTCATTTCGCAAATGCCCCGCAAAAAGAAAACGGACCTAACCGACGTCTTGCTTGACCTCACCACGCTGGTGCCCTGGTGGGTCAGTGTCTTGATCGCGCTGGTCTCATACCTTGTCTTCCACGCCTTCGCTGCCGCGGATGTAGCTGGTGCAAAGACGACGGCCGAATTCGCGCCCACGATCTTCAATACGTTCATCAAGTCGTTCTCAATGGTTCTTCAGTATTTCGTGCCGCTGATATTGCTCATGGGCGCTGCGGCCTCCGCGTTTTCCAGGAACAAGCGCACCACGTCTGCACCTATCAGCAAGTGGGTTGACGCCGGAGCACCGCCGAGAGTGCGCATTGAGGCGCCGCCAGGCAAACCGGCCGGCAGGCATGACGACCGTAATCCAGAAAATTGGCAGTCCGCAGACGAAGTGGACCCAAAACCAGACATAGGATGCTGGAGCGCGGGGCTGTTGAGCGCTCTTGAATGGAAGCGTTTTGAGCAAGTCTGCGCAGGCCTCTTTGAACGTCTTGGCTTCGAAGCGAAGGTCTCGGGGTTCGGGTCGGATGGCGGCGTCGATATTCACCTGTATCGCCCGCCGCAGGGCGAGCCCGTGGCGATCGTCCAATGCAAAGCCAGGACTTCCAAGAAGGTCGGAGTGGAAATCGTGAGGGCCTTCCACGGCGTTATGACTTCCAAGCGAGTGACAGAGGCCATCCTGGCAACGTCGTCGGGCTTCACGGACGACGCTAAGAATTATGCAAAAGAAAATCGGATCGACCTCATGGACGGCGCGACGATCCTGAAGTCGATTCTGAATTTGACCGGAGAGCAACAAGGCAGCCTTCTTGCCATTGCCACGGAAGGCGACTTCACGACTCCGATGTGTCCCTCGTGCGGGATCAAGTTGACCAGACGGCAACCGAAAGCGGGCGGCAAGCCGTTCTGGGGGTGTGTCAATTTCCCGCGGTGCAGGTCGACGATCAATATCGCTGGCAGCTAGCTCGCCTTTGATTATGATGTGGCAGCAATTTGACGGGAGAGCCAGTATCCACGCGGGGGTCGGGCAAAAATTGGCAGCAATGTCTAGCCTGCCCAATCAGTAATCCCTCTTCTTCGGGATCACATTCCTCACCCCGCCGCGCGGCTCCGGCGTGTCCCCCTTGAACCGCGGTATCACGTGAATGTGCGCGTGCCACACCGACTGCCCGCCGGCCTCGCCGCAATTCACCCCCACATTGAAACCATCCGGCGAGTAGCGCTCGACCAGCAGCTCCTTCACGCGCAAAACCAGCAGGAAGCAATCGCTGTACTCCGCCTCGGTCAGGTCGAAAATAGTCACGACGTGCCGCCGAGGCACGACCAATGCATGGCCCGGCGAAACGGGAAACGCATCGAAGAAAGCCACTCCATGAGCGGAGTACGCAAGGATCTCGCGGTCGGGCGAGCAGAAGATGCAGGAGAAGGAGGGCATGGGCAAAAGCTTGCCCAATTCGACCGGCGAGGGCAATGGCGGCCTTGTATCCGTCAAACGCCTGAATTGACGGATACACCTGTATCCGCCATGCTCATGGCCTGACGGATACAGGAACGCGCCATGGCAGCACCCCTTTACGAACCGCATCCCCCGGCGCTCGGCGCGCTCTTCGGCGACCTGGAAAACTACTCGCGCAGCCGGGGGCCCGTGCTGATCGGCACTCCCGGGAGCATTCTCAAAAGAAAAAACTCGGGCGGGTTCGAGTTCTATGCGCACCAGTCCTACGACGTCAACGGCAAGAAGACCGAGAAGTACCTCGCGGGACCGATCGGCAGTCCCGAAGCCGACGCCCGGGCCGCCGAATTCGAGGAAAAGATCCGTTCGCTTTCGGCCGCCTCCAGGAACATCCGCCTCTTGGCAAGGGAGGGGTTCAAGACGCTCGACAGCAAGGCCTTCGCGGCGGTCGCGGCGCTGGGCAACAACGGCTTGTTCGAGGCGGGCGCGGTGCTCGTCGGGTCACACGCCTATGGGGCGTTGCTCAACCAGCTTGGCGTGAGGGCCGCGCAGTACGCGACTCAGGACGTGGATATCGCGCGCGGGGCGCGGCTGGCGTTCGAGTCGCCGCCGGAGACGAGCTTCCTCGACATGCTGAAAGAATCGGGCATCCGCTTCGTCGAAAACCCGCGTCTCGGCAACCGCAAGCCGAGCACTTCCTTCGGGGAGGCCGGCAAGTCGCCCTTCCAGGTGGACTTGCTCGTTCCCTCCAAAGGAAAGGAAATCGGGACGCAGGCAGTACCCGAACTGCGCGCCCACGCAACAGCGTTGCCTCACCTTGGCTACGTCCTCGCCGAGTGCCAGGAGGGGACGGTCCTGGCCAAGGAGGGCTGCTGCAGGGTGCGGGTGCCCGCGCCCGAACGGTTGGCGCTCCATAAGCTGGTCGTCTCCGAACTCAGGCCGCGCGGGTCGAAGTCCGCAAAGGATCTGGACCAGGCGGCTGTCCTCCTGGCAGTGCTCGCCGAAAGGCATCCCGGTGCACTCGACGACGCTGCAAAGGCGCTTCCCGCCTCGGCTCGAAAACACGCGCGGCGGGCTTACGAATCGGCCCGCGAACGGCTGCAACCGCATCCCCGCGCCCTCGAAACCCTGGACGCCCTCCTTGAACAGGACTGACCCCGCCATGACCGACACCCTCGCAATTGCCACGATCGTCGATGGCAGCCCGCGCCAGCGGCTGGTCGAAGAGCTCAAAGCCCATCACTCGAACGAAGCGCCGACGATCCTCGAGGGTACGCCGCCCACGCTCGCGTACGAAGCGCTCCTCGAGCTCAACCCGTCCTTCACGCAGGAGATCCTCGACAACCTGCCTGAAGACCAGCGCAAGGCGATCCTCCAGGCGGCCGCCCCTGACATCGCGCTCCAATGGGAAAGCAACCGCCGCTTCGAGACCGGCACAATTGGCCGCCTGATGGAGCCGGCCTACGCGGTGCTCAAGGCGCAGATGACGGTGGGCGAGGCGATCGAAGCGCTCAGGGGCCTCGTCAAGACTGCCTTCATTACTTACGGCTATGTAATCGACGCGCAAGGCCGCCTGGAAGGCCTGGTCACGATGCGCGAACTTCTCTTCTCGGATAACGACAAGCGCATCGACGAGGTGATGATCAAGGATGCGTTCGCCTTTCGCCCGGACATGCCGGTAAAGGAGGCGATGAAGGCGTCGCTCTCCCGCCACTACCCGGTTTACCCTGTGACGGATGCGGGCAACGCGCTCCTCGGCCTCGTGCGCGGGCAGACGATCTTCGAGGCGGAGGCGTTCGAGATCACCGCGCAGGCCGGCAGCATGGTCGGCGTGGAGAAGGAGGAGCGCATCTCAACCCCGATGTTCAGGAGTTTTCGGTTCCGCCATCCCTGGCTGCAGCTCAACCTCCTCACGGCGTTCCTCGCGGGCGGCGTAGTGGCCATGTTCCAGGGGACGATCGACCGGCTCGTGATCCTCGCGGCTTTCCTGCCGGTGCTGGCGGGGCAGTCGGGCAACACGGGCTGTCAGGCGCTGGCCGTGACGCTGAGAGGCCTCACGCTCGGCGAAATCAAGGCGGGCGACGGGAGCCGGCTGGTCGCGAAAGAAGGACTCCTCGGCGCGATGAACGGCGCGCCGATCGGTGTGATTGCGGGCGGCGCGATGTACTACACCGCCACCGCGCAAGGGTCGGCGCATGCGCTGATGCTTTCGGTGGCGGTGTTCCTCGCGATGACGCTCGCCTGCACGATCAGCGGCATCTCGGGGGCGGTGGTGCCTTTGACGCTGAAGCGGTTCGGGGCAGACCCGGCAACCGCTTCGAGCATTTTCCTGACCACTGCCACCGACATTGTGAGCATGGGCATGCTGCTCGGGTTGGCGACGGTCCTGGTCAGATAGTGAGATAAGTTTCCGAGATTTAAGGAACTAGTTCTCACTCGTCCGCACAGTATTTGCTTCCGACTGCGGACTCGTTCACGTCTTCTGTCAGAAAGTGTTAGAGGTTTGGTCGTTCCCCGCCGACAATCCCTTCAAGGTCGGGATGGGATCCAAGACGCACAGCCAACAGGCGCGGATCCATGCAGGGGGAAATCGGAATGCTTGCAGTCACCACACGCATCGAGCCGGGCGGCCACTCGATCCCTGCAGCCCAGGCACCGGACATCACGCGCCCGATCACGCTTGCCCACGACGGCAAGGGTCCGGCGATCCTCTTCGCAGACGTCAGCCGCAGCATGCTCCTGCACGAGCGCCTGGGCGACACCGAAGCGCGCGAAGTCATCGACGTTCTCCTGAATGCAGCGGAAAAAGCGGTCAAGGCGCATCGCGGCCGGGTAGTGAAGGCGATCGGCGACGAAATCCTCGCCGTGCTGCCCACGGCCGACGCGGCGGCGCAGGCGGGGCGCGACCTGCTCATCGAAGTGGAGTCGCTAGGAGAGCGGGGCGGCATCAAGCTCGGCATGCACATCGGCCTGCACGCGGGCGCGTTCATCGAGCGCAAAGGGGACGTGTTCGGGGATGCGGTCAACGTGGCCAGCCGACTGACCGCGCACGCTCAGTCCGGTCAGATCCTCACCACCAGCGCGAGCGTGGGCGGGCTTTCGCCGCTCGTGCGTGGAACGATGAGAAAGCTCGGGCCGCTGGACATCCGCGGCCGGCGCGAGCAGATCCAGGTCGAGGAGATCCTCTGGCGCGGGTCGCTCGACGAGGAAGCCACGTTTACCGAAGGCACGGCCGTGGCGGCGCACTGCGGTACCCGATTGGTGCTGCGCCTTGAAGGCCGCGAGTGGACCGTGGGGCCGCACGCGAAGTCGCTGGCCATCGGCCGCACTCCCTGTGCCGACATCGAGGTGGCAACGACCGAGGCCTCGCGCAACCACGGCTTGGTCGAATACCGCAACGGCGGCTTTTTCTATACCGACATGAGCCTCAACGGCTCGTTCGTCTCGTTCGGCCAGACCGGCGAGACGCTCGTCCAGAGGAGCCAGGTGCTGCTCAGCGGGCAGGGCGTCATCTGCTTTGGCCACAGCGCGAAAGATCCCGGCGAGCCGCTCGCTTTTCACGTCGAACCGGTCGAACAATAGAAAGCGGGGTCAGAGTCGACTTTTGTTTTCGATAAGTCGACTCTGACCCTACTTGTGGTTTAGCGGGCGAGGGGATCGGGGCGGATCTGCAGCTTGTAGACCTTGGGGTAGTTCTTGGTGCCGCCCTCGTTATGAAAGACGGTGCGGGTGCCGGACATGGTCCAGACGCCGCGGCCTTTCCAGCCGGTGTTCGGGTCGTCGACGCGGCCATCCACGAGCTTAGTGAAGAACCCCAGCGGATACGGCACGCGCAAGTCGACGAGCTTGCCGTCGACCACCGCGAGCAGTGATTCGCCGCCATTCGCGTTGATGATCGGCACGTTTGCGCCAAGACCGAGCGTGTTATAGCGGTCGACCCAAACGTAGTACGCCTGGTTCGCGCTACCCGGTTCGTTCAGTCCCTTGAACTGCGGTCCGGGCATCTGGTAGAGCGTCCAGCCTTCCGGGCAGTGCTTGCCGGTCGCAGCGGTCGGCCCGTTCAGCGGGCCTTTGCACTTCTTACGGTCGAAGCTCCCGATGTAGCCGCTCGCCAAGGGCGTCCAGACCAGGCCATTGAGATCCATGTCGATGCCGCGCGCGCCGTAGTGCCCCTCGGGCGGAAGGTAGATCTCGGCCAGCGCCGTGTTCGCAGGGTCAGAGCCGGGCGTGAGGCGAATGATGTAGCCGGGCTGGTCGAGGCGCGAGAAGCCGCGGTCCATCGCCTGGCCCCACACCGAATCGTCGACGGTGCTCGGCATGATCCCGTAGAAGGCCGCCATGATGCGCTGGTCCTTGGCAGGATCGAGCGCATCGTTCGGGCCGACCCACGCATCGCGCTTACCGTTGCCGTTCGTGTCGACAATGATCGGCGTCCAGCCCTGCGACTTCGCCGAATCGCCGGTCTCGAGAAACAGCTTGGTGTTCACCCAGCCGACCACGCCGCTGTTCGGCCCGCCTTGCGAGAGCCACAGCGTGCGGTTCGCGTCCTTCGCAAAGTACAGGTGGTGCGTCCCGAAGCACGTGTCGACATGTTTCCACTCCTTTGTCTTCGGGTCATAGACCGAAAGCTGGCGCGGCGATTCGTTCAATGGCGCAACCTTGGCCGACGGATGATCCGAACCGGCCTTGCAGAAATCAGGATTGGCGGCGGGGCGGATGCGCGCGCTGAACCACACGCGGCCCTCGCCATCCATCATGTTGTTGTGCAGGCTGCTGTGGCCGTCCCAGATAGGCTTGTCGCCCCAGTGCGACGAGGGCTGCATGGGCAGCGTGAGGGAGGAGGGCGTCCCCGGATGGTTGACCGGGTGCTTCACCACGAACGCGCGATGATTGACCGGATCCAGCGCCGGGATGTTGTCCGTGCTTTCCTCAGGCGCGCCGTAGATCGGGCCGTTGGCGTTCACGCGTGGATCGTGCTGGTAGCTCGAGATGCCGTCGTGCAGGTAAAACTGCGGCGACGAGAAATTCCACATCGTCACGACAAGGTTGCGCTCGATGCCCTTGGGGCGCTCGGGCTTGGCGAAAGGCAGTTCGCCACCGGCGATGCGATCGGTCCAGTCGGCGAATTGCTTCAGCGCGCGCTCCGGCCCCATGTTGCCTAGTGACAACGCCATGTTCGTCATTGCCTGGCCGGACTGCGTGCGCCGCGCCCATGCCTGGAACCCCGTGCCGGATTTGGCAAACATCTCGGGCACCGTGCGTATCCCCTTGCTGCCGAGCGCATGACAGGACTGGCAGGAGTGCTTCACCGTGTCGATCCAGTAGTGCTGCGCCTTCATGTTCGGGCTGATGCCGTTGCCCTTCTCGCCGGTACCGGGAAACTCGTTCTTGCCGGGAATCTCGAGAAGCGAATACCAGTACATGCCGGGGTAATACTCGGCCGCGGCCTTTTCGTTCGGCGCGGCAACCGCCTTTAGATTGAGCGTGCGTCCGGGCCGCGCTGAGACTTTCGGTGAATCGACGAGCCCATAGCCGCGCACCCACACCTGGTAGTTCGCGCTCGGCAACTCCGGGATCAAGAACCGTCCCTTGTCATCGGTGACGACGACCTTGGCGTAACCGGTCGGCAGGTCCGCGGTTTCTGCAATGACCCAGACGCCGGCTTCAGGGCCTTTCGGCCCTATGACGACACCGCTCAGGTGAGCATCGGAAGTTTTTTCTTTCTGCGCATGCGCCGAAGGCATCAGCGCAGGCAGGCTTGCCCAAAGTGTGCCGATTACGGCAACGGCTGCGAGCGTAGCGCGCGCGTTGCTTTTCATTGCTTGTCTCATAGGGTCTCCTCCCCGGTTCAACCGCGAGAGAGTGCACGGTCCTGTGCAAACGTGCAACAGACCAAGGCCGAATGGCCCTGACAACTTGTAGGAATTTTCGCAGGGCCTCTTCGGATCATCGACCGACACAAAGTCAGGCTGCAATCTGAATTCCGCCCGAATCACTCACGTGAAGCAGGGTTTGTTGCATCGGTAGAACCGCATCGTCGTTTTATTGCCTTCCCGTTATTCGATCAACTTTAATCACTGGAGCTCTAGAAATGAACCTATTGAATGCACTGAAAATGTTCTGGCTTGGATTCGTCAATGACGAGGAAGGGGCGCAAGTCGTGGAATACGCGCTGATCATTGCGGTCGTGTCGATCGCCCTCGTGCTTGCCCTTGGCGGCCTGTTCGCAAACGGTGGACCGTTCGCCAGCTTCATCACGCGAGTGAAGAACTGTCTGACAACCCCGACCTGCACCTAAGCTGAGGTTTTGGCGCCGGACCGTCCCTTCTTATGCATGCACAGAGGTCAGGCCGGTGCAATGGCCGCGCCCCTCGATGCAAGCGCAGCAAGGGCGAATCCGGCGTTGGGCCAACTTCCGCGTAAGAAAACAAGGTGAAGCGAGGCAAGGCCGCGATAGTGAATCCACTTCGACAGTTTTGCCATTGTGGTGGCTAATTCAAATCACTGGAGTTGTGAATGAACCTCTTGAATGCATTAAAAATGTTCTGGCTTGGATTCCTGGATGATGAGGAAGGCGCACAGGTCGTCGAATACGCGCTGATCATCGCCGTGGTCTCAATTGCGCTGGTGCTCGCCTTGAGCGGCTTGTTTACAAACGGCGGACCTTTCGCAAGCTTCATCACCCGCGTGACCACCTGCCTGACGACTTCGACCTGCACGTAAGGCACAACTGACAAGCCCGGGCGAGGTGCGTCGTAGCCTCGCCCGAGGCATGTCAGCCGACTGGAATTTCAGATCAGCACCAACCGAAAGCAGATTAATGTCGCCCCAGGAATTGTTCGCCGTTCGAGACCTTGTGAGCATGCTGTTTACCGATGCAGGCACCGCAGTTCTCATGGTGTTGCTCGGCATCGCGGCTTTCTCGGACTGCCGCACGCGCCGAATACCGAATGCCCTTGTCCTGGCCGGCATCCTGATTGGATTTGCATTCAACACCTTCGCGCCCTCGGTGCCGAAGGCCGGTTTTCTCTTCGCGCTCTCGGGCGCGATGGTCGGGTTTGCCCTGTTCCTGCCGCTCTACCTGCTGCGCGCCATCGGTGCAGGCGACGTCAAGTTGCTCGCCGTGGTAGGAGCTTTCCTGGGACCCCTGGCTACGCTAAACGCGGGCGTTTGCACTTTCATCCTGGGCGGTGTGCTCTCGGTAGTCTTTGTCATTCGCCACGGCACTGCGCCAAAGATGTTCGAAAACGTCGCGATGTTCGTAAGGCTCAGCCTGTTTGGCGCACTGGCGGGCTCGCCGCATTTTCCGCGCTTCACGCGGGAAAATTCCGCCGGCCGGCTGCCCTACGCCCTCGCAATCGCCGGGGGCACGATCGGTTATCTCGTATTGCACCAGCTAGGTATTGCCTGAACGGCCGCATCGCTACTGTCACGACTACCAACACCAACTTCACCAACCAAAAAGGGATTCGCCATGAAGAATACGCGCGCAGTAATGATGGTCGTCATATCGATCGTGCTGGGACTGGTGGTAAGTGCCCTGGCCGTCAACTGGGTATCCCGAAAAGCGGCAGTCGCCACGAACAAGATCGCCGTCGCCGCGATGGATATCCAGCTGGGCAGCCGGCTCACGCCGCAGATGCTCACCCTGGTTGACTGGCCTAGCGGCTCGGTTCCCGCAGGTGCTTTCGATGACGCCGCGAAGCTGAACGACAGGGTGATCAAGGTTTCGATTCAACGAGGCGAGGCGATCCTCAATTCGCGGCTTGCCCCGGTGGGCACGCAAGGCGGCCTGTCTGCAGTGATCGCTGAAGGCAAGCGAGCGATGACCGTGCGCGTCAACGATGTGGTGGGGGTGGCGGGCTTTGCGCTTCCTGGCAACTACGTGGACGTCATGGTCAACGCGCAGCAGGATAAGGCCGGCGGTGCGGCCAGTTCAGGCAACGACGAGCACATCAGCAAGACGGTGCTCCGGCACGTGCTCGTGCTGGCGGTGGCCCAGGAGGCCGGGCGCGACGACACCAAGCCGAAGGTCGTCAACGCAGTCACCCTCGAGCTGTCGCTCCAGGACGCCGAAAAACTCGACCTCGCGCGCAACGTCGGAACGCTTTCGTTGGTGCTGCGCAACCAGATCGACACCGCCGACCATCCTACCGAGGGCGTGCGGAAGGCCGACCTGTTCGGGGGTCCGGCGGTGCAGCCGCGCCTCACGCCGGTCGCATCGATCAAGCCGCTGCCGCGGATGGCCGCCTCCGGGCCGGCCGTTGCGCCCAGGCCGATTCCCGTAATAAAACAAGCAAGAGTCGAGGTGATCCGCGGCGTGAGCCGATCGGATGTCGAGTTCGGCTTGTAACCGTGCGCACGAGAACGCTTGCCTGAACCGACAACCGCAAAAAAGGCAGCGTTTGGTGCGCTGGATAACAGAGTCATGTGTCTTCCTGCATCAACTTATTCAGTGTAAGAAAAAAGGAGAGCACATGAAGGTCTTTCACGTATCACTTATAGGACGGCGCCTCGCAGCTGCCGTACTGCTGGCCAACGCAGTATTTTTCCCGGCTCAAAGTCCTGCGCAGCCGGGTGCCGCGACACAGAGGACCGCGTCCGCGCAGTCCGGTCCCCGGGTGCAGGATCCGGTTGCAAGCCGTGAAAGCTATTCGGTGCCCTCCGCGATCGGGCCGTCCATGACGCTGACGACAGGGAAGTCGCAGCTGTTGCGGCTCGAGCAGCCAATTGATCGCGTCTCGGTCGGCAATCCGACGGTGGCAGATGTCACGCTGATCAATCCGCGCGAGCTCTATTTGCTCGGCAAGGCCTTCGGCTCGACCAACGTCATCCTCTGGCGCAAAGGCGGGCAGACGACCGTGATTGACGTGGCGATCGACATCGACGCCGGGCTGCTGCAGGACAAGCTGCTCCAGCTGATGCCGGAGGAAAAGGGCATCCGGGTGTCTGCGGCCGCGGATTCTGTGGTCCTCTCTGGCATCGTATCGAGTTCCGTGCTTGTCCAACAGGCCGTTTCAATCGCGGATGCCTACGTCCGGAACATCAACCGGGGACTGGTGATGCCCATCACGGCCGGCGACGGCCTCGCCAAGGCCGGCACGGCAATCACTATCGGCCAGGCGAGCGCCAGTTCGACCGGTGCGGCGGTCAACGCCGCCGGTGCACGCGTTATTAACCTCCTCACGGTCCTTGCGCCCCAGCAAGTCATGCTCGAAGTCAAGGTCGCCGAAGTATCCCGCACGCTTCTCGACAAGCTCGGCGCGCAAGTCACCGGCACTCGTTCGAGCGGCAACTGGATGTATTCCATCCTCACGGGGTTCCTGTCCAACGCAGCGGGCGTCGTCGATGCGGCTCGCGTGGGCGGCACGCGCCTGACACTCGATGCGGCCAAGCAAAATGGCCTCATCAAGATCCTCGCCGAGCCGAACCTGATCACCATGAGCGGTCAGGAAGGCAGCTTTCTCTCGGGCGGCAAGGTGTTCATTCCCACCGCGAACACCTCGCAGGGCGGCTTCCCGGTGATCACCCTGACCGAGAAGGAATTCGGGGTCGGCCTCAAGTTCACCCCGACCGTCCTTGCAGGCGGCCTCATCCACCTGAAAGTCGGGCCGGAAGTCTCCGAGCTCGCGCAGACTGGTTCGCCGTTTACCACCCTGAATGGCGTCACTTCGGTGCTGCCGTCCTTCGTCACGCGGCGGGCGGAAACCTCGGTGCAGCTATTCGACGGGCAGAGCCTTGCGATCGCGGGTTTGATTCGCAACAACGTCACTGAGACGGTTAAGCGCTTTCCAGTGCTCGGTGAGTTGCCGGTGCTGGGCGCCCTGTTCCGGTCAAGCGAATTCCAGAGCGACGAGACGGAACTCATGTTCCTCGTCACGCCGCGACTGGTCAAAGCCATGTCGACGCAGCCGATGTTGCCGACTGACAATTTCATCCCGCCGAGCCGCATGGAGTTTTTCCTCGACGGTCGCATGGAAGGGTCTGCGCCGGCGCCCGCCCCCACCCTTGGAGAGCCGAAATGAGCGCCCCTAAATTCACCGTTGTTGCCGCTTCGCTCGTCCTCGCGGGCTGCGTCTCGGCTTACCCGCATCGCGATCTTAACTTTGGTCAGGCGGTCACTTCCGTCAAGGCCGCACAGACGCTCTATCCGGAGGCCGGCCGCGCACGCGATCCGGCACTCACGTCGGGTATAGACGGCAGGGCGGCGAGGGAGACGATGGACCGCTACGTTGATACGTTCAAGACGCCGCCGCCGACGATCAACGTTCTCAACATAGGCGGTGGCCTTTCTCAGTAAGAGGTGACGTCGTGACCGCTGGTTTTGTGAGGGGCGCCGCAGCCTGCAAGCGACGGCAGCGCGGCTCAGTCATGCTGACCGTCGCAATGACGCTGCTGTTCCTGGTCGCATTCATGGCGATCGCGATGGACTTTGGCCACCTGTTTGTCGTAAAGACCGAGCTTCAGACGGCCACCGACAGCTGTGCGCTTGCGGCCGCCCAGGAGCTCGACAGCGCGAGCGATGCCCTCACCCGGGCCGCAAGCGCTGGCATGACCGCCGGCAACGTGAACAAGGTGGATTTTCAAGGGGCAGGTGCGGGCCTGACCGCCGCTGACATCACCTTCAGCAACTCGCTGATTGGCGCGTACAGCCAGACTTTCTCGCCAGTGGCAAGCGCGAAGTATGCCAAGTGCGTGCGGACCAAGTCCGGCATGGCCCCCTGGATGATGCAGGTGGTTACGGCCGTCAGTGGAGATGCGACATACAGTGCGAACCAGTCGGTTTTCGCGCAAGCCGTGGCTACGCGCGCTTCGTCTCAAACCAACTGTTCGCTTCCCGTGCAGATCAATCCCAAGCCGGGGGGTACTTCGCCTAACTACGGGTATGCCCCGGGTGAGTGGATCCCTTCGATTTATGCCGAAGGCAACAACAACGCCCCGCCGACCCCTGGCCACTTCGGATGGGCGAACCTTGACGGCAGCACGTCTGCCTCGGCTCTAAAGTCCCAGCTCCTCGGCAACGGGCCCTGCAACCTCGCGACCGGCGGCACGGTCAATACCACCGGCGCGAAGGTGGCGGCAAGCACCGAGTGGAACAGCCGGTTCGGGCTCTATAAAAACGGCGCGGGAAACCCCGACATCAATTCGGCGGTTCCCGATACAACCGGTTATTCATACACGGCGGTGAACTGGCCCAGCAGGGCGAACGCCTCGCCGGATTTTCTTGCTAAGCGCGCGACCTTTCGATCGTATGGCAACACGACCGACACCGTTGCGGCCGGCAATGCGATCACCGGGCTCTCGGTGAGCAACTCGTACAAGTCTACGGACATGGGCACCTATGCCGCCGGACCGAGGTCACTCGCGACGCATGGTGGCGACCGCCGGCTGATGTTCGCCCCGTTTGTGACCGGAACCACGATTGTGGCCTGGGCCTGCGTCCTGCTCCTGCACCCGATCGACGGTCCGAACATGACGGTGTACCTGGAGTACGTGGGGAATGCGTCGAACCCGGCGACCCCGTGCGCGAGCGCGGGCTTGGCAGGCGGCGTAAATGGCCCGCTCGTCCCGGTCCTGGTCCAGTAGGAGGGACGGACCATGAACCGCCAAAAAGGCGTGGCGATCATCGAGTTCGCCCTTGTATTGCCCTTCCTGCTCACCCTCACTTTCATCGTGACCGAATACAGCCGCGCGCTGTATCAGTACAACACGCTGACCAAGTCGGTGCGCGATGCGACGCGCTATTTGTCGACACAGCCGCCGGGGACCAAAATGGCGCAGGCCAAAAACCTGGTTGTCTACGGCAACCTTACCGGGGCGGGCAGCCCGCTCGCCCTCGGCCTGACACTCGCCCAGGTCAACGATCCCGTATGGCAACTGGCGGGCGCAGCGCCGGTAATCAATACCGTGAGCGTCACGATTGCCGGCTACACCTTCAGTCCGTTGTTCGCCAGCGTGTTCGGTCTGGACTTCGGCACGATCACCTTCGACAACATCAGCGCCACGATGCGCTGCCCGCTATGAGGGGCCCGCGCATGAAAAATCGCCAGGCAGGGGCCACCGTAATCGAGTTTTCCCTCGTGATGATTTTTTTCCTGACCGTGTTCCTGGGCATCCTGGATTTCACAAGGATGCTTTGGACCTGGAATGCAGCGAACGAGGCCACGCGCTGGGGCGCGCGCGTTTCGGTGGTCTGCGACAAGGGTGCCGCAGCCGTCGTCGCCTCGATGAAAAAAATGCTGCCACAACTCACAGATGCCAACGTCGTGATCGACTGGTACGACTCGGGCGGAAATGTGAGCACCAGCTGCACCTCGGCTAACTGCTCGGGCGTCAATGTCCGGATTACCGGGCTCAACTACAACTGGATTTCACCGCTGGGATACGCGAATCAGGCGGCGATTCCGATGCCCGGATTCTCCACTTACCTGCCGCGCGAAATCATGGGCCAGGACCCCAACAGCGCCTCCGTCTGCAGTTAACCGGGCCCGCCATGAAAATTGCTGTCATCTCCCCGAGCACCAAATCGCTGAATGAGCTTTGCGCCATCCTGGAGAACAGCAATGCCACCGGCGTGATCGCCAGGCACGAAGGCGGGATCAGCAAACTGCGCAGCGTTGCCGAGCAGGAGCGGCCGGACGTGATCTTCGTGGAGGGGCTCTACCACGATCTGCGCGAGCTCGCCCCGATCGAATTCGTCACCACGCATTTTCCCCAGGTGATGATCATTATCCTGTCGTCGCAGCAGACGCCGGAGTTCCTGATCAATGCCATGCGCGTCGGCGTGCGCGAAGTCCTGCCCTCGCCGGTGAGCAAAACGGCTCTCGAAGCGGCCTTGCACCGCGCGCAGGGCAAGCTCGGCTTGCGTGGCGCGACCAAGCGTAATGGGCGCATCCTCGCTTTCGTGTCGTGCAAGGGCGGCAGCGGTGCGACCTTCCTCGCTACGAATGTCGGCTACCAGCTCGCCGGGGAAGGGCGCAAGGTCCTCCTGATCGACCTCAACCTGCAATATGGCGATGCGGTGCTGACGGTGCATGATCGCAAGCCGGTCAGCGACATTGCCGAGGTGGCCAGAAACCTTGCCCGCCTCGACGCCTCGTTCTTCGGTGCGTCGGTGGTACCGGTTACGGCCAACTACGACATCCTGGCCGCCCCGGAAGACCCGGCGCAATCCCTGCAGGTCAAGCCCGAGCACCTCGATGCAATCCTGAATCTGGCGATAACCAGCTACGACTTCATCCTGCTCGACATGAGCAAGACGTTGGATGACCTGACGATCAAGGCACTCGACCGCTCGAACACGATCTTTCTCGTCGTACAGGCGATGCTGCCGTATATCCGCAATGCCGACCGCATGATGAACGTCTTCCGTTCGCTCGGGTATGCAGCGGACAAGGTGGAGCTCCTCGTCAATCGGTTCTCGCGCAACGGCGAGATCGGCCTCGAAGACCTGCGGGCACACCTGCGGGTCAACAGCATGCGCACGATCCCCGCCGGCTACAAGGATGTCGCGCGCGCGATCAACCAGGGCATGCCGCTCGCGGCGGTGGCCAAGTCGAGCCCCGTGCTCAAGGGCATTGACGAGCTCACGCAATCCCTGCTGCCGAAAATCGAACAGGTCCAGACCGGCCTGCTCAGCCGGCTGCTCAACATTCGGTAAACGAGGTCTTTCGCGCATGGAAATCCGCAATATCAGGAACATGCTGGCTGGCCGAAAGGACGAGCCGCCTGCCGCACCGCAGCCCGAGCCAAGCGCAGCGTTGCAGCCGAATCCGTCGCCCGCCCTTGGGGCCTACATCAAGCTCAAGAACAACCTCCATGCGCAGATCCTCGAGAAAGTCGACCTTGCCGCACTCGAGTCGATGTCCCAGCCCCAGCTGAGGCAGGAAATCGGGTCCGTCATCGAAACGCTGCTGAT
This sequence comes from Pseudomonadota bacterium, assembly GCA_025352885.1. GTDB lineage: Bacteria > Pseudomonadota > Gammaproteobacteria > Burkholderiales > SG8-39 > SZAS-79. Next base: position 3,350 of record JANXRZ010000209.1, on the reverse strand, counting down.
CGAGAACCCGGCGCAGATCAACGACGTCGAGCGGCGCATGCTGGTGCGCGACATCCAGAACGAAATGCTGGGTCTGGGGCCGCTCGAGCTGCTGATGGCCGATCCGTCGGTCTCCGACATCCTCGTCAACAGCTACAACCAGATCTACGTCGAGCGGCGCGGGCGCCTCGAGCTCACCGACGTCACGTTCTCCGACGACAAGCACCTTATGCGCATCATCGACAAGATCGTTTCGCATGTCGGGCGGCGCATCGACGAATCCAGCCCGATGGTGGACGCGAGGCTGCCGGACGGATCGCGCGTGAACGCGATTATCCCGCCCATCGCGCTCGACGGTCCGATGGTTTCGATTCGGCGATTCGCCATCGTCCCGCTGAAAATGGATGACGTAGTCAACAAGTACAAATCGCTCACGCCCGACATGGCGCTGATGCTGGAGGCCTGTGCAAAGTCGAAGATCAACATGCTGATCTCGGGCGGCACGGGCGCCGGCAAGACGACATTGCTCAATATCCTCTCGGGATTCATCCCGAATACCGAGCGCATCATCACCATCGAAGATGCGGCGGAACTGCAGTTGCAGCAGGAACACGTCATTCGTCTCGAAACGCGCCCGCCGAATATTGAAGGCAAGGGCGAGGTCAACCAACGGGCTCTCGTGCGCAATGCCCTGCGTATGCGGCCGGACCGGATCGTGATCGGCGAAGTGCGTGGCGCCGAGGCGGTCGACATGATGCAGGCCATGAACACGGGTCACGAGGGCTCGATGACAACGGTCCACGCGAACAATCCGCGCGACGCAATCTCGCGCCTCGAGAACATGGTGAGCATGGCCGGGCTGGGCCTGCCGCACAAAGTGGCGCGCCAGCAGATTGCATCTGCCCTCACGCTGATCATTCAGGGCAATCGGCTGACCGACGGCCAGCGAAAGATCACCAGTATCCAGGAGATCACCGGGCTCGAGGGCGAGGTGCTGACCATGCAGGAGATCTTCGCGTACCGGCAGACGGGAGTGGATGCGAACGGCAAGGTGACGGGGCACTTCCATGCGACCGGCATCCGGCCGAAATTCGCCGAGAAGCTGCGCAATTACGGCGTCGCGCTGCCCGACTCGATGTTCGATCCCGGAAAGCGCTTCGAATAGGGAACCCGGTCCATGAACCTGCTCAACCTGGGATTTTTTCCGCTCCTCGCGGTGCTGGCTTTTGTTGCGGTTGTGCTGCTGGTCGAAGGCCTTTACCTGATGTGGAACACCTATCGGGGACCCGAGGCGAAGCGCATCGAGCAGCGGCTGCGCAACCTCGGCGATTTGCCGGGTCCCTTGTCGAAGTCCACCCTGCTCAAGAGCAGGACCCTGAGCGACGTGCCGCAATTCGAGAAGCTGCTGCGCTCTATGCCGCTCATCGACCGCCTGGACCGTCTGCTGATCCAGTCGGGCCTGGATTGGAGCGCGGGGCGGTTGCTCGCATTGTCGCTGGCCTCGGGTCTCTTTGCGTATGCGGTCCTGGCGCTTTTCAACCTGCTGCCCATGGTCCAGCTCGGGCTGGCCGTAGCCGCGGTGCTGCTCCCCTGGGCCTATGTACGCTGGAAGCGCGCCAAGCGGATGCGCAAGCTCGAGGAGCAACTACCCGACACGCTCGACCTCATTGGCCGCGCGTTGCGGGCTGGGCAGGCCTTGCCGGCGGGCCTTCAGATGGCCGGCCAGGAGATGCCCGATCCAATCGCGAGGGAATTCCGCATCACGAACGATGAAATCAATTTCGGGGTGTCATTGCCGCAGGCGCTCGGCAACCTCGGCGAGCGGGTGCCGCTCACCGACATGCGCTATTTCGTCGTCGCCGTGCTGGTGCAACGCGAAGCCGGGGGCAACCTTACCGAGGTGCTCGACAGCCTGAGCAAGCTGATCCGCAACCGGCTCAAGTTCCACGCGCGTGTCAAGGTCCTCACAACCGAAGGACGTATGTCCGCATGGGTGCTCGGGCTGCTGCCGTTCTTCATCGCGGGCGTCCTCAACTTCGTCAATCACGACTTCATCGCGATCCTTTGGACGGACCCGGCCGGGATCATGATCATGAACGCTGTCCTCTGCGTGATGGCCGTGGGCGCCATATGGCTTTACAACCTGGTGCGAATCCGTGTCTAAGGCGACCTTCAATCGATAGCGAGGACTGAACGATGCTGATCTACGCCGTCATCATTTTCCTTCTGGTCACGTTTGGCACGATCACGCTGCTGAGCTGGCTGGTCCCGAACGACTCGCAGCGCCGGCTCAAGGCCATGGCGAAGCCGGGCGAGAAGACCGATTGGGTCCGCACGGTGGTCGACGTGGCCGGTCCGCTGGCCAAGTTGTCAAACCCCGGCGGGAAGTGGGAAGAGTCGCCCGTGCGGGTGCGCTTCATCAATGCGGGCATTCGTGATGCCAATGCGCCTGTTGTTTTCTACGCCTCGAAAACGTTTCTCCCGCTGGTCTTTGCGCTCATCGCCTATATCGTCCTGCAGGTCGGCGGCTACAGTCTCGAAGGCAACATGCTCCTGTTCGTGCTGCTGCTAGCGGCGACCGTCGGGTGCTACCTGCCGAACATGCTGCTGCGCCGGGCGATCCGCTCACGCCAGCGCGATATCTTCGAAAACTTTCCGGACGCAGCCGACCTCATGCTTGTCTGCGTCGAGGCGGGCCTTGGGCTGGATGCGGCGCTGGTGCGGGTCGCCGAGGAATTGAAGATCAAGAGCGGGGCGCTGACCGAGGAGATCCACCTCACTAATCTTGAATTCCGCGCCGGCAGCACGCGGGCCAAGGCACTGCATAACCTTGCCTTGCGCACGGGCGTGGAAGAGATCAGCACGTTCGCCGCCATGCTCGCGCAGGCGGACAAGTTCGGCACGAGCATCGGTGAATCGTTGCGCGTGTTCTCTGAGGACCTGCGTCACAAGCGTCAGATTCGCGCCGAGGAGGCGGCGGCCAAGCTGCCCACCAAGATGCTGTTCCCGCTGATTCTGTGCTTTTTCCCGGCGATCAGCATGGTGATTCTCGGGCCGGCCGGCGTCCAGGTCTTCCGGGTGATCCTGCCGATGCTTTCCGGGCAGCGCTGAGGCGCCCCCGACCGGCGCCCGAACGGCGGATATCGTCCGCCACCCTCGAACGCACCCATTCGTGCATTCGATGGAGGCAAGTGGCTTGGGAGGGTGAAAGTCCGGCGGGGGGCGTGCGCTGCATTGCGTTTTCCATAAGTGGGGTCAGAGTCGATTTTTGCCGAGTCGCGTAGGACGCTCAATTCCCCGGCGGACAAAGGTCGTGTGGGAAACGGCTGACATTCCGGCGCAATCATGGAGTTCGAAACAGTAAGTCGACT
>JANXRZ010000214.1 GCA_025352885.1 Pseudomonadota bacterium | reverse complement strand
GCCTTCAGCTCTTCAATTTCCTTCAATAGCATGAGCACGGTGCGCTCAAGCTCCGCTATGCGGAGATCCCTGGGGTCGGCGGCGTCGATCTCACCATTGAGATCCTTTTGTCACCCATGTCAAGTTGTTTTCTCGGGGGGTGAACGGTTACGGATTTTCATGGGCGCACCATACACCGAAGAGGGCGTTCTAACCATCTCATTCGGCGTGTGCGAAGGGTCGGCGAAGCGAAAGCCTTAACGACCTACCCCGCGCAGCAGGGCTCCGCGCATCGACCATTGAGGCAACGCTCCCCGCTCGGGCAGTTGGCGGCGGTCGCGCACGTAGACTTTATCGGGTAGCACGCGCCCCCAGCGCGCTCGTTCTTGATGCAGGTCTGGCTCCCCGGACAGTCTGGGCTGCCATAGAGGCAGCCCAGGGACTGCCACGTCCGGCAATATTGGCCCCCGATGCTGGGAAAGCAGCCGAAGTAGGGAGTCGGACAGTCAGCGTCTTTCTGGCAGGGGATGGTGTGCTGGAAGCAGTAGCCGGTATCAAGGAACGAGTTGCAGGGCGCCATGTCGCTCGACGCGAAATCGGGCGTGCTGGCCGCGTCCCCGGTCGCGCTGCCCTCGTTGCTGGCGAGATCGACGCTCGATGTCTCGCCGGGCACGGGCCGTGTGTCATTGCAAGCCACCTGAAGAGGCAGGGGGGGTTGCGGCGGCGCAAAGGGCGATCCGAATGTGCAAAGCGAATCCATGTAGGAGTCTGCGCGTTCCTTCTGCCCACGCGGATCCACGCCTGCGATCGATCACTCGAGTAGCATCGGCCGATCACCGCTCGGCTGTCAAGTCGCTTCGTTTGGCACCGAGGGGTGTCCAGAGATTTCGCGCCCATTCTTCCCGCAACCCTTGCGGAGGATTGCCGAGGCCGACAAACGCCCGCGCACGAGATGGGTCAGGTCGCCGCGGCGCCGCTCCGCATCCGAAGGCCCATGCTGGCGGCCACGATCAGAGAAACGGCCACCGCCACCACCAGATAACTTGCCTGTAGCGAGACGCCGACGTCCTGCCCTGTGTTCCCCGCATGTCCCCCATCTCCAGGTACCTTGACGGCGAGGACGATGCCGGCGGCGAGGAGGCCCATGGCAATCGACGACAAGAGCCCATCGCTGCCCGCCTTCATGCGGGTGCTCTGGACGATGCACCGCAGCGTTCCATAGCCGATGCACCAGATTGCCGCCGCGTGGTCGAGCCAGGTGATACAGGCGCTGCTGATCAAGCAGATGCCCATCGCCTCCACCACCACCGACGGTGTGGTGACGGACTCCCGGACACCGAAGATCAAATTCACCTTCTGCCCCGGGTCGCGATAGGTCACGCAGTAGGGTGCATAGGACTCTCTTCGCGTTCCGCTGCAGCACCCGTGCGCGAGACACCCGATGCGGCCAATCCCGTGTCCGATGGTGACCGCGGCGACGGAAACGTTGAGGAGCGTCATCGAAAAGGCGCCCGTGTACAGCATATAGGCCACCACCACGGCGCTCGTGCCGCCGAACGCGCCGAAGAACGAGAACCCGATCGAAAACTGCCGTTGGCTCGTCGTCAGCCGCCAGAACCCGGTTGCGCCCGCGAGGCCCGCCAGGATCCCCGCCGCGCACAGGGCAGGTAGGAGGCCGTGCGCCATCGCAAACAAGAGGCCCGCTACGCAGCCCGCGAAGACATACACGGCAAAGCGATCGAAGCCCGCCCGGTCCGTGTCGAAGAGGCGCGCGGTCTCCGGGAAAAAGAGGTTCAGACCGGCATTGCCGGCGCGCTTCATGTAGTCGGCATAGGCGGAAGAGGCGAGCGCGAGGTGGTTGTTGTCGGCGTGCGCGTGCCACCCGCACAAAATGCCATAGCAGACGATCAACATGGCTCTGGCCGCAATCGGTACCGGAACCGTCCACTGGAACGCCGAAAGCTCGAGCCAGTAGCCGAGCAGAAGGGGATTCCGGTGGTGCCGGTAGATGCCGTGCGCGACCAGCTGAAAGTTCCTCCGAGGGATGAACGAATAGCCGAACTTTTCTCTCAGGCACAGCACTGCCCAGGATCGGATGACAGTCGCGGTTACGAGGAGGCAG
>JANXRZ010000204.1 GCA_025352885.1 Pseudomonadota bacterium | reverse complement strand
GCGCGCAGCAATCAACGCCGGTAGCGGCACGTCGCATTACGTTGCGTTCGACGATACGGCCAGTAACACCCTGACCGTCCTGAACGATACCCAGGCCGGTTTCACCCTGATGAGCTCGCGAGGTACCGCAAGCGTTGTGTCCGGCACCTGGGCACAGACCGAGAAGCTTGGTGGGACGGCGGTTGCCGCCGGTGACATATTCACCGTGACCATCGAGGCGGCCAGTGGCACTCCCGTTTCATTCAGCTATCGTGCGCTGTCGAGCGGGACGACCACCGCCGTCGACGATGTGCTGACCAGTCTCGCCTCTCTGATTGCCGGCCCGACCTATGCCGCGACCGCCGATACGACCCTCGACACATTAACGGTGGTCAGCAAGAGCGGGTCCCCGGTCAATTTCAGCCTGACCCACAATCGCGGCACGGTAACGAACATTTCGGCGGCTTCGGCTTCGGCCGCCACGACGCAGCTGGCAGGCACGGTGACCGTCGGTGACGTATTCACCTTGTCGGTAAAACGCGCCAGCCAGTCGATTGCCGACAATTATTCGTTTGCGGCCGTGACTACATCGATCACGGACGTGCTCGACGGGCTGAAGCTCCAGTTTGGAAGCAGCATTTACTCGGCAACCGTCGACGCTTCCAGCGGCACGATCACGGTCGTGAACAACACGGCCAATGATGCGGTCACGATAGACCTGCAGCGCGGCAGTTTTGCCAATGCGAATGCCTGGTCGGCAACCGTCATCATTTCAGGCAACGTCGCAGGCAACAAAACCTGGTCGGTCACTGCAAACGGCGCGACATTCACCGATACGGTCAACCCAGCGGCCAACGCGGGAGTGGTGGCGGCCGCACTGGCGACCAAGATCAATGCAACGAGCCCTACCCTGTCCGCGACGTCGGATACCGTTGGCGCACTGCATATTTTCACCAAGGACAGATCCGCCCTGACGCTCGGCGCCGTCACTACAACCGACACGACGGCCGGCGTTACGATCGCGGCCGCAGCCTCGAACACCGTCCTGCGTCTTGAAGCAACCGGATCGATCTCTGGAAGGGTGTGGACTCTAGCGCTGCCGGGCGGAGCTGGAACGACTTACGTGAGCTATGCGGCGCAAGGGTCGGATACGCTTGCCAGCGTTGTCACCGGCCTTGATGCCGCCATTGGGTCGGGCACTTATCGCGCCACGGCCTACACGTTCTCAGGTATCTCGACGATTTCGATCGTGAGAACGAGCGCAGATGCGGCATTCGGCGCGGGCACGACTGTCATTGCCCGGCCTGCAGCGACGTTCGCGGACGCCTCCAGCCTGGTCGAGACGGTTCGCCTCACCGGCGCGGGCGCCACCGGCACCAATACCGGGAAGACCTGGGCGCTATCGTTCGACAGCACGAACACGACGACAAGTTACGATACGTTCAGCTACGCAGCCACTTCTACCGATGTGATCGGGGGAGTCGTGACCGGCTTGGCCGGGAGCATCAACGGCGCGGGAACCGGTAGTTACCGGGCGATCAGCACCGGCAACGACACGATCACGGTCTTCCGCAGGAGCGATGCCCAAGCATTCAATACGTCGACCACCGTGCCGGCGGCGACCCAGTCGGATGCGAACACCTGGGTTGAGACCGTGCAGGTGACCGGGACCGGGGTAGCAGGCGCCAATACCGACAAGACGTGGACGCTCGCGCTTAAGCATGGCAGCGGCACGTTCGATTACACCTACGGGAATTACACGGCCAACTCGACGGATGCCCTTGCCGAAATAGTCGCAGGGCTCGTATCCAGCATCAATGGCTCGGCGAATTACGTAGCGCTCGATTCGGGCAATGGCACGGTCACCGTTCTGCGCAAAGCAGACACCGACTCGTTTACGGCGCTTACCACCGTGGCCACCGTTGCGCCTGCCGATGCGTCGAACTGGTCGAAGACCCTTGAGCTGAGCGGGACCGTGGACGTTGGCAGGACATGGACGGTTTCTGTACTGCCGAATGGCGCCGGTGCGCCCGATTACTTCAGCTACACGAGCACCGCTGTGGATACGACGCTCGCAAGCATTGCCACCGGATTGGCCAACAAGATCAACGCAAATGGCAATTACGTCGCGTTCTACTCGGGCAGCAACACGCTTACAGTGATCCGTCAAAGCGACACGACATCGATCACGGCAAGCGGCGCCGTAGCTGCAGATGCCGCATCGGCTGCCACTTGGACCAAGCCGATCGAAATCAGCGGAACAATCGCCGCACGCGAGTCGTGGAACGTCACGCTGAACGACGGTACGCCGCTTACCTTCAGTTACCTCGCCGGCATGAATGGCGCCGCACTCGATGCTTCGACCATTGCCAATGGACTCAAGGCGGTTATCGATGCCAGCCCGCTTTACAAGGCCAGCGTTAGCCTAGTGAGCGCAGGGGTGCATGCCCTTACCGTCCTGCGCTTCAACGACAGCGTGGCCAACGACCACACGGCGTTCACCACCACACTCAGCATCACCCCCGCGCCCTCGTTGGTAGCAGAGACTGTCCGAGGCGAGGCGAAGGTCGGTTGGACCCAGCAACTGACGCTCGACAACGATTCCGTCGCAAACGACACCTGGACTGTCTCACTGGACGGGACCGCGCGTCTCAATGCCTTCGTTGCGGCCGGCAATTCGACCTCGGTGGCGACCGCACTGGCTGGGGCGATCCCGGCCGGCACTTACACCTCGACAAGCAGCGGCGCTGTCGTGAATGTCGCCGCCCTATCCGGCGATTTCGTCACGTTCAATTCGCTGGTGCACACGCACAACATCGCTCAGACAAGTGCAGTGGCCGTCGACACGGCGACCGTCGCCGGTTCAACCCGCCTCACCAGCCTTACCTTCACGCTCGAAGGCCAGGTCACCGAAGGGGATATCTGGTCGATCAGCTTAAATGGCCTGGCGTTCAGCACGGTCGCCACTGCGACTGACAGCATCACGAGCGTGGCGGCCAGGCTCGGGACGGCCATCAACAACAGCAACCAATTCGTTGTAAACGGCGGCGCGCCGGTCGCGACGAACACCATGACGGTCACGATCCAGTCCGGCGGGTGGTTTACCGGATTCACGCAGGACGTCTCACAG
>JANXRZ010000137.1 GCA_025352885.1 Pseudomonadota bacterium | reverse complement strand
GTGGTGGGATGGGATGCACCCGGCTACGGCACTTCTTTCGACTTCAAGGCGGAGTCCCCGCCGCTCGAGGATTATGCGGACGCCTTCATCGCAACACTCGATGCGCTCGAGGTCGATCAAGCGACGGTGCTCGGCCACTCGTTTGGCGGACTGATCGCAGCGTGCGCGGCGGCGCGTAATCCGGAGCGCATCGAGCGGCTTGTGCTGACGGCCTGCTCCTCCGGCCATGCGACTTACGAAGAAGCCCGGCGCCAGTCGATCCTGCGCACGCGCCTCGATGCGTTTTCGACCGGGGGCACCTCGACCTACGCGCGCTCGCGTGTGAAGACCCTGCTCTCGGTCGATCCGTCGCCGGCCGTGGTGGAAGAGGCGGTGAGGGTGATGTCCCAGATCAGGCAGCCGGGTTTTCCGCAGGCCACGCGCATGGTGAGCGCCTCGGACATCTTTCCTTATCTGCCGAAACTCTCCATGCCCACGCGCGTGATCTGCGGCACGGCCGACCAGGTCACACCGACCGCCCTCAACAAGAAAATCGCCGACACCATTCCCGGCGCGGGCTTCGTCACACTGGAGGGCGCCGGGCACTGGCTGTTCCTCGAATTCCCCCAGGAGTTCGACAAGGCCGTCCTGGAATTCCTCGTTTAGGAGATCGACCATGGCTGGACAGGCAATCAATCCCGCGAGCATGCCCGGCCTCTTTCGCCGGCAGTTCGATCTCTGCAACGTGAAGCAGGGGGAGACCGTGATCCTGCTCACCGACTTCAACACGCGGCGCGACTACGTGCAGGCGTGCTTCGCGGCCGCGAGCGACCTCGGCGCGCATGCCTACGAGATCGGCGTGAGCCGCTCTCCCGACTGGGCGCGCATCGGCGTGGACGTCGTCGGCGAGGCCAAAGGGATGAAGGACGCTCTCGTGCAGGGCGACCTCATCGTCGCATTCCACCCGCCGAATTTTTCCAACTGGCAGAAGCAGGTGAGAGCGGCCGGCGGGCGGGTGTTGTCGATTGCCGATTCTCCCGATGTGCTCGCGCGCCTGCTCTCGCCCCCCGGCCTCAAGCCGGCCGTGCTGCATGCGGCCGAGCGCTGGGGGAATGCAAAAGAACTCCGGCTGCTAAGCGACGCAGGCACCGACCTGCGCTGGACGCGCGGCGAATTCAAGGTCAAGGCGCAATACGGATTCGCGGAGGAGCCGGGACGATTCGATGCCTGGGGCGCCGGCCACATCACCAACTTCCCGGACGAAGGCTCGGCCAACGGCACCGTGGTGCTCAAGCCGGGGGACATGTGGATCCTCCCGTACATCAAGGCGATCGAGAACCCGGTGACGCTCACCGTCAAGGAAGGCTTTATCCGCAAAGTCGAGGGTGGGTTGGACGCCAAGGCTTTCACGGACTGGCTGGACCGCAACAAGCGCACCGAGACGGACCTCGACCCGTACGCAGTCTCGCACCTGGGCTTCGGCCTGCATCCGAATGCGCACTGGGACCAGATCATGCGTTACGGCAACAATTACGAGGAGCTGCACATCTCCGCGCGCTCTTTTGCGGGCAACTTCCTCTTTTCCACCGGTCCGAACACGGACATGGGCGGCAAGCGCGACACCAAGGGGCACATCGATGCGCCGATGTGCGACTGCACGGTGCTGCTCGATGGCGAGACGGTGATGGTGAAGGGCCGCTTCGTCGACCCGAAGCTGGTGGTGAAGGGGACCTGATGCTCACGGAGGAACAAAACCGGCTGCTCACTGAGGTCGGTCCGGGCAAGCCGATGGGCGACCTGCTGCGCCGTTACTGGCATCCGGTCGCGGGCGTCTCGGAGTTCGACAAGAAGCCCATCAAGGCGATCCGCCTCTTCGGCGAGAACCTCGTGTTGTTCCGCTCGCTCGACGGCCGGTTCGGGCTGGTTGGCAGCCGCTGCGCGCATCGCGGCTCGAACCTCGCTTTCGGATTCGTCGAGGAAGACGGCATCCGCTGCGGGTACCACGGCTGGCGCTACAACCTGCGGGGCGAATGCACGAGCCGCCCTTTCGAGGAGACGGTTGCGCCCGATCGGAAGCTCAAGGCCCCTAAGATCGACGGCTATCCGGTGCGGGTCAAAGCCGGGATGGTGTGGGCGTACATGGGGCCGCAACCCGCGCCCGAGCTGCCCGACTGGGAAACCTTCAGCTGGCCTAACTGCTTCGTGCAGGTTGTGATGGCGGAGATCCCCTGCAACTGGCTGCAGTGCCAGGAGAACACCGTCGACCCGGTGCACTTCGAATGGATGCACAACAACGGCCCGCAGCGCCGCGCGGGCGACACCGGACCGCTTTCGCCGAAGACGCTCGACCTCGCGATCGAGGACTTCGAGTACGGCCTCGTCTCGCGCCGCTATCGCGAGGGCACCGACAAGACGACGCCGCTCTGGAGCGTCGGCCGCGCAGTGCTTTGGCCGAACGGGTGGTACTTCGGCCATCACTTCGAATGGAAGGTGCCCATCGACGATACGCACACGCTGTTCGTCACGTGGGCAGCGCTGCACGTGCCCACGGAATGCGAGCCGTACGTGCAGGCGACGATTCCCACGTGGACCGCGCCGATCAAGGACGAGAGGGGTGACTGGATCGTCAGCCATGTCGGCAACCAGGACATCGTCGCGTGGATCAGCCAGGGGCCGATTGCGGACCGCACGCACGAGTCGCTCGGCGCGAGCGACCGGGGCGTCGTGGCGCTGCGCAACCGCTTGCTCGAGGACTTGAAGACCGTGGCCGACGGAAAAGATCCGCGGGGCCTCATCCGGGACCCGGCGAAGAACGTGCGCATCGAACTCCCCTGCGTCGCGCGCGTCGAACTCATGAACGGGCTGCTCAAGGCCGAAATGCTCAAGCACCCGGTGATGGGGCCATTTCTTCGCGAGTTCTATTCGATGGCTGGGCAGCCGGCGGCGATCAAGGAAGAATTCGAGCGGGTGATGGCAGTCAAGCAATCCACCCTCGACCTGCCCACGTTCGTGCCGCGGTAACGGCCAGGACCGGCGCATGCGCGGTCCTGGGTTCTTTTCTAACGGTTTGCGTTGCTGGTGGTCGTTTGTTGCTGTTGTTGCGTCGCTGCTTTCTTTTCGTTCTTGTTCGCCTTGTAGCGGCCCGCCGCGCAGCCCACCGCGGCCCCGGCCACGCCGTGATGGCCCACTAAGTGCCCGGCTACCCCTCCGACTGCGGCGCCTTTCAGGCAGCCCTTTGCGTTGGCCGCACCGGACGACAGCCCCACGGCAAGCAGGACGCTGACTGCGATTACTTTCGTATTGACCATGGCGTTCTCCTGTTTGGTTTGTAGGAGCATGGTGCGAGATCGGGGCCGGGCGTTGAATGCGGCGAACCCATCGAGCTGTTGTAGGTCTGAAGGTATTCTTTCGGCCGGATTTCCGACGAAAGGGCTCCGGTCCGGCTACGATGTGTGAACAAAGGGTCTTGCAGAAACCTTTCGATACACATTAGGCAGTCTGCGCCAGAATCATTCAGGGATTCAGGGTCATATTGAATACACACACGACCCACTTAAAGGATCCAAAATGAAATTGCGCACCCTGGTTGTCGCTCTCTCCGCGGCGCTCGTCGGGACGGCTGCTCCCGGATTCGCACAGGCGGGTCGCATCGGCAACGGCGGCGGTGGCCACGGCTACAGCGGCGGCCACGGCTACAGCGGCGGCCACGGCTATAGCGGCGGGCATTACAACGGCGGCGGTCGCGGCTATTACCGCGGCGGTGGCTACCGCGGCTACAGCGGCGTGGGCGTAGGCATCGGCCTGGGCCTCCTGGGCGCCGCCATAGCCGCCCCGTATTACTACGCGCAGCCTGCCTATGCTCCGGCTTACCCGGCGTATCCGGCTTACGCGCCGACCTATCCAGCTTATCCGCAAGGCTATGCGCCGGCCTATCAGGAAGGATACGCGCCCGGCTATCAGCAGCAGGGCTACGCCCCGTCCTATCCGCAGCAGGGATACGCCCCGGCGCCTTACGGCAACTACGATCCGTACTACAACAATTACAACTATGGATACGCCGATCCGGCCCGTCCGGGGTACTGAGCCGCAGCAACACCGGAACGTTCTTTCCCGGGGGCGCTCCAATGGAGGCGCCCCCGGGTCGTTCCTCGTGGGGCCTCTTCCAAGGAGGAACCCACTTGATTACGAATACCAGCAGCGGGACCAACATCCATGAAATCGCCCCCGGGCTTTACCGCATCAACACCCCTATTCCTATTCCGGGCGGCGACTTTAACTTCAACCAGTACCTGATCGCGGACGACGCGCCGCTCCTGTTCCACACCGGTCCCAAGAAGCTTTTTCCGCTCGTGGCGGAAGCAATCGGGCGCGTGCTGGCCCTCGAGAGTTTGCGGTATGTGGCGTTCTCCCACTATGAGGCCGACGAGTGCGGCTCGCTGAACGAGTTTCTCGGCGCCGCGCCGAATGCGGTCCCCGTGTGCGGCCAGGTCGCCGCTCTGGTTTCGGTGAACGACGTGGCCGACCGGCCGGCGCAGCCGTTGTCGGACGGGGAGACGCTCGACCTCGGGACTCATTCGGTGCGGTGGTACGACACGCCGCACCTCCCGCATGGGTGGGAGTGCGGCCTGCTGATGGAAACGCACACCCGGACGCTCTTGTGCGGCGACCTTTTCACGCAGGGCGGCAAGGGCACCGAGCCGGTGACCGAGTCTGACATCGTGGGACCGAGCGAGGCTTTCCGCCGGCAGATGGATTACTACGCGCATACGCCGCAGACCGGCGAAATGCTGGAGCGCCTCGCGGCCGCCTCCCCGATGGTGCTTGCCTGCATGCACGGCAGCGCTTACCGGGGCGACGGCGCGGCGATGCTGCGCTCACTCGCCGGCGCGCTGGCCGAAAGTTAAGGGGGCTTCGAGAGGCCGGTGTTCGCCGGGTAGGCGGAACTCGCCCCGATCCTCGAGGCGACGCTCCGCCAGTCGAACGGCTGGCCGGGCTGCAGCTTGTGCGCGGTCTTCTTCGCAATGATCGACGAGTGGCACCAGAGGTCCGTCACGAGCTGGCCCCTCAGGTACTCGGCCGAGTTGTTGGCAAACCTGCCCACGATGGGCGTGTCGAGGCCTGAATCAAGCGTCTCGAACCCGAGTTCCGGGCAGAAAAGCATCTCGA
>JANXRZ010000110.1 GCA_025352885.1 Pseudomonadota bacterium | reverse complement strand
CCCGGAGATCGTCCCGTCGGCCATTCGCTTGAGCAATTGCGCCAGCGCGCCGGCGCTCACCGGGCTCTGCGCAATGTCGAGGCCGTCGCGATTCAACGCGGCCGCGAGCTCGCCGGTCTGCCAGTTCGCGCAGGTCTTGGGCTCGGAGCCGGACTCGCGGGCCAATGTCTCGAAGTAGTCCGCGGCTTCGCGCGAACCGGTCACCAGTTGCGCGTCATAGGCGCTGAGGCCGAAGGCGGTGGAAAACCGTTGCTGCTTGGCCTGCGGGAGCTCCGGTAATTCCCCACGCACGCTCTCGATCTGCGCCTCGGTGATGATGAGCGGCAGCAGGTCCGGATCGGGAAAGTAGCGGTAATCCTGCGCGTCTTCCTTCGAGCGCATCGAGCGCGTTTCGTTGCGGTCGGGATCGTAGAGCCTGGTCTCCTGCACGACCTTGCCGCCCTCTTCAATCAATTCGACCTGGCGCCGCGCTTCGTACTCGATGGCCTGCTCCAAGAAGCGGAACGAATTGAGGTTCTTGATTTCACAGCGCGTGCCGAGCGGCTCGCCGATACGACGCACCGAGACGTTCGCATCACACCGAAACGAGCCCTCCTGCATGTTGCCGTCGCAAATGCCGATCCATCGCACGAGGGCGTGCAACGCCTTGGCGTACGCAACAGCCTCTTTCGAGCCGCGCATGTCGGGCTCCGTGACGATTTCAAGCAGGGGCGTGCCGGCGCGGTTAAGGTCGATGCCGGACATTCCCTTGAAGTCTTCATGCAGCGACTTGCCCGCGTCTTCTTCCAGGTGCGCGCGCAGGATGCGAACCGTCTTTTCCCCACTGTCTGTGACGATTTTGAGCGTGCCGTGCTGCACGACCGGCAGTTCGTACTGGCTGATCTGGTAACCCTTGGGCAGGTCCGGATAGAAATAATTCTTCCGCGCGAAGACGGACCGGCGGCTGATCGTCGCGCCGATCGACAGGCCAAGGCGCACTGCGAACTCGACGGCCTTCGCGTTCAAGACCGGCAAAACGCCGGGCAACGCAATGTCCACCGCCGAGGCCTGCGTGTTCGGATCGGCGCCGAAAGCCGTGGCGGCGCCCGAAAAGATCTTGCTCTTCGTGAGGAGCTGCGTATGCGTCTCGAGGCCGACGACGATTTCCCAGTCCATCTCAGCGCCTCATAGCGGCGTGCCGGGCGGCACACGCGTGTGCCAGTCCGTCGCCTTCTGGTACTGGTGGGCCGCGCCGAGCAGTCGGGCCTCAGAGAACCACGGGCCCATGAACTGCAGTCCCACCGGCAGCCCTTTTGCATCGAACCCGCAGGGAATCGACAAGCCGGGGATGCCTGCAAGCGGTGCGGGAATGGTGAAGATGTCATTCAGGTACATCTGCACCGGATCGTCGGACAGCTCGCCGATCTCGAACGCGGTCGAGGGTGCGGTAGGACCGAGGATCACATCGCACTTCTTGAATGCGTCCTCGAAATCCCGTGCGATCAGGCGACGTATTTTCTGCGCCTGCAGGTAATAGGCATCGTAATAGCCGTGCGAGAGCACATAGGTGCCGACGAGGATGCGGCGCTTCACTTCGGCCCCGAATCCTTCGGCGCGCGACTTGCAATACAGCTCGTAGAGGTCCGCATACTCCGCCGCGCGGTGCCCGTACCGCACGCCATCGAAGCGCGAAAGGTTGGAAGACGCCTCGGCAGGCGCCAGCACGTAGTAAACCGGAACGGCCAGGTGCGTGTTCGGCAGGCTGATCTCGACCGTCCTGGCGCCCTGGCTTTCGTACCACCGGATGGCCTCGCGCACGCGCGCCGCCACGTCCGGGACCACGCCATCGCTGAAATATTCCTTCGGCAGGCCGATGCGCAGTCCGGACACGGGTTCTTCGAGACCGCGCGCGTAATCCTCCCTGGGACGGTTGAGCGAAGTGGAATCGCGCGTATCGAACGCCGCCATGATGCCGAGCAATGCCGCGAGATCCTGCGCGCTCTTGGCCATCGGCCCGCCCTGGTCGAGCGAAGAAGCGAACGCGATCATCCCGTAGCGGGACACGAGGCCGTAGGTCGGTTTCAGGCCGCAGATGCCGGAATAGGCCGCCGGCTGGCGGATCGAGCCGCCGGTATCCGTGCCCGTTGCGACCGGCGCCATGCGCGCGGCAACGGCCGCTGCCGACCCGCCTGACGAACCGCCGGGTACGGCGGTTTTTCGCCACGGGTTGCGGACCGGCCCGAAGAACGACGACTCGTTCGACGAACCCATCGCGAATTCGTCCATGTTCGTCTTGCCGAGCAGCACGGCGCCCGCCGCGCGGAACTGCTCAATGACTTTCGCGTCGTAGGGCGCGACGAAATTGGCGAGCATTTTCGAGCCGCAGGTGGTGAGCATCCCCTGCGTGCAGAAAATGTCCTTGTGCGCGACCGGAATGCCTAGAAGCGGGCCGTTTTCGCCGGCCGCTCGGCGCGCATCCGCCGCCCGGGCCTCGTCCAGCGCGCGATCCTTGTCAACGGTGACAAAAGCGTTCAGTTCGCCGTCGAGTTGGTCGATGCGCCCGAGGAAAAGTCCCGTGAGCTCGGCACTCGAAATGGTTCCTTCGCCGAGGGCGGCGGACAATTCGATAAGCGAAGCGTTGAGCATCGGGGTGTCGTTATTCCACGACGCGCGGCACGAGATAGAGGCCGTCCTCCACGGCGGGTGCGATCGACTGGAACTCGCCCCGGCGATCCGGCTCCGTCGCGACGTCTTCGCGCAGGCGCTGCCCCTCGGGGAGGTATGCCTCAAGCGCATGCGCCATCGGCTCGATACCCGCGGTATCGACTGCCTGCAACTGCTCGATCAACCCCAGCAGGCCGGTCAAACGTTCGCCCGTTTCAAGGGCTTCGGCGTCATTCACGGCGATGCGCGCAAGGCGGGCGATGCGGCGGATCTGCTCGAGGTCCAGGGCCATGTGGCGGTGCGGAAATTAGAGGGCGAAACGTCCGCCGGCGGCTATATGCGGAGCAGCGTTAGGGTATCATACGAGCCTTCAAAACACAGTCTTAGCCCAGTGAGTTAAGACCCAAACAGAGAAGGCTCCTCCAGCTCATGTTCGGTTTTTTGCGCAGCTACTTCTCCAACGACCTCGCGATCGATCTCGGCACCGCCAACACGCTCATTTACGTGCGCGGCAAGGGCATTGTGCTCGATGAACCCTCGGTCGTCGCCATCCGCCAGGAAGGCGGTCCGAACGCGAAGAAGACCATCCAGGCGGTCGGCAGGGAAGCCAAGATGATGCTCGGCAAGACGCCCGGCAACATCACCGCGATCCGCCCGATGAAAGACGGCGTGATCGCGGATTTCACCGTCACCGAGCAGATGCTCAAGCAGTTCATCAAGAAGGTGCACGACTCGCGCCTGTTCTCGCCCTCCCCGCGCATCATCATCTGCGTGCCGTGCGGCTCGACCCAGGTCGAGCGGCGCGCGATCCGCGAGTCGGCAATCGGCGCGGGTGCCGGCCAGGTGTACCTGATCGAAGAACCCATGGCGGCTGCGATCGGCGCGGACCTGCCGGTTGCCGAGGCTACGGGCTCGATGGTGGTCGACATCGGCGGCGGCACGACGGAAGTCGGCGTGATCTCGCTTGGCGGCATGGTGTATTCCGGCAGCGTGCGCGTCGGTGGCGACAAGTTCGATGAAGCGATCATCAACTACATCCGCCGCAATTACGGGATGCTGATCGGCGAGACCACGGCCGAGATGATCAAGAAGACCATCGGCTCGGCGTTCCCCGGCAGCGAAGTTCGCGAGATGGAAGTCAAGGGTCGCAACCTCGCCGAAGGCATCCCGCGCAGCTTCACGATCAGTTCCAACGAGATCCTCGAGGCGCTAACCGAACCGCTGAACCAGATCGTTTCGGCCGTCAAGTCGGCGCTCGAGCAGACCCCGCCTGAACTGGGCGCGGACATTGCCGAAAAAGGCATGGTGCTTACGGGCGGCGGCGCGCTGCTGCGCGACCTCGACCGCCTGCTCATGGAAGAGACCGGCCTGCCGGTCATCGTCGCCGAAGATCCGCTGACCTGCGTAGTGCGCGGTTCAGGCAAGGCCCTCGAGAAAATGGAGCACTTCGGCCCGGTCTTCACGAATGACTGAGTGAAGGGGGGATGGAGCACACTCCCCCTCCGTTCTTCAGGCGCGGTCCGGCGCCGCTCGTCCGCCTGGCCTTCTTCGCCTCCCTCTCCGTTGCGCTGCTCGTCCTCGACGCCCGCTTCAAGTACGCCGACACGCTGAGAACCGCCATGGCCCTGGCGGCGTACCCGCTGCAGCAGGTTGCCAGCGCCCCGGGCCAAATGATCAGCCGCATCTCCGGCTTTTTCGCAGCGCAGGCCTCGCTGCAGCGCGAAAACACGGAGTTGCGCGCCAAGCTCGTGGCGAGTTCGCAGGACGCGCTGCGCTACGAAGCCACCGTAGGTGAACTCGCGCAGTTGCGCCGCCTGATCGGCGCGCAGGACCGGCTTGAATTCAAGTCCACGCCGGTCGAGGTCCTGTACTCCGGGCGCGATCCGTTCTCGCGCAAGCTGCTCATCGACAAGGGAACCAGCGACGGCATCCTTGCCGGCCAGGCGGTCATCGACGATGCGGGCGTCGTCGGCCAGGTTACGCGCGTGCACCAAAAGCTTGCCGAAGTGACGCTCCTGACCGACAAGGACCAGGCAATCCCCGTGCAAGTCGTTAGAAACGGCCTGCGCGCGGTGGCTTTCGGGTCGGGTTCGCCGGGCTCCTTGGAACTGCGGTTCATGGCCGCCAATGCCGAAATCCAGAATGGCGACAAGCTCGTGACCTCGGGAATCGATGGGACGTATCCACCTGGGTTGCCCGTGGCGACCGTGATCCGCATTGAACGCGACGCGGTTGCCGCGTTTGCGCGCATCTTCTGCCAACCGGCGGGCGGGGACGAGAAGAACCGTTACCTGCTTGCGCTGTCCACCGAAGGCAAACTGCCGGCTTATCCTGTCGATACCACCCCCGCTCCGCCGAAGGCAAAAGGCAAGACCAAGCGCAGGAAGGAGCCTCCGAATGCAGGGTGAACACCATGTTCGCTGAGCGGCCGCAATACATTCTCCTGCCCGTGCGGATAGGCACCATCGTGCTGTCGTTCATCGCGGCGCTGTTGCTGCAATTCCTGCCGTGGCCGGACCTCAGGCTGGTCCCGGATTTTGTCGCACTGACGTTGACGTTCTGGTGCGTGCGACAGCCTCGCCTTGTGGGGCTGGGAGTCGGCTGGTTCATCGGGCTCATCATGGATGCCGGCAACGGTGTCCTCCTCGGCCAGCATGCGCTCGCCTATTCGCTGCTCGCCTTCGCCGCAATCAGCCTGTCACGGCGCATCCTGTGGTTCCCGTGGACCCTGCAGGCCATGCACGTGGCGATCCTGCTGGTCGGCGCCATGGCCGTAGAAGTGGTGGTTCGCCTGGCCGCGGGCGCGCAGTTCCCCGGGTGGACGCTGATCGTGGGACCCCTGATCGGCGCGCTGCTCTGGCCGGTAATCAGCTTCGTGCTGCTGGTGCCGCAGCGCCGCGCAGTGGAAGTCGACGAGACCAGGCCCATCTAAATGCGGCTGACCGAGTTCAAGAACCACGAGCGCGAGCTCTATAACTTCCAGCTGCGCATCGGCGCCGCCGGGGTGGCGGTGCTGATTGCGTTCAGTGTGCTGCTGTCGCGGTTCTTGTACCTGCAGGTCGTGCAGCGGGATTACTACCATACCAAAGCGGAGGACAACCGCATCTCGATCGTGCCGATTGCGCCGAACCGCGGGCTCATCCTCGATCGCAACGGCGTGGTGCTCGCGCGCAACTATTCGGCGTACACGCTTGAAATCATGCCCGCGAAAGTGGCCGACCTCGACAGCATGATCACGAGCCTGTCGGAGGTCGTCGACATCACGCCGCGGGACCGGAGCCGCTTCAAGAAGCTGCTCACCGAGACGCGCAATGCCGAAAGCCTGCCGATCAGGACGCGCCTGACCGACGTCGAGGTGGCCAAGTTCGCCGCGAACAGGTATCGGTTTCCCGGCGCCGAGATCAAGGCGCGCCTGTTCCGCCAGTACCCGTTCGAGGCAGTGGCTTCGCACGTGATCGGCTACATCGGGCGCATCAACGACAAGGAGCAGGAAAAGCTCATCGACGAAGGGCTCGAAGCGAACTATCGGGGCACCGATTTCATCGGTAAATCGGGCGTCGAAGGCAGCTACCAGAACGACCTGCATGGCACCACGGGCATCGAGCAGGTCGAGATTGACGCCGGCGGGCGCGGCATCCGCACCCTTTCGCGCACGCCCGCGATGGCGGGCAACGACATTACGCTGGCCCTCGACATCAAGCTCCAGCAGATCGCCGAAACTGCTTTTGGCGAGCGCAGGGGCGCACTGGTTGCGATCGAGCCGGCCACGGGCGGCGTTCTCGCTTTCGTGTCCAAGCCCGGCTTCGACCCAAACCTGTTCGTCGAAGGCATCGACCCGCAGAGCTGGTCGGAGCTGAACAATTCACCGGACCGGCCGCTTACCAACAGGGCGATCAACGGGCTCTATCCCCCAGGCTCGACGTTAAAGCCGTATCTGGCCCTAGCCGCGCTCGAGTCGGGCAAAAGGAAGCCCACGCAAACGATTTTCGATCCGGGATTCTTCGACTTCGGCGGACGGCGCTTCCGCGACGACAAAGTCGGCGGGCACGGCACCGTCGACATGTACCGGTCGATCGTCGAATCGTGCGACACGTATTACTACCTGCTGTCGAATGACATGGGCATCGATGCGATCGCCCGCCACCTGGGGCCTTACGGGTTCGGCAGCATCACGGGCATCGACCTCTTCGGCGAATCGCTCGGCGTCCTGCCCTCGCCCGAGTGGAAGAAGCGGCGCTTTCGCAAGCCCGAACAGCAGAAGTGGTATGCGGGCGAGACCATCTCGGTGGGCATCGGGCAGGGTTACAACTCGTACACGCCCCTGCAGCTTGCGCACGCGATGGCGGGCATCGCGAACAACGGCACGCTCTTCAAGCCGCACCTTGTGAGCCATGTGGACAACCAGCGCACGAACACCCGCCGTACGATCGAGCCCGAGCTTGCGCATCGGATTGCGCTGCGCCCGGAGAACATCGAGTTCATCAAGCGCGCAATGGCCGGCGTGAACACCGCCGGCACGGGCGCACGGGCGTTTGCGGGGGCGCAGTACACGAGCGGCGGCAAGACGGGCACGGCGCAGGTCATCGCGATCAAGGCGAACGAAAAGTACAACGAGAAAAACGTGGCCGAGCGCCATCGGGACCATTCGCTGTTCATCGCCTTCGCGCCGCTCGAGACGCCAAAGATCGCGCTGGCCGTGATCGTTGAGAACGGGGGGTTCGGCGCGCGCGCGGCTGCCCCCATTGCGCGCGCGGTGCTCGACTACTACCTGCTCGGCAAGGCGCCGGACCTGCCCAAGCCCGCACCTGAAATCGAGTCGGCCAAGGACGGCGACACGGACTGATGGCACTCGACCACGCCGGCCTGTCGTTTCGAAGAGTTGCCGCCCGCCTCAGCGGAAGCATCGACGGTCCGCTCTTCAGCCTTGCGCTGATCCTCGTCCTGATCGGCGTCGCGACGCTCTACAGCGCGAGCTACGAATACCCCGCGCGCGTTGTGGCGCAGGTAACGAACCTCGCGGTCGCCTTCGCGGCCATGTGGATCCTTGCCCAGGTATCGCCCCAGACGCTCATGCGCTTTGCGGTGCCGATTTATTTCATCGGCGTGCTGCTCCTGGTCGGCGTGGCGTTGTTCGGGGACGTCGCGAACGGCGCACGGCGGTGGCTGCACGTGGGTGTCACGCGCTTCCAGCCCTCGGAAATGATGAAGATCGCCATGCCGCTCATGCTCGCGTGGTACTTCCATCGCCATGAAGCCACGCTGCGCACGCTCGACTTCATTGTCGCCGGC
The DNA here is from genome assembly GCA_025352885.1 of Pseudomonadota bacterium. Lineage (GTDB taxonomy): Bacteria > Pseudomonadota > Gammaproteobacteria > Burkholderiales > SG8-39 > SZAS-79. The sequence continues at coordinate 35,422 of JANXRZ010000110.1, read as the reverse complement.
GTAATGCTGCTGATCCCAGTGCTGCTCATTGCGCGGCAGCCGGACCTGGGCACTGCCGTGCTCGTAATGGCCGCGGGGTGCTATGTGATCTTCTTCGCCGGCCTGTCATGGAAAGTCATCGCGGGCCTCGTGGTGGTCGGCATCGCCGGGTTGTTTCCGCTTTGGGGCCTGCTGCACGATTACCAACGCCGGCGCATCCTCACCTTGCTCGATCCCACGACCGATCCCCTGGGCGCCGGATACCACATCATCCAATCGACTATCGCAGTCGGCTCGGGCGGACTCTTAGGAAAAGGCTGGCTGCAGGGAACGCAAACACACCTTGAATTCATCCCGGAGCGGCACACGGATTTCATCTTCGCGGTGTTCTCGGAGGAATTCGGGTTGGTCGGCAACTGCGTGCTGCTCGTGCTGTACCTCCTGCTCATCGCGCGCGGCCTCATGATTGCGGCTAACGCGCCGACTTTTTTCAGCCGGCTGCTGGCCGGCTCGGTGACTCTCATCTTTTTCACCTACGCCTTCGTGAATATGGGGATGGTCTCGGGAATCCTGCCCGTCGTCGGCGTCCCCTTGCCGTTCATCTCCTACGGCGGCACGGCGCTCACGACGCTTTTCGTGGGGATCGGGATCCTCATGAGCATCCACCGGCATCGCAAGCTCGTTCAGACCTGAAGAGCCTTCGCTGCGCACCAATTGTTCTTTTGCGGCGCGCAAAAAACTGAAAGCCTCTACCGCCATCTGAAAAAAGCGAGCTTCGTTACACTCTAAGCTGTTGAAATAACAGAATTGTCCTATGTGAACCTTTTTGTTGCGGCGCATGACGCACGGACGATATCGTGGTGCATCAATTCACCCCGCTACCACCCAACAAGAGGAAGACCATGAAAGAACGTGAACAGGAAATCGCCGCGCTGAAAAAGGACTGGGCGGAAAATCCCCGCTGGAATGGCCTCAAGCGAGGTTATACGGCCGAAGACGTCGTGCGGTTGCGCGGCAGCCTCAAAATCGAATACACGCTCGCCAAGACCGGCGCCGAGAAGCTCTGGAAGATGTGCAACGAGCGTCCGTTCGTAAATTCGCTTGGCGCCCTTACCGGAAACCAGGCCATGCAGCAGGTGAAGGCCGGCGTGCCCGCCGTCTACCTCTCCGGCTGGCAGGTCGCGGCCGACGCGAACGACTCACTGTCCATGTATCCAGACCAGTCGCTGTACGCCGTGTCCTCCGTACCGACGGTCGTGAAGCGCATAAACAATGCGCTCGCCCGGCAGGACCAGATCCAGACGATGGAAGGCAAGGGAGACGTCGACTGGTTCGCCCCGATCGTGGCCGATGCCGAGGCGGGCTTCGGCGGCGTGCTGAACGCTCATGAGCTCATGCGCGCGATGATCGAAGCAGGCGCCGCCGGCGTGCACTTCGAGGACCAGCTTGCATCGGTCAAGAAATGCGGCCACATGGGCGGCAAGGTACTGGTCCCGACGCAGGAAGCGGTTCAGAAGCTCGTTGCCGCGCGTCTTGCGGCCGACGTCATGGGAGTCCCAACCGTGCTGCTCGCGCGGACGGATGCGGAAGCGGCCGACCTGGTGACTTCGGACGTGGACGAGAACGACAAGCCTTTCCTCACGGGCGAGCGCACACCCGAAGGCTTCTACCGCACGAAGAAGGGCTTCGACCAGGCGCTGTCACGCGGCCTGGCGTACGCTGAAGTCGCCGACATGGTGTGGTGCGAAACCGGTACGCCGGATCTCGAGTTCGCACGCCGCTTTGCAGAGGGCGTGCAGAAGAAGTTTCCCGGCAAGATGCTCGCGTACAACTGCTCGCCTTCGTTCAACTGGAAGCGCAACATCGACGACGCAACCATCGCGAAATTCCAGCGCGAACTCGGTGCGATGGGCTACAAGTTTCAGTTCATCACGCTCGCCGGCTTCCATGCGCTCAACTACTCGATGTTCGAGCTGGCCTACGGGTATGCGCGCAACAACATGACCGCGTTCGTCGAGCTGCAGCAAAAGGAGTTCGCCGCCGCCGAAAGGGGCTTCACCGCGGTCAAACACCAGCGCGAAGTCGGCACCGGCTACTTCGACGACATCACGCAGACGGTTACAGGTGGCAAGGCTTCGACCACCGCGCTGCATGGGTCGACCGAGGACGAGCAGTTTTTTGACGAGAAAAAGGAAAAGGCCAAGCTCGCGGCCTGACCCCCGGAAAGCATGGCAGGAGGACGAGGCAACCGCCGCGCCTACGGGTGCGGCGGGTTTTTCGCGGGGAAGTCTGAGGAGGGGCACAGCCCCTTACTTCTCGCGGGGAGGTCTGAGGAGGGGCACAGCCCCTTCCTTTCTACAACCAGCGTTGTGCCGAATACCCGCCGAGCATCCGCCGCTGCAGCATCTCGCGGAAAATCTGCCGGCCCCAGTTGAATTCCTTGTAGAGCACGACGAACCGCCACATGTCGCGGAGCACCTTGGCGCGGTCTTTCCACCCGAGCGCCATCAGGGCGGCGGGAAAATCGGCTTCGTGCGGCTTGTCGAAGGCAATCTTCAGCGGGTTCCACTGGTCGGTCGTGCGCCGGACCTCGGAAGCGATCATCTTGCGATAGGTTTCCTGCACCGGGCGATTGCGCAGGCGCGCCTCCACGACCGCCTCGCCGCTGATCGCACCCGAATGCAGCGCGCAGCTCATGCCTTCGCCGATCATGTTGAGGAATCCCGCCGCCTGGCCGGTGACCAGCACGTTGCCCTTGCCGAACACGTAGCGGTTGATGAGCGACGGGCCGAAATTCTCCGCGCATCCTTCGTCGTCTGTGTGGGTCTCCAGCCGCACCCCATGCTTTTCCGAAAGGTAGCTGACGACGTTCGCATGCTTCTTGGCGAAATTGTCACCGCGCTTGAATCCCACCCCGACGATCTGCTTGCCATCCCGGGCGTGACTCCAGGTGTAGTGGCCGAGGCCCGGATGGAACCAGAAATGGAAGTACTGCTCATCCAGCGGGCAGTCGATGATCGCGTGAAACTTCTGCCCCACGAAGAACCATGGGATCTGTTGCGGGTAGTCGGGGTAGATCGCGCGGGTCACGAGCGAGCTCGGCCCGTCCGCGCCGATCACGTGGCGGGCGCGGTATTCGATCGGCTCACCTTTCTTTCTCGCATGCACAAGCACGTGGTCGCCGCGGTCCTCGAGGCCCGCGAAGGACGTCTGGTCGTGGATCTCGGCGCCGCTGCGCTTGATCGCCCAGTAGTCGGAATACTTTCGATGCAGGTGAGGCGTCGTGCCGCCAAAAAAGTCCATCGACAGCGAGACCATCGACGGGAAATGGAAGGTCACGCCACGGCAGGACGTGGGCTCATGCAGGGCCTCCCTCGGGAGCGGGCCGAAATTCTCGAGGAGGAACCGGTGGCCGCGCGGCGACAGGATGCCGCTGCAGATCTTGTGGCGTGGCAGTTCCTTCCTTTCGAGCACGACCGTCTCGAGCCCGGCATCGGTCAGGCGCTTTGCCGCCGCTGCGGCCGACAGGCTGGCGCCCACAATGACGACGTCAACCGAGCGCATGGGGACTCCCTCTTTTCATGGCGCTAATGATCCGCCAATTGCGCCACGTGAACCACCGGAAGCGCGCATGCGCCCGCAAAAGCGGCCGCGTCGTCCAGCCGCTCGACCACGATCCGGTCGACTTCGAGCCCTTTCAGGATCCATTCGGCCTGCCCGGCCGCGGGAATCGCGATGCGCTGGAGGTCGAGGTTGAATGCGCAGTCCCGATCGGCGCGCAAGCGGTCGTAATGCTTCACAAGCCGTTCGTAATCGGCGTGGTACGCACGCGGCTCGATGACGTACAAGTCGGACTTGCGCACCCCTGCACGCACCGACGGCAGATTGCTCAGCGCTTCGCCCAGGCCGGCCACCCGCATGCCCGGTAGCCACTGTGCAAGGGGCCGCAGCCACAAGCCATCCTCCACGACAATCGTGCGCGCGCGCCGCAGCCCCTTCAGAAAGCGTTCGCGCCGCGCTGGCGGAATCGGGACGCCGGCTGCGAACGCCGCCAGGATATCGGCGCCCTCGTCCCCGCAAGCCGTGCCTTCGATCAATTGGAGGGCCCGCCGAAGCGCATCTGCGTCAGCACTTAGCGCACGGCCCGGAATCAACACGGTGTCCGATGCGGTTCCAGCAGGCGCATGCGGTGTGTCGGGTTCGGCCATGCGCCGGTTCGTTGCTTCGACTGCCTCGGTGTCTGCGATGCGCGCGCGCAGATCGAGCGTCATACCCACGAGGTCGATGTTCTCCGGACACACCGGTTCGCAAGCGCCGCAGAGTACGCAGGACTCGAGCGACCCGGCGAGGTCGGCCGCCGTCGCACCGTGCTGCAGCGCCTTGGCGCGACCCTCAGGCGTCATGCGGGGATCGTGCGCGCTGCGCCAGGCCGGGCACACGAGCAGGCAAAGGCTGCAGCCGCTGCACTCGGCGTGATCTTTGCGCCCGGTCGAGTGTTTCTCGCCGCCGAACATCAGAAGATCACGTCGCGGTTGAGGATCATGGCGGGATCGGCCTTGCGCTTCATCGCCAGGTGACGGTCCACAAGCGCATCGCCGAACACCCGGCGGATGTAGCCTTTCATCATGCCGCCGAAGCGGTAATAGCTCGCGCCCATGTCCACGCCGATGTCGTAGATCGCGTTCTTGAACGCTTGGAGGTGGTCCCGGCTGTAAGTCCGCCCGTTGGTGACCGGCTCGAACTCGCATCCGTACGCCCACCCCTCGGCATCCGGCGGGATACACGACATCTCGTAATGTTCCCGGTGCTCGGGCCGCAAGCGGATACCCACGCAGTACAGGGTGTAATGCGGGAAATATTTTCGGCACACGGCATTGCCGCGCTCGACGGCTTCGACGAATTTTCCAGCGCTGGTCGCGAGATCCGGGATCACCATTTGGCGCCCGCCCCAGAACTTCCAGACGGCGCGTGAGAAGACCACCGTGCGATCGAGCATCGTGCCGTCGCGCATGTATTCGGAACGTTGCAACTCGGGGAAAAGCTCGCGCTTTCGTTGCAGCAGGTACCACGCCTCGCCAAGCCTCCAGGGCCGCAGCGCATACCGGGCCAGCATGCGCAGTGCGAACCCGAACTCGCCGTGCCCGCGCAACTTCGAGGCCCACTGCTTGCGGAAGGCTTCTTCGCGCTCGGGTGAATCGAACGCCACCAGCAGGTTTACGGCGCAGTCGAGGATCGTGAGGATCCCGGAATAGTCGCTTGCGCCGTTGCGGTCGATCATTTGCAGGTCTTCGATCGCGATCCGCAGCGACGAGTAATAGTAGTAATGCATGCGCAACGGCGTGTAGGGACGGACTTTCAAGGTCGCCTCGGTGATGACACCGAACTGCCCGTAACCCAGGATCACGCGCTCGAACAGCGCGGCATTTTCCGTGTCGGAGCACTCGACGATGTCGCCGGTTGGCGTGACGACCTGGAGCGCCACCGCCTGGTCCGCGCTGCACCCCAGGCGCGGTGAGTTCACGTCGATGCCGCCCACGCCCAGCGTCCCGCCGACCGAGGAAGTGAGGTTGAGGGGCGCAGACAGGTAGTCGAGCTTCTCGCGGCGCAGTTCCTCGGCCAGGCTGTGCCAGAAAATGCCCGCCTGCGTGCGCACGGTCATCGTGTGCGGATCGATTTCCAGCACCCGGCTCATGCCGGTCATGTCGAGCAGTACGCCGCCAAAGGCGACCGACTCCCCCTCAGTCGTGAGGCCGCCCCCACGGACTGTGACGGGGACACGATGGCGCTGTGCGGCCTTCAGCAAGGCTGCGACCTGTGCGGCACTGCGGGCGAGCACGACGCCGTGCGGCAACCCGTATGCCGTCCCGCCAGCGTCGGTCGCATAAGCGCCGCGAGCGGCCATCGATTCGGAAATCTCCACGCCGTCGGCGCGCAGATCCGCCACAAAGGTGCCCCAAGGCTCGCCCCGCCATCTTCCCGGGTTGGTTTGCTGCCGCTTGATGCCTTGCAGCGCGTCGGGCGCAACGTGACACGCCCCCAGCGTGCCGGGCGCGACTTCTTCGAACATGAGGTGCCCAGCCTTCGCCTGGTACCAGGCAACCGCGGTCAGATGAGCCCCGCCACGAGCGCCCGCCCGTAGGCGAGCGGGATGAGCAGGACCTGCAGCAGGATGAGCAAAACCAGCGGCGACAAGTCGATGTTGGAGATCGGTGGCACCACGCGCCGGATCGGGCGCAGGAAGGGCCGCACCATCGCGTCGAATGTCGTGCCCATCGAGGAATACGGATTCGTCCACGACAGAACGGCCTGCACGATCAGGGCGAAGATCAGGATGTATACGCTGAAGCGCAGCAGGTCGAGCAACGCCAGCCCGAACAGGACCGGCGCTCCCGCCGCGAGAAGTGACGGATCGGACCCGCGCAGCAGGTAGACGAGGAAAAGCGTCGCCGCCTGCACGATCAATGCAACCAGGAACGTCGGCAGGTCGAAGCCGGCCACCGCTGGAACGATCCGCCGAGCGGGCATCACGATCCAGTTGGTGAGCGCGATAACGAATTCGCCCAGCTGGTTGCGAAAGGTCACGCGCAGCCACTGGAAATGAAACCGGGCGAGCAGCAGGAAGACGAGAAAACCCGAGATCGAATCGACCAGGAACTCGAGAATTTGGGTAAGCATGCGACTACTCGTCCTTGCCGAGCAGCCGGCCCAGCTCCGCGCCGCGGTCGCTCGCGGCCTTGAGCCCTTTGGCAATGCGCGCGGCGAGGTCCTCTTCGCCGAACACCTTGAGGGCAGCCTCCGTGGTGCCGCCTTTGGACGTCACGCGCTCGCGCAGCGTGCCGGGCGGCTCGGCGCTTTCGGCGGCAAGGCGCGCCGCGCCAACGAAAGTTTCGATCGCGAGCAAGCGCGCGGCCGCCGCGTCCAACCCCAGCGCGATGCCGGCTTTCTCTAGCGACTCGATGAAATAAAAGACATAGGCCGGGCCGCTGCCCGAGACGGCGGTGACCGGGTCGATCAGCGCCTCCTCGTTCACCCATACGGTCTTGCCGACCGCGCCGAGGATGCTTTCGGCCCGGCGCCGTTCTTCCTCGCCGACCTGGTCGCCTGCATACAGTCCGGCAATTCCCGCTCCGATGAGCGCCGGCGTATTTGGCATGACACGAACGAGCTTCTGGTACCCGCCGAGCCAACGCGACAAGTCTTCCAGGCGAATTCCCGCGGCGATGCTGATGACGAGCTGCGAGCCGAGCTTGCCCGCCAACGGAGCCACCGCCTTGCGCATGTCCTGCGGCTTTACGGCGAGTACGATCGTGTCCGCCGCAAGGACCTCGGCGTCGACCGATTCGGTCACGCGAATCTTGTAACGCGCAGCTAGGCTCTCGCGTGCCGCCGCGAAAATCTCCACTGCACACAGCCCGTCGGGCGAGTACCCCTTCGCGACCAGTCCGCCGATCAGCGCGCCGGCCATGTTGCCGCCGCCTAGGAAAGCGATCTTCATGCGGCCGCCCGCTGCCGGGCCCGCACGCCGAAGATGGCCGTGCCGACGCGTACCATGGTGGAGCCCGCTGCAACCGCTGCTTCGAGATCCTCCGACATTCCCATGGACAGGGTGTCGAGCGCGTAGCCCTCTTCATTCAACCGGTCGAAGAGGGCGCGGACGGATTCGAAACGAGCTTGCTGGACAGTGGCATCCGAAGTCGGCTCGGGAATCGCCATGAGGCCACGCAGGCGCAAGCGGGGCATTTGCACAACGACACGAGCGAGCGCTGCCACTTCGCCTGGCGCAACGCCGCTTTTGCTCGCTTCGCCCGAAACATTGACCTGGACAAGGACATTGAGCGGAACGGCCTCGGGTGGGCGCGCTTCGGACAACCGGCGTGCGACTTTCTCCCGGTCGATGGTGTGCACCCAATCGAAGCATTCCGCCGCCGAACGCGTCTTGTTGCTCTGGAGCGGCCCGATGAGGTGCCACTCGATTTGTGACTTTATGCCGGAGGCGGCAAGCGCGGACTGCTTGTCGAGCGCTTCCTGCACGTAGTTCTCGCCGAAACCGCGTTGCCCGGCCGCGAAAGCCGCTTCGATTGCGGCGGGCGGCACCGTTTTGGTTACCGCGAGCAGGCGCACGACCGATGGATCGCGTCCGCAAGCACGCGCTGCATCGCGAATGCGCGCCGCGACTGCTTGCAAGTTAGCATCGATTGCCGCCATAATTTTCCACCCGCGATTCGCGCGCAAATCAACACCATCAACGCGCCCCACCTTTCGCCTCACTTTCCCCCGGGGGAATTGTAATGGATCTGACCGAGCTGCTTGCCTTCGTAGTCAAGAACAAAGCCTCCGACCTGCACCTGTCCTCGGGCCTGCCGCCGATGATCCGCGTGCACGGCGACGTGAAGCGCATCAACCTCCCGGCGATGGAGCACAAAGACGTCCACGGGATGATCTACGACATCATGAACGACGGGCAGAGGAAGTTCTACGAGGAAAACCTCGAGTGCGACTTCTCTTTTGCGATCCCGAACCTCGCGCGCTTTCGCGTAAATGCCTTTGTGCAACAGCGCGGCGCGGCCGCGGTCATGCGCGTGATCCCCTCCAAGATCCTCTCGCTCGAGGATCTCAAGGCGCCCAAGATCTTCAAGGACATCTCTGACTATCCTCGCGGCGTCGTGCTGGTCACAGGGCCCACGGGCTCGGGCAAGTCGACGACGCTCGCCGCAATGGTCAACCACAAGAACGAGTCGGAGGAAGGCCACATCCTCACGATCGAGGACCCGATCGAGTTCGTTCACGAATCGAAGAAGTGCCTCATCAACCAGCGCGAGGTCGGGCCGCACACGCTGTCTTTCTCGAACGCGCTGCGAAGCGCGCTGCGCGAAGACCCGGACGTGATCCTCGTGGGCGAGATGAGGGATTTGGAAACCATCCGCCTCGCCCTCTCCGGCGCGGAGACCGGCCACTTGGTGTTCGGCACGCTGCACACCTCGTCTGCCGCGAAGACCATCGACCGGATCATCGACGTCTTCCCGGCGGCGGAAAAAGACATGATCCGCGCGATGATCTCGACCTCGCTTCGCGCCATCATTTCGCAGACGCTGCTCAAGACCAAGGACGGGGGCGGACGCGTTGCCGCGCATGAAATCATGATCGGCACACCCGCGATCAACAACCTCATCCGGGAGGCCAAGATCCCGCAGATGTACTCGGCGATCCAGACCGGTTCGCAGCACGGCATGCAAACGCTCGACCAGAACCTCACCGATCTGGTCAAGCGCAATATCGTTTCGCTTGCCGAAGCGCGCAGCAAAGCGGCCAACAAAGAATCCTTCGCGGGATAAGGGGAGCGACCATGGAAAGCGAACAGGCAACAAAATTCATCTACGACCTCTTGCGCGCGATGCTCGCGAAGAAAGGCTCCGACCTCTTCATCACCGAGGGCTTCCCGCCCGCGATGAAGGGCGACGGCAAGATGCAGCCGCTATCCCAGACGCCGCTCACGGCGCAGCACACTGCGATGCTCGCTCGCGCGGTCATGAACGACAAGCAGGCGGCGCAGTTCGAGGCCACCAAGGAGTGCAATTTCGCGATCAGCCCGTCGGGGATCGGGCGTTTCCGCGTGAATGCCTTCATCCAGATGCAGAAGGTCGGCATGATCATGCGAACGATCACGACCTCGATCCCCGACTTCGACGACCTGAAGCTGCCGCCGGTGCTGAAGGACGTCATCATGACCAAGCGCGGGCTCGTCCTCTTCGTCGGCGGCACGGGCTCGGGCAAGTCGACCTCGCTTGCGGCAATGATCGGCTACCGCAACGCCAACTCCTACGGCCACATCATCACGATCGAGGATCCGGTCGAGTACGTGCACCCGCACCGCAACTGCGTGATTACCCAGCGTGAGGTGGGTGTCGACACCGATTCGTGGGAAGCCGCGCTCAAGAACACCCTTCGGCAGGCACCCGACGTCATCCTGATCGGCGAGATCCGCGAGGCGGAGGTCATGGAGCATGCGATCGCATTTGCCGAAACCGGCCACCTGGCGCTTGGCACCCTGCACGCGAACAACTCCAACCAGGCCCTCGACCGGATCATCAACTTCTTCCCCGAAGAGCGCCGCCACCAGCTGCTCATGGACCTGTCGCTGAACCTCAAGGCCGTCGTCTCCCAGCGCCTGATCCCGATCAAGGAAGGCAAGGGCCGCGCCGCGGCGGTCGAGGTGCTGCTCAACTCGCCGCTCATTTCCGACCTGATCTTCAAGGGCGAGATCACCGGCATCAAGGAGATCATGAAGAAGTCCAAGGAACTGGGCATGCAGACCTTCGACCAGGCCCTGTTCAACCTGCACGAGGAAGACCGCATCAGCTACGAAGACGCGCTGCGATTCGCCGACTCGACCAACGAGGTCCGCCTCAACATCAAGCTCAACGGCAAGGGCATGAAGGGCCGCGACCTCAACGAAGGCATCGCGCATCTGGATATCGTCTGACGCAGCGTTCCCAGCATGACCCGGGAGACGCGCTAGCGTCTCTCGCCATTTGTAATATATGAAAAATAGTATACTAACTGCCTGAAGGGCCGCTTGCTTGTTGGTTCTTGCAAAATTAATGTTTGAAATTACGAAGGAATGCACCGCATGAAGAAGACCGACCTCGAGAAACTCAAGGGCTTGCGCCTGAAGCCGCAGCCAGTTGCCACAGGTGCCTCCGGACAATTCGGCAAGGGCGCACCGGCGCTGCCCAGCCGGCGCGAACAGCGCGACCTCGATCGTGCGGCGGGGCTCGTCCCGGTTGCAGTGAAACTGAACGAGGAGCTCGTCGCCAAGCTCCACGAGCGGGCCAAGGGACGCGAGGGCGGGCTGAACGAAGTCGTCGCCGAGCTGCTCAGGAAAGGCCTGGAGAGCAAAGCGAAGTAACCGCGTCATGCCAAGCGGCGCCGACATCGTCATCCCGGAGAGCGAAGTCGAGATCAGCGCCGTGCGCGCCCAAGGCGCGGGGGGCCAGAACGTCAACAAGGTCTCCAACGCGATCCACCTGCGCTTCGACGTGCGCGCCTCCTCCCTGCCCGACGCGGTGAAGGAGCGCCTGCTGAGGCTGTCCGATCAACGCATCACGCGCACCGGCATCGTGGTGATCAAGGCCCAGCAACACCGCAGCCAGGACATGAACCGCGAGGAAGCCTTCGGCAGGCTGCATGAGCTGGTGAACGCCGCGGCCTTCGTACCGAAGAAGCGCCGGCCGACCAAGCCCAGCCGCAGCGCCAAGAAGAAACGGCTGGAAGGCAAGGTCCTGCGCGGCCGCATCAAGGCGCTGCGCGGCAAAGTCGTCGACTGACCGGGCCGCGGCGCTCCTTCAGTCGAGCGTGAGCCCCACCTGGCGGGTGACGCGCCGATAAGCTTCCAACTGCTCGGCAACAAACGCGGTCAGTTCCTGCGGCGTCGAACTGCGCGGCTCGAAGGCGAGCTTGCCGAACGCATCCTTCACTTCCGGCTTGGCGAGGACGACTGCCAACTCGCGGGAGACCCGATCCACGATGTCCTTGGGCATCTTCGCCGGCCCGAACACCCCGCCCCACGGCGTAATCGTTACCGGTTCGAGGCCGGCTTCGGCCAAGGTCGGGACCGTTGGCATGAGCGGATTGCGGCTCGGTAACAGCGTAGCGAGCGCCCGGAGCTTGCCTTCCTTCACCTGCGGGGCAAGCGTCCCCGGGGTAGCGATCGCCAAATTCACGCGGCCGGCAATCAGGTCGATCGACAGCGGGCCGTCGCCTTTGTAGGGGATGTGCGCCATGTCGAGCTTCTGCTGCGCGGCGAACTGGGCGGTCGAAAGGATGCTCGTGGCATTGCCGGTGCCGTAGTTGAGCTTGCCCGGATTGGCCCGCGCATACGCGATCAGCTCGCCGATCGTCTGCACGGGCAGCGCGGCGTTCGAAAAAATGAAGAAGCCGAATATGCCCACGAGAGACACTGGCGTGAAATCGTTGACGGGGTCGTAGGGCGGCACTTTCTTGGCGGCCGGGGCGAAGGACATGCCGGTTGCCGTGCCGTAATACAGCGTGTAGCCGTCTGGCGGCGCCTGCTTCACGATTTCGGAAGCAATGATGCCTTCCGCACCCGGCCTGGTTTCGATGATCACCGGCTGGCCGAGCCCGATGCCGAGCGGGTGCGCGAAGATGCGCGCGCCGAGCTCGGCTGCGCCTCCGGGCGGGAACGGCACGATCATGCGGATGGGCTTGGTCGGGTATTGCGCCGAGGCCAGGGAACAGGCCAGCGCAGAGGCGATCGCTGTTACAGCGGCAACAAGCTGCTTCATCACGTCTTTCCCCTCCTCGGTGAGAAATCCGGTCCCGCGCATTGTAGACGCCGGATGCCTTACTTGCGGTTCGACCCCGCCACCACTACGAACTCGAAAAGCCGGCATTCGAGCGCGCCATTGAAGAGCGGCACCCGGCGGCTGGGCGAGAGCCGGATCATCTTCGCCATGCGCAGGTCCGAGGTCAGGAAATGGCAGCGCCAACCGGCAAACCGCTGCTTGAGCGCGGTGCCCAGCTGCGGATAGAAGGCGGCAAGTTCATCGGCATCCGACAGGCGCTCGCCGTATGGGGGGTTGGCAACCATCACGCCCGCGCTTGCGGGCGCTTCAACCTTGAGGATGTCCGCGCGCTGCAGCTTCACCAAGTCGAAGAAGCCCGCGGCCATGAGGTTCTTCTTCGCGCTGTCCACCGCGCGTTGCTCGATGTCGCTGCCGAACAAGGCCGGGCGCACCTTGTTCCTCGGCGGTCGCCCATCGCGCACACGGTTCCAGGCTTTCAGGTCGAGCGTCGCGAGGTTTTCGAATCCGAAGCCGCGGCCCGCGCCGGGCGGCTCGTTCAGCGCCATGGCCGCCGCTTCCACGAGCAACGTGCCCCCGCCGCACATCGGATCGAACAGCGGCTCGTCGAACTTCCAGCCTGTGAGGCGGACGATGCCGGCGGCAAGATTCTCTCGAAGCGGCGCCTCCACGGCGGCCTGCCGCCAGCCTCGCTTGAAGAGCGGCTCACCAGAGGTGTCGAGATAAAGCGTGCCTTTGGCCTGCTCGAGGAAGCAATGCACGCGCACATCGGGGTTCAGCCGGTCGACGTCCGGCCGGATGCCGGTGTCATCCCGGAACCGGTCGCAGATCGCGTCCTTGATGCGCAGCGTGGCGAAGTCGAGGCTCTTGAGCGGGCTCCTGATCGCGGTGAGGTTGACCCGGATGCTTTTCCCGACCTCGAACAGATGCCTCCACGAAACCGACCGGGCCGCAGCGTAGATGTCTTCCTCGGTGGCGTAGTCGAAAGACCCCAGGTGCCAGAGCACGCGTGAAGCGATTCGCGAGTGAAAATTGACCGCGTAACAAGTCTCCCATGAGCCGGTGAAGGCCACGCCGCCGGCCGCCTGGGTGACGTCTTGCGCGCCGAGCGCGCGCAACTCGTCCGCGAGCAGGCCTTCGAGGCCGCGCGGGCTGCTTGCGAAAAACGATTCAGAAGGGTTTGACGACAACGAGAATGACGATCGCAAAGAGGAGGAGGACGGGGAATTCGTTGAACCAGCGGAACCATACATGCCGGTGAGTGTTGCGATCAGCCCGGAAATCGGCCAGCAAACGGCCGCACCACAGGTGATAGCCGACCAGCACCGCCACGAGCGCAATCTTGGCGTGCAGCCAGCCACCCGCAAACCCCCAACCCAGCCAAAGCCAAAGGCCGAACGCGATCGTGAGGAGCGCGCCGGGGGCCATGATCCCGTAATAAAGCTTGCGTTCCATGACCTTGAAACGCTCGATGGAGGTGGGGTCGGTGGACTGCGCGTGGTACACGAAGAGGCGCGGCAGATAGAACAGGCCGGCGAACCAGGTCACCATGAACACGATGTGAAGCGCCTTGACCCAGAGCATGCGCGCGTCCTACTTGAGCAGACGCCGGCGCGTGAGCACCAGCGCAACGTAAAACCCCGCCGCAGCATATACGACCGGCACGGTCACATGGACGAGGATCCCGGTCGGCATTTCGCCGAGCATGAGCGGACGCGCCAGCGCGACTGCGTGGTAAAGGGGCAGCACCGCAGCGAGACCCTGCAGCGGCGCGGGAAGTTGCTCGACCGGGAAAAACACGCCGCATAGCAGCGACATCGGCGTGATGACGAGCGTGAAGTAGTACATGAAGAAGTCGTAGCCGGGCGCAAGCGCGTTCATGGCGAGGCCGACGGCCGCGAAGGCAAACCCGGTAAGGACGATCACGGGGAGCACGGCCAGCGCGAGCTTGGGCGACGCTACCCCAAGCACCGTCACCACGAGAAGGATCGAGATGCCCGAGAGTGTCGCTTTGGTCGCCGCCCAGACGAGTTCCCCCATGAGCACGTCCTCCAGCAGGATCGGCGCGTTCATGATCCCTTCCCAGGTTTTTTGCTGGTGCATGCGCGAGAACGCTGAGTACATCGCCTCGAACGTCGCCGCGTACATCGTGCTCGAGACGACCATCCCGCCCGCCAGGAACCCGACGTACGGCACACCGCTCACGGCAGGAATCATCGCGCCCAGCCCGTAGCCCAGGCCGAACAGCATGATCATCGGGTCGGCGAGATTGCCTAGGATCGAGGGAATCGCCAGCTTGCGCCACACCAGCAGGTTGCGCCGCCAGACGTGCACGAAGCGCAACGACAGGACCGGAAAGGCGAACAAACGGGATTGGGTCATCCGGCTAATCCCGCAGGTCTCGGCCGGTGAGTTTGAGGAAGACATCCTCGAGATTCGCCGGCCGGTGAAGGTAGATGAGCTCGGGACGCTTCTTGACGCTGGCGACGAGGGGCTCTTCGTCCTGTGCGTAGCAAAACGCGGTCTCGCCGGCGATCTCCACACGCCCCGCGAGCAGGCGCGCTTCCTCGGCCCAGGTCTCGAACCCCGGGCCGTGGACTTCGACCACGTGCGGCTCGATGTGCTTGGCGATCAGCTCGCGGGGCGAACCCAGCGCGATGATGCGCCCTTGGTCGAGGATCAGCAGGCGGTTGCACAATCGCTCGGCCTCTTCCATGAAGTGCGTGGTCAACAACAGCGTCTTGCCTTCTTGCTTGAGGCGCTTGAGCCGCTCCCAGATCAGGTGGCGGGCTTGTGGATCGAGCCCCGTCGTGGGCTCATCCATGAAGATGACTTCCGGGTCGTTCACCAGCGCGCGCGCAAGCGTGAGGCGCCGCTTCATCCCGCCGGACAACGCCTGGATCTTCGCCGTGCCGCGACCGGCAAGCCCGGCGAATTCGAGCAAGTGGGGAATGCGTGCCTCAATCGCTTCGCGCGAAAGGTCGAAGTAGCGGCCGTACACCTGGAGATTTTCGATTGCGGTGAAATCGGGATCCAGGTTGTCGAACTGCGGGACCACGCCGGCACGGCGGCGGGCTTCGCGCGCCTCAACCGGCACCGGCAGGCCGAGGAGACGGATCTCGCCTGCGTCCGGGTCGATGAGCCCAAGCGCGAAGCGCAATGTCGTCATCTTGCCGGCGCCGTTAAGTCCCAACAACCCAAAGCACTCGCCGGCGCGCACGTCGAAGTCGATTCCCGCCACGACCTCGTGCCCTCCGTACGACTTGCGCAGACCGGTAACCGAAAGCACGGGGGCTTCGCTCATCGGCCTCGCCAGTTCGACTGCACGATCGAGCGCAGGACGTTGAGCTTCTGGTGAAAGAAGTGATCGGCGCCGGGCACCACGATTACCGGCAAGTCCTGGGGGCGCGCCCAATCGAGCACGTCGGCCAGCGGCACGGTTTCATCTGCTTCGCCATGGATCACAAGCGTGCCGGCGGGCACCGGGCGCGCATCGAAACGCTTCACGGCGACGCCGACGAGAACCATGCGCTCGGGCGCAACCTGCTGGGCAAAATGCGTTTGCACGAAGGAGCCGAACGAAAAGCCGGCCAGAACCGGGGCCGACGTGCCGAACTCCGTCTGCGCAAATTGCCACACGGCGCCCATGTCATCGAGCTCGCCGCGGCCTTCGTCGTGGACCCCCTCGGTGGCACCCACTCCGCGAAAATTCGGCCGGATCACGGCATACCCGAGCTCGACGAAGCTGCGTGCAAGCGTTTGCACGACCTTGTTGTCGAGCGTGCCGCCATATAGCGGATGCGGATGCGCGATGAGTGCAACGCCGCGCGGAGTGTCCGGGACATCGATCGCGCATTCGATGCGGCCGGCCGGGCCGGCCAGAAATTCGCGGCGCGTGGAGGCGCGCATCAGATCTTCAGGCGTTCGACCACCCGGCCGTGCACCACGTGTTCCTCGAGGATCTCATCGATGTCCTCACGGTCGACGTACGTATACCAAACCGCTTCGGGATACACGACGATGATGGGGCCCTCTTCGCAGCGATCCAGGCACCCCGCCTGGTTGACGCGGACCTTGCCGGCTCCGGCCAGGCCCATCTGTTTGACCCGGCCTTTTGCGTAGTCACGCAGGTCCGAGGCGCCCTTGGCATTGCAGGACGCGCGCGCGCCTTCACGCTGGTTGCAGCAGAAAAAGACGTGCCTCTGGTAATAGGACTCTTTAACGTCGGACATGGGGCCGTTGCCTGGGGGAAACCGCCATTTTACCCGCGAGGTCCGGTCTCACCTTGCCTTGCAGCCAGCAGGATGAGGTACAGCATCGCGCCGAACGGCCAAAGCGAAGACAGGAGCCGCGTCAGTCCGTTGAAATTCAGGAAGTGGCCCTGTGCCCACACGGCCAGGGTGGAGGCGAAATAGGGATTTGCCGGCGCGAGATTCACGAGCACTGTGGCACCCATCAGCAGGACGGCCGCGAGCGCCAGCCGCATGAGCCGCGGCAACATGGCCGCCGCTAGCAAAAGCGGCAATCCTGCGACCAGGCCAATCAGCGCGCCCGGGGTCATCCAGTGGAAAATGTCTTCTGCCTGCCGGAGGATTACGAAGGCGCCGGTCTTGACGAGCAATCCCAAGCCGATCAGGCCGAACATCGTGCGCAACATCGGGCCGCCCGGCGACACGATCGCCGAAGCCGTCAGGCCTACGGCAATGAGGTTGCACCCCGCGGTCAGCGCTTCAATGGTGACGAACACATCGGGTTCATAGGCGCTGCCCCCGGGCTGGCGAAAAAGATCCCGAAGGTCGCCGACACCGAAGAGGAGGCTGGCGGGGTTGAGTTGCGTGAGCAGCCACAGGCCGAGCAGCACCAGCCCTGCATCAGCGCGCGCGCCGGGAAGGATGTTGTGCAGGCGCCAGCGCAGGAGCGGGCTCTTGCCGAAGAGCCAAGCGGCGATGCGCATGCCGAAAATCGCGCCCAGTGCGGTGCCAGCGAGGTTGCAGACCACATCGACGTTGGACGCGAACCGAGTTGGGAGGTAGGTCTGCGCGGCCTCGAGCAGGATTGCGAGGACCGTGCCGCTCGCCAGCACGGCAGCGAATACCGTCGGACCGCGCATCGCGGGGTACATGGCCAGGACGGCAAGGGCCCCGTACGGGACGTAGCCGAGCACATTGACGGCTAAATCGAAGCCGGTAATGAAGGGGGGCTTGGCGGCGGTGAGATATTCGAATGCCGCGATCCCCGCATCGCGCCAACCGGAGAAGGGATACAGCGTCGCGTAGACGATAAGCAGCACATACGCGAGGAACAGGAAGCGCGCGAGCGGGGAAGCTTGCACGGTCAAAGGACGCTCAGGACCACCCATGCCTGGACCGCCACCCACGCGAACGCAACGGCTACCAGCAGGGCGAGCAGCCGGTTCCGGCGCGCGCCTTGCGCATGCAGCGCATCGAATGCGCGCTCGAATCGCTCGACGCGTTCATCGCTGAGCGAGCGGTGCAAGAGGCGCGGCAGTTGCGGCAGGGTTGCTGCCCAGTACGGCGCCTCGCGTTTCAAGTTCCGCGCGAGCGCGCGCCAGCCGATCTGCTCGGCCATCCAGCGCTCCAGGTAGGGCTTGGCCGTCTGCCAGAGGTCGAGGTCGGGATCGAGCTGGCGGCCCAGCCCTTCGATGTTGAGCAGGGTTTTTTGCAACAGCACCAGTTGCGGCTGGATCTCGACATTGAAGCGACGCGAGGTCTGGAAGAGGCGCAGCAGGAGCCTGCCGAAATAAATCTCGCGCAACGGGCGGGCGAAGATCGGCTCGCACACGGCGCGAATCGCGGCTTCGAATTCGTCGACCCGCGTTTCAGGCGGCACCCAGCCGGCATCGAGGTGTGCTTGCGCGACCCTCGTGTAATCCCGATTGAAAAAAGCGAGGAAATTCTGCGCGAGGTAATTCTTATCGACTTCGGTTAGCGTGCCCATGATGCCGAAATCGAGCGCGATATACCGTCCGAGCTGGGGGCCATCGGTCGAGACGAAGATATTGCCCGGGTGCATGTCGGCATGGAAAAAGCCGTCCCGAAAGACCTGGGTGAAGAAAATCTCCACGCCGGTGCGCGCAAGCTGCGGGATGTCGACTCCTTTTGCGCGCATGTGCTCGACCTGCGAGACGGGCGTCCCGTGCATGCGCTCCATCACCATGACGCGCTGCGAGCAATAGTCCCAGTAGATCTCCGGCACGAGCAGCAAGTTTGAATCGGCGAAGTTGCGGCGCAGCTGGCTGGCATTCGACGCTTCGCGCATGAGATCAAGCTCGTCGGCCAGGTGCTTGGCGAATTCGCCCACCACTTCGCGCGGCTTGAGGCGACGCCCGTCCGGCCACAACTTTTCCACCAGGCCGGCAGCCGTCTCCAGCAAGGCGAGGTCGCGCGCGATGATCGCCTCTACGTCCGGGCGTAAGACCTTTACGGCAACTTCCGCTCCTTCATGGCGACCCGCGCCCAGCGTGGCCAGGTGCACCTGGGCGATCGATGCGCTCGCCACGGGATCGCGCTCGAATGAAGCGAACACGGTGCTGATCGGCCGCCCGAGCGAGCGTTCGATCTCTGCGGCCGCCAAGTCCGACGGAAACGGCGGAACCTGGTCCTGCAATTTCGCCAGCTCGTCCGCGATGTCCTGCGGCAGCAAGTCGCGGCGTGTCGAAAGGACCTGGCCGAACTTAACGAAGATGGGTCCGAGCTCCTCGAGCGCGTTGCGCATCCTCAGGCCGCGTGGGCCGGTATTCCG
Organism: Pseudomonadota bacterium; assembly: GCA_025352885.1. Lineage (GTDB taxonomy): Bacteria > Pseudomonadota > Gammaproteobacteria > Burkholderiales > SG8-39 > SZAS-79. Next base: position 16,361 of record JANXRZ010000110.1, on the reverse strand, counting down.
CGTGCCCACCAGCGCCAGAAGCCAACGTGCCCGCCCGGCCGGGAGGTAATCGTGGAGCCCGAACTTGAGCCCGATGGACAGGATGCGCAGCAGCCGGAGAAGGCGCCTCACAGCCCTGCCGCGCCGGTCGTGCTGGCCTTGCGATGGCGCTCCACACGCTGTTGAAGGCGATCGAGGTCATCGCGCAGCGCGGCGACTTCTGCCGCGAACGCGTCGAACTCTTCGCGCGCCACAACCAGGCGGCGCTCTTCGATCGCGTACTCCATGACGTTTTCCGCCAGCCGTCGGCCGGCGTCGGCCTGCCACGCGGCGAACTGCCGCGCCGTCCCGACCACGCGGTGAGCGACCACATCGCCGACCACGCGCGACAGATCTTCTTCCACATCCCAGCGCAGGTAGCGCAGCAATTCGAGGATTTCCGTCGCAAGGCGCGCGTTGCCCGAGATTTCAACTGCGCGCATGACGTGCTCCTCTCCCTTCGAGAGGGCCACCAGCAGGCCGGGCTTACCACTCAGCGTCAGGGTCGTTACGGCGCCCGCTTCGGCGGCGGCGGCAAAGCCGCCTTGGGTGATGGCAAGCCTCACCGACGGCATCGGCGGGAGGCGAAATTCGACCACCTCCCCCGCGAACGGGGCGAGCTTGTCGCGCGCCCATTCTTCGCGCGCGAGGAGGTGGTTCAGCGCTGTGGCGGCGCCTTGGTCGAACATGCCCATTGCCTAAACCCGAAGTGGAAACAGGAAGCGCAAACAACAAGGCCACCTTGCGGTGGCCTTGGGGATTATCGCAGAGGCGTCTTCAATGCATCTGCTGGATGCCCGAGAGCAGCCAGCCGGTGGAGCCGTCGGCCGGCTTGGCCAGGTTCCACACCTCTTCGAAGGATGCCGGTGCCTGGCCCGGCGTTTCGCGCACGAGGCCGGAGAACCGCACGCTCGCCCAATGGGTTTCGCCCTCGGTTACGACTTCGAGCAGGTCCGCATTCAGGGTCACGACATCCGTGAACTGCTTTGCACCGCCCCGTGCGTCCACATCGGCCTTGAGGGCCTGGAACATGTCGGGCGTCGTGAACTCGCGCAGTTCCTCGACGTTGCCGGAGTCATTCGCTGTCTGCATGCGGATGTAAGAAAGCTTCGCCTGGCGGACGAACCCTTCGGCGTCGAACCCTGCGGGGATGTTTGCTGCAGGCAAGACCGGTTGCGCTTCGAAGCCGGCCGACTGGGAAGGCGGCGGGGCCGCCACCGTCTCATTGCCCAGGCCCGAGTAATGCATGGATCCCTGAGCGGGAGCAGCCTGTTGGCCAGCACGTCCGCGCATGAACAACCGGACGGCGAAGACCACCGCAAACCCAAGAAGCGCCATCATGAGGATGCTGCCCATGGCGCCACCCAAGCCGCCCAAGCCACCGCCTGAGAACATCGAGCCGAGCAACCCGCCGATCGCGAGGCCGCCGAGCATCGGGGCCCAGCGACTAAGCGCGGACTGGGGCGCGGCCGCGGGCGTTGCCGGCGCAGCTTGCGGCGCGGCCTGCCGTGGCGGCGTTGCCGTCGGGGGAGCCTTGGTGATGTTTCGCTGGGTGCCGACGCTCCGGCCGCCGCCGACCTTGGCCGCTTCAGCCTGGCCAACCGCCAATGCGAGGCCCATGAACACCGCCATCATGCCAACCAGGATTCGTTTCATTGTGTCCCATCCTCTTAAAAGTGCCGCCGGTGCCTTTTGCCCAGCCGCCCATCCTAACCCGTAGAGCGACGCTTTAGTAACTATACGCAGTGGCTATACGCGGTAGCCGCGGTGCAGTGCTACGACACCCGCCGCCAAGTTGAAGTATTCGACATTCTCGAGGCCCGAGCGTTCCATCATGCTTTTGAGCGCCTCCTGCCCCGGATGCATGCGGATGGATTCGGCCAGGTACCGGTAAGCCGCCCCGTCCTTGGCCACTTTTTCGCCGAGCCAGGGCAGTACCCGGAAAGAATAAAGGTCATAGGCCTTTTCCAATGGTTTCCAGACCTTGGAGAACTCGAGCACGAGCAGGCGCCCGCCCGGCTTGAGGACCCGGGCCATTTCCGCCAGCGCCTTGTCCTTGTGCGTCATGTTGCGCAGGCCGAACGCTACGCTCACGCAGTCGAAGTACTCGTCCGGGAAAGGCAGTGCTTCGGCATCGCACTGGACCGGCGGACAGACAAGACCCGCGTCCAGCAGCCGGTCGCGGCCTACGGCCAGCATGCTGCCATTGATGTCGGTGACCCAAACCTGCCCCGAAGCACCCACCCGGCGCGCAAAGGCCTTGGAGAGGTCTGCGCTGCCTGCGGCCACATCGAGCACGCGCTCGCCGGCTCGCACGCCGGACAGCGAAACCGCAAAAGCCTTCCATGCGCGATGCAGGCCGAGCGACATGAGGTCGTTCATGACGTCGTACTTGTCAGCCACTCGGTCGAACACGTCCCTCACGCGGCCTGCTTTCGCGCCCTCCGGGACTTTCTGGAAGCCGAAGTCAGACTCGGCTGTCACGAGCAGTGCCCCTTGGTCGCCCCCGCTTTTGCGGAGGTAAGCGCCTGCTCTTGGTCACGCGAAGCCCCTGCGGCCTCGAGTTTCGCAAGATAGTCGGACCAAAGCCGATCTTGCTCGGCGCCGAGCGAATACAAGTAGTCCCAGGAGTAGAGGCCGGTGGCGTGCCCGTCGGAAAACGTGGGCTGCACCGCATACGAACCGACTGGATCGAGCGTTACGACGTTCACTTCCCGCTTGCCTGTCTGCAGGACTTCCTGCCCCGGCCCGTGACCTCGCACCTCGGCAGACGGCGAGAACACGCGGAGGAATTCGTACGGCAGCGAGAAAGACCGTCCGTCCGAGAAAGCGATTTCGAGCACCCGGGATTTCTGGTGCAACTTGATTTCAGTCGGGGACGGTGTCGCGCTCATAGGGCCGGGATCATACATGGGGCCGCTCCGCGCCCGCGCAAGCCCCGGGCTAGTCGGGCAGGACCTCGTACGACATACGTTCGAAGTCCGGGCCGCGCTCGATCAGGTCCTGGAGCCTCACGCGCAACGTCTGCTGGACGAAGACTTCGATGACGCGCTTGGGCTTGAACCAGCCCGAGGGCAGGATCAGCGTCGGCGGCGACTTGAGGGCGGCCACCTCAGTCAGCGTGAGCGCAGGCACGTACTTTTCTTTAGCGGCATTCAGCCCATACGCGCGGATAGCGATCGCGGCGGGCAGTCCGGGCAGCAGCCGCAAGCCCGCATTCAGTGCGCCATCGGTGCCCTGCATGAGCCAGCGAGTTTGGGCGAGCATGAAGTTTTTCGAGTCGCCCGGCCGCACGGCGACCAGCTGCCCGTGCCCGAAGCGCTTACCGGGTGTGCCGGCAGCCCGCACCATGCGCAGGCCCGCGACGCTCTCGTCCTCGACCTGCCAGTGCTCCAGAAGGAACCCATGCGTCGAACTGTAGTCGTCCTCGTCCTTGGTGCTGATCCGCCCGAACGTGGCTATCTGCTCGCGTTCATGCTGGGTAAGCTCGGTCTGGCCGGCTGGCTGGCGAAACGCCTTGCCCGAGACGTAGTAGTGGATCGCGGCGAGCTCGTTGCAGACCAGCGCCTCCTGCGCCACGCGCTTTCGCTCGGCGCGCGGCGGACGTGGCTGGCACCACTGCCGGTATAGGAAAACGAGCAACTGCTCGCACGAGGGCTGCACGCAGTCTTCTCCGAGCGCGAGCTTTGCGGGCGATTCGCCCTTGCGCAGCAGCCCGATGCGGTTCTTGAGGCTCTTGGTCAATCTTGTGACCTCGAGGTAGCGCGGGTCCACGAGTTCGCCGTCCCCGCTGCCGGTCTGCCGCTCGGGCGGCATGTCGCCGGCGAGGTCCACGCCCAGCGGCAGCATGCCCTCCTCCATTACCGGCGTCGGGAGCAGGTCGACCTTTTCCGCCCAGCGCTCGAGCAGGAAGCCAACGAACGACAACTGCCTGCGGGCGAGCTCATTTGGGTTCGCCATGCCCATGAGGATCGCGCGCATGTACTGGATGCGGGGTGTCGCATCGTGGACGTCACGGTTGAGGTAGTCCTTCACCGATTCCTCGGCCACCCCGAGTTCCTCGGCGAGCTTGTAGGTCCGGTGCAACGCCTGCCAGTCGGTCCGCTCCACTTCGCGATAAGCGCGGTAGTGGTGGAACATCTTGAGTCCGCAATAGGCGAGGACTCGCTGCGCGAGCAGCGCGGCATGCGTGCGCATGCCGATCTCATCGGCGGCGCTCGCGGTCAGGCAGTGCAGGTAACCGATCCGCATCTGGTCCCAAAGCGCCGTCGTTTCGGTGAAGATCGCCGCTTCCGCATCGGCCATCGGCAAGGCGCGGTTGGTGAAGCGCTTGGCCTGCTCGATCTGCACGAAGGCGACGGCCTCGCGCAACGCCTCGAGCACTTGCAGGCGCATGAGCGCCTTGCAGGGGAACCGGTTGAATTCGGTCACCTGCTCGAGGAGCTGACGCTGCGCTTCCGAGACGTTTGCAAGCGGCACGTGCTCGAGCCAGGCCTTGCAGGCGAGCACATCAGTGAACTCAGGCCCCGATTCGGCCGAAAGGTCGGGCAGTTCGAACGCGGGTTCAGTCATTGGATGGATGCTTTCCGGGAGTGAGCAATTCAGCAAGCTTCGCCGACAGGGCCGCGTTGCTTACTTCGTGACCGCCGACCGGCGCAGGCCGCCGCGCCGGCCCCCAGGCCGGATCGGGAAAATGCGGGTCTTCGGCGGTGCGCGGAACGACGTGCCAGTGCAGGTGCGGCACCTGGTTGCCGAAGCTTGCGAGGTTGATCTTGTCCGGGCGGAACAATCCGCGCAGCGTGCACTCGGTGGCGAACACGACCCCCATCAGGCGACTCTTGTCGTCGTCCGGGAGGTCGGTCATTTCGCGAACGTGCCGATTGAGGATCACCCGGCACAGGCCCGGATAGTCGGCGCCGGGGATGCGCACGATCCGGCAGAAGTCGTCGCGCCAGAGCACGGTTCCGCCCTCCTCTTCGCAGAGCAAGCAATGCATCCCCCGGACCCCTTTAAAGCAGGACGCGTTCTATCCCGCCGGCGTTGGCTTTCTTCACGAACTCAGGCAGCCATTCGGTGCCGAGCAGGTGGCGAGCCAATTCGACAACAATATAATCGGACTGCACGCCGGTGTCATCCGCAAAACGCGACAATCCCTGCAGGCACGAAGGGCAGGATGTAAGCATTTTCACATCCCCAGAATGGCCGCTGGATCGGATGGCTGCGACACCCTTGCGAAACGACTCTTCTTTCCGGAAGCGCACCTGCGTGGAGACATCCGGCCGCGTGACGGCGAGCGTCCCCGACTCTCCGCAACACCGGTCCGACAACGCAACGTCGCCGCCCAAGAGCGCGTTGACCACTTTCATGGGCTGCTGGGTCTTGATCGGCGTATGGCACGGGTCGTGATACATGTAGCGCGTGCCCGCCACGCCGTCGAGCTTCACGCCTTTTTCGAGCAGGTACTCGTGGATGTCGAGCAGCCGGCAGCCGGGGAAGATCTTGCCGAACTCGTATTTCTCGAGCTGGTCGAGGCAAGTGCCGCACGACACGATCACAGTCTTGATGTCGAGATAGTTGAGTGTGTTCGCAAGGCGATGGAACAGCACCCTGTTCTGCGTAATGATGCGCTCGCCCTTCTCGGCCTCGCCGGCCGAGGTCTGCGGATAGCCGCAGCAGAGATATCCCGGCGGCAGGACGCACTGGGTTCCGATCTCGTAGAGCATGGCCTGCGTTGCAAGCCCGACCTGTGAGAACAGCCTCTCGGACCCGCATCCCGGGAAATAAAACACGGCGTCGGAGTCGTCGGTGACCTTGGCGGGGTCGCGGATGATCGGCACGATGCGCGCGTCTTCGACATCGAGCAGTGCCCGGGCCGTCCGGATCGGCACATTCGCGGGCATGGGCTTGTTGATGAAGTGGATGACTTGCGCGACGGGCGCCGGGCGCCCGCCCGTCGTAGTCGGGGGATGTTGCGTCTGCCGAGCGGCGAGTCCCGCGCGCTTGACGAACCGGTAGGCAAGGCGCTGCAGCGCGAAGCCCCATTCGATCATGACCGTGCGGACCAGCTTGATCTTGCGCGGGTCGGTCGCGTTGAGGAACAGCATCGACGCAGCGGTGCCGATGTTGAAGCGGCGCTTGCCCTGGCGGCGCAGCAGGTTGCGCATCGCAATCGACACGTCGCCGAAATCGATGTCGACGGGGCAGGGGCTCGCGCACTTGTGGCATACGGTGCAATGCTCGGCCACGTCGCCGAATTCGTCGTAGTGCGAGAACGATACGCCGCGACGCGTCTGCTCTTCGTAGAGAAACGCCTCAGTGAGGAGCGAAGTGGCGAGGATCTTATTGCGCGGTGAGTACAGCAGGTTGGCGCGCGGCACGTGTGTGGCGCACACCGGCTTGCATTTGCCGCAGCGCAGGCAATCCTTGATGGACTCGTTGATCGCGCCGAGGTCCGACTGCTCGAGGATCAGGGACTCCGCGCCAAGCAGCGAGAAGCTCGGGGTATAGGCGTTTGCAAGGTCACCGCCGGCCAGCAACTTGCCGGCGTTGAACCGGCCTTCGGGATCGGCCTTCTGCTTATAAGCGCGGAACGCTTCGATCTCCTCCGGCTCGAGGTAATCCATCTTGGTGATGCCGATGCCGTGCTCGCCGGAGATCACCCCTCCGAGGGACTTGGCGAGCCGCATGATGCGCGCCACGGACTCGTTGGCGCGCTGGAGCATGACGTAGTCGTCCGAGTTCACGGGAATGTTGGTGTGCACGTTGCCGTCGCCCGCGTGCATGTGCAGGGCGACGAACACGCGTCCGCGCAGCACTTTGCGGTGGACCGCCTGGGCGCCCTCCACGACCTTCGTGAACGCCAGGCCGTCGAAAATGCGCAGCAAATCCTCCCGCAACTCGCTTTTCCATGACACGCGCAGGGCGTGCGACTGGACGGCGGCGAACACGCTTGGAAACTGTCGCGCTTTTGCCGGGTCGACGCCCCCGTGCCCCAAGGCTTCCAGCGGGATCTGAGAGCCGGGCGTATCCAGATTTCCCAGCAGCCATTGCCACCTCGCGCGCACTTTCTCGATCGCCTCGAGCGCCTGGTTCGGCCGGTCGCCCAGTAACTCTGCCGAGGTGACTTTCACATCCTGCTGGATGAGCGGCAGTTCCCCCTTGAAGTACTCCGACAAGGCGTCGAGCAGTTCGAGCTTGTTGGCGATCGACAGCTCGATGTTGATGCGTTCGATGCCGTCGGAATAATCCGCCAGCCGCGGCAGCGGAATGACCACGTCCTCGTTGATCTTGAACGCGTTCGTGTGCTTAGCGATCGCAGCCGTGCGCGCGCGGTCGAGCCAGAAGCGCTTGCGGGTCTCCGCCGTGACGGCGATGAAGCCCTCGCCGCCGCGCGCGTTGGCTATCCTCACGACCGCGGACGCGGCGCTCGCCACTTCGTCGACGTTGTCGCCGACGATGTCGCCGAACAGCGCCATCTTCGGTCGCTCGTTGCGGCGCGCCTTGGTCGCGTAACCGACCGCTTTCAGGTACCGGTCGTCGAGGTGCTCGAGACCGGCCAGCATCGCGCTGGGGTGCTTTGCCAGGTACTCGGTGATTTCGACGATGGCCGGCACGGCATCATGCGCGTTGCCGAAAAATTCCAGGCACACGGTCCGGATGTGCGCCGGCATCTTGTGCAGGATGAACCGTGCCGACGTGATGATGCCGTCGGTACCTTCCTTCTGTACGCCGGGCAATCCCGAGAGGAACTTGTCCGTGACGTCCTTGCCGAGCCCCGCCTTGCGGAAGCCGCCTCCGGGAATCTCGATATGCGATTCCTCGAGGAGCTTGCGGCCGTCTGCCGCATAGCGACAGACACGGAAAGTGGCTTTCTCGACGTCGTGGATCTTGCCGAGATTGTGGTCGAGCCGCTCCACCTCGAGCCACTCCGCCTGGGGCGTCACCATGCGCCAGGAGGCAAGGTTGTCGATTGCGGTGCCCCACAGCACCGCTTTTTTTCCACCCGCATTCATGGCGACGTTGCCGCCAATGCAAGAGGCGTCGGCTGAGGTCGGGTCGACTGCGAATACCAATCCGGCATTTTCTGCGGCATCCATGACCCGACGGGTGACCACCCCGGCGCCGCACCGGATCACCGTAGTTGAGCGTCCGAGACCGGGTAGGTCCGCATCCTCAACCGGGCCGAGCGCTTCCAGTTTTTCGGTGTTCACGACTGCCGAGCGTCGCGTGAGCGGCACGGCGCCGCCTGTATACCCCGTGCCGCCACCACGGGGGATGATCGTGAGGCCGAGGCGAACGAGTTGGCGCACGATGGACTGCACCTCTTCCTCGGTATCCGGGGAAACAACCACGAACGGGTATTCGACACGCCAGTCGGTCGCATCCGTTACGTGCGATACGCGAGCGAACGCGTCGAAGGCAATGTTGTCCTTGCGCGTGACGCGGGAAAGCCGGCGCAGGGTCTTGCGCCGCATGGCCTGCGTCCTCTCGAACGCGAGATCGAACTTGTCGACGGCTTCGCGTCCCATCGTAAGCAGCGCCTGAACCTTGTCGCTTTCGCCGCGCCGCAACTCGATCTCCTCCAGCCGCTTGCGCATGCCGGCCAGCACTTGGGCGCGCCGTCGCGGATGCTCGATGAGGTCGTCTTCCAGATAAGGGTTCCTCTGGACGATCCAGATTTCGCCGAGCACCTCGTACAGCATACGGGCCGACCGCCCTGTGCGCCGCTCGGCGCGCAGTTCGCTGATCAGGTCCCACGCGCCGCGCCCGAGCAGGCGCACCACGATCTCTCGGTCCGAGAACGACGTGTAGTTGTATGGGATTTCGCGCAGGCGCTGCATGCGTTCTGTCACGCGGGGCAACTGGGTGAGACGGGATAGCCGATGATTCTATCCCAGCGGCTCGTGCTGCTTGGTCATCCAGCGCACACAGTTACGCGCCAGACGGCGCATTCTCGCCAGCGAAAATGTCCCGATAGCTCGCATAAAAGCTCGCGAAAAGCAGCGGCATCAAGGACAGCACGAACGGGAACATCACCGCCATCGCCGCAGGGCGCAACGCACCTGCGGAGAACAGCATTAGGACGAACAAGGCAATCGTCGGCACGACGAACAGCACGAATGCGCAGGCGAGGCTGTAGACGGTGAAGGCGCGCCAGTTCATGAGGCAGGCAAACAGCGAAAAGAACAGGGCCTTCGGCACGGGCATCGCATGCCAGGCGACCAGCGTGGGGGAGAACCAGAAGAGCATCATCACGGGCATGTAAAGCGTCGCCGCGAGCATGAGCGCGCGAAGGAAGCCCTCCGACTGAACCATTTCCGGAGAGGGGCGAGCACCGGTCACCATCCAGCGCGCGAGGGCACCATCGTCGCCCAGCATGCTCGCCGAGAGAACAAGCCCGATTGAAGCCAGGTACACGCCGCCGAGCGCAATCTGCGACCCGACGTTTTCGCGAAACCCGGCGAAAAGCAGCGAAAGCTCGATGGGCTGACCACGCTCGACCACGCGGCTCGCGGCCATGAAAGCGACGGAGAAGCCCGGGACGAGAAGGAGCACGGCGACCACGCCAACGACAGGGATGACGCTCGCGACGGTCATCAGCATCCAATAACCGAACACGAGCGCAAGCCACTTCAGCGGGGATGCGCGAAAGATCTTCCATCCGTCGGTGAGCCATCGCCAACCACGGCCGGCGGGAATGAGGCGAGCCTGCATCAGTCGACCCAGGGCACGGGCGCTGCGGGGCTTGCCCGAAGTTCAAGCACCTCGCGGAAATGGCCGGGGTCGTGAGCGTGCACGAGTTCCCCGGGACGCGGCAAGTGATAGTCGTAGAGGCGCGAAAGCCAGAACCGCAAGGCCGCGCCGCGCAACAGCGTCGGCCACGCTTCGCGCTCGTCGGGCGTAAAGGTGCGCACCTTGGCGTACTCGCCGAGGAACGCAGCGACCAGGTTCGGCGCGAACCTGCGATCGGCGGCCGGGTCGACAAGGCACCAGTCGTTAGCGCAGACGGCGACATCGAAGAGCAGGACATCGACGCCTGCGAAGTAGAAATCGAACACGCCGCAGAGCCGGCCGTCCTGGAAGATGGCGTTGTCACGGAAGAGGTCCCCATGTACCGGACCACGCGGGAGCTCGGGAAATCGATGCTGCCCCTGGAAAGTCATTTCCCGCTCGAGCAGGGCCTGCCCGGCCTCATCGAGGAACGGGCGCACCTTAGGGGCCGTCTCCCGCCACCAGCGCGGCCCGCGCGGGTTGTCCTGGTGCGCGGCATATGACCGTCCTGCAAGGTGCATGCGCGCTAACAGTGCGCCAAGCTGCCCGCAGTGATCCGCTCCCGGACGCATGACGGATTTGCCGGGCAGGCGCGTGACGAGCGCCGCCGGCTTGCCGTTCAACTCGCCCAAATATTGGTCGCCCACATCGGCAATCGGCGCGGGGCACGGAATGCCGTGGCGCGCGAGATGGGCCATGAGATCGAGGTAGAAAGGCAGCTCTTTTGCGCCCAGCTTCTCGAACAGGGTGAGGACGTAGCGGCCCTGCGTCGTGGTGACGAAATAGTTGGTGTTCTCTATTCCAGCGGCGATGGGCTCGAGCAGCTCGAGCGTTCCGACCGAATAGCGCTTCAGCCAGGTGGCAAGCTGGGCCTCGGAAACCGGCGTGAAGACCGACAAGCGATCAGTCGAACGTGCGGATGGTCCACATCGGCACGCGCACGCCATCGTCGAGCGAGTCGCGGCGCATCCAGTTGCCGTTGCCGGTGTTATCCATCAGGTAATACGGAACGCCGTTTGGCGGGGTGACCCTCATCATGACGACCCGCCCGTTTTCCCGCACTTCTTCGACCTTGTCCTCGCGTTGCACCGGGATGTTCACCCGGGGGGCGGTATCGTCGGCATCCGAAAGACCTGGCGCCAGCGGCGGGGGCGGAGGCAGCGGCTCCAGTTGCAGTGGCGGTCGGTTCTGCGCGAGCACCGGGAACGCTGCGGCCAGGAGGAGGAAGGTGAGAAGTTTTCGCATGGCCGTTGCGGGGAATTCTAGCAGAATCGCCTCCAGTCACAGGTTGAGCATCACCTCGCGTTCCGAGGGCAGCAGCTGGAATCCGCGCTTTTCGTAGTGCGCAAAAATCGCCGCCACAACCTCCTTGGGCTCGTCGATCATCTGGATCAGCTGCGGGTCTTCGGCATCGATCATGCGCTCCGCCACCAGCCTGTCCCGGATCCAGTCCACGAGGCCCACCCAAAAGGGGGAATGCATGAGGATGATGGGCATGGCGCGCGTCTTCTTCGTCTGGACGAGCACGAGCGCCTCGAAGAGCTCGTCCAGGGTGCCGAAGCCGCCCGGCAGGACCACATAGGCGCAGGCGAACTTGACGAACATGACCTTGCGCGCGAAGAAATGCTTAAAGCGCAGGCTGATGTCCTGATACTCGTTGCCATGCTGCTCGTGCCGGAGCTCGATGTTCAGGCCGATGGAAGGCGAGCGGCCGAAGAAAGCGCCCTTGTTCGCGGCTTCCATGACGCCAGGACCGCCGCCGGAGATAACGGCGAATCCGGCGTCCGAGAGCAAGCGGCAGGTTTCTTCAGCCAGGCGGTAGGCCGGCGAGTCGTTCGCCACGCGCGCGCTGCCGAAGATGGAAACTGCAGGACGGATGCGCGACAGGCGCTCGGTTGCCTCCACGAACTCTGACATAATTCCGAACACGCGCCAGGCCTCGCCGGCAGTACTTGTTCCGCGTGATTCGGCTCCGGCATCCGCCGGGATCGGAAGCTTGTCGACGTCACTCATCTTGTCTGTGGATCCTCAGAAAGAACCTGCCAAAACGCTGTTGCTGGTCGACGGCTCGTCGTACCTGTATCGCGCGTTCCATGCGATGCCGGAACTGAAGAACGCCGCCGGCGAGCACACCGGCGCGATCTATGGCGTGGTGAACATGCTAAGGCGGCTGGCAACCGACTACAAGACCGAAGCGCGAGCCTGTGTGTTCGATACGAAGGCCAAGACCTTCCGGGAGGAAGCGTACGCCGAATACAAGGCCAATCGCTCCGCCATGCCGGACGACCTGGCGTCGCAAGTCGAGCCGATTAGGGAGATCGTAGCGGCACTCGGCTGGCCGGTGGTCGCGGTCGACGGCGTGGAGGCAGACGATGTGATCGCAACGCTCGCCGAGCAAGCGAAGAAGGTCGGGATGAACTGTGTCATCTCCACCGGCGACAAGGACTTGGCGCAACTGGTGGACGAGCAGGTCACGCTGGTCAATACGATGACCAACGAAAAGCTCGACATCGAGGGGGTCAAGAAAAAATTCGGCGTGCCGCCCGAGCTCATCGTCGATTACTACTCGCTGGTGGGCGATTCGATCGACAACGTTCCGGGCGTCGACAAGGTCGGCCCCAAGACGGCCTGCAAGTGGATCACGGAGTACGGCTCACTTGACGCGGTGATCGCGAACGCAAACGGGATCACTGGCGCGGTCGGCGAGAACCTGCGCAAGGCGCTCGACTGGCTCCCCAAGGCGCGGTTCCTCCTCACGATGCGGCGCGACTGCGAGCTGCCGGTGACGGTGCCGGACCTGCACCAGGGCGGCTACAACAAGGACAAGCTGAAGGAGCTCTTCTCGCGCTACGGCCTCAAGTCGTGGCTGCGCGAACTGGAGGGCGGTGAGCCGGAGGCCGAAAAGGCGCTGCGGGCCCCGGTGCATTCGCGGACCACGGCTTTTACGACGACACCTGTGTCCTCAGACCCAAGTCGCCCGGAAAGGCCGCGGCGAACCTATTCGATGGTGATCACGGAGCCTGAACTGCACGAACTCGCCGCGCGCCTGGACAAGGCGGAGCTCGTGGGCTTCGACACGGAGACCGATGGGCTCGAGCCCATGACTGCAAACCTCGTGGGGTTGTCCTTCGCCTTCGATGAGGCCGCGTACTACGTGCCGGTGGCACACCGCTATGCCGGCGCACCCGAGCAGCTGGGCGTCGAGCGCGCGCTCGGGATCCTCAGACCGTGGCTGGAAGGCGAGAAGCCCGGCAAGGTCGGCCAGAACCTCAAATTCGACGCCCATGTGCTTGCAAACCATGGCGTCGCACTGCGCGGAATCGCGCATGACTCGCTGCTCGAATCCTATGTGCTCGAAGTGCATGAGCGGCACGACCTCGAAACGCTGGCGCGGCGGCACTGCGGCTGGGAAACGTTGAGCTACGACGCGATGACCGGTAAAGGCGCGTCGCGCATTTCGTTTGCCGAAGTCGACGTCGACCGCGCCACGAAGTATTCAGCCGAAGACGCCGATTGCACACTGGCGGTTCACGAGTGGATGCACAGCCAGATCGCGGCCGACGAGAAGCTCAAGTTCGTCTACGAGCAGATCGAGATGCCGGTACTGCCGGTGCTGCTGCGCATGGAGCGCAACGGCGTGCTGCTCGACGTGCCTAAGCTCGTAGCGCAGAGCCACGAGCTCGGTACGGAGATGCTCGAGATCGAGAAAAAGGCTCATCAGGCCGCGGGCCAGCCTTTCAACTTGAATTCGCCCAAGCAGATCCAGGAAATCCTGTTCGAGAAACAGGGCCTGCCGATCAAGAAGAAAACGCCGGGCGGCCAACCGTCCACCGATGAGGACGTCCTGCAGGAACTGGCGGCCGACTACCCGCTGCCGAAACTCCTGCTTGAATATCGCAGCATCGCCAAGCTGAAGTCGACCTATACCGACAAGCTGCCCCGCATGGTCGACGCGAAGACCGGCCGCGTCCACACCACGTATTCGCAGGCGGTCGCCGTCACCGGCCGGTTGTCGTCCAACGATCCCAACCTGCAGAACATCCCCGTGCGCACGCCCCAAGGCCGACGCATTCGCGAAGCCTTCATCGCGCCGCCCGGCTCAAAGATCGTCAGCGCCGACTATTCGCAAATCGAGTTGCGAATCATGGCGCACCTTTCAGGCGACGCCGGGTTGAAGCACGCGTTTGAAAAAGGCCTCGATGTCCATCGCGCGACGGCCGCCGAAGTGTTCGGGCGGCCGCTCGATGAAGTCACCTTGGATGAGCGCCGCGCGGCCAAGGCGATCAACTTCGGCCTGATCTACGGCATGTCGGCTTTTGGCCTGGCGCAGAACCTCAGCATCGAGCGCGCCACGGCGCAGGCCTACATCGACAGCTACTTTGCACGCTATCCGGGCGTCCAGCGCTACATGCAGCAGACTCGTGACTCGGCGCGCGAGTGCGGCTTTGTGGAGACCGTCTTCGGCCGGCGTCTCTGGCTCCCCGAAATCCGAAGCGGCGGTCCCCAGCGACGGCAGGCAGCGGAACGTGCCGCGATCAATGCGCCGATGCAGGGGACGGCGGCCGACCTCATCAAGCTTGCAATGGTAAAGGTGCAGGCATGGCTCGATGAGCAAAAGCTCGCCACGCTGCTGATCATGCAGGTCCACGACGAGCTCGTGCTCCAAGTGCCCGAAGGCGAGATCGATTCGGTGAAAGAGACGCTGCCCGGCCTAATGCAAAACGTTGCGGTGCTGGACGTTGATTTGATCGTCGATGTCGGCGTAGGCGACAACTGGGACAAAGCGCACTAGGCGCTAGGTACAGGGGAAACCAAGGTTTCCCCCGTGCCCCTTCCTAACCTCGCGACCGTTCCTAGCTGATTGGGCTTTATTTGATCGCGCCGAAGACCTTCTTGAGCAGGCTCGTTGCGGCTTCGGCCGGGTTTTGGCGGATCTTCGCTTCCTGTTCGGCGATCATCACGAAGAGACCATCCAGCGCCTTCTGCGTGACGTAGTCGTCCAGGTGCGCGTCCTCCTTCTTGATGAGGCCGAACTTCGCGCCTTTCCCCGCGTACTCGTCGTATTTCTGCGCGAGCTGAACTTTGGCGGTTGCCTTTTTCACGATCGGCAGGAATCGGCCGCGTATCTGGTCGCTCGTCGTGCGCTTGAAGTACTTCGTGGCCGAATCCTGGCCGCCCATCAGGATTCCCTTGGCATCCTGAACGCTCATCTTGCGCACCGAGTCGACGAGCAGCGTCTTGGCCTCCGGGACCGCAGCTTCGGCCGCACGGTTGATCGTCAGGATCAGTTCATCGGCCTGCTTGCTCATGCCGAACTGGCGCAGGAGCTTCTCCACTTTCTGGGCCGATTCCGGCAGCGGGATCTTCACCTTGCCGTTGCCGAAGAACCCGTCCTGCTTGCCGAGGGATTCGACCGCGTACTGTGCGCCGGTAACGAGCGCCTCCCGCAGTCCGCTGGTGGCGTCCTGGGTGCTGAGCGCCTCGACGCCGGCGAAAACGGGTCCGGCCATGACAAGGCCGGCGATCAGAGCGAAAATGCGGGTTCTCATGGCACATCCTTCAAGCGTGGAACGGTTCGCGCAGCTTATCCGCATTGTCGCCTCGGCGGCGTCTCTCCTTGCTGCAGGCTGCTCAACCGATGAGACCAGCCTAGCGCCGGAAGTCCGCTTTGCAACGCTTGCCGGGCAGACTGTCGCCACGTCGGACCTGCGAGGCAAGGTCGTGCTGGTGAATTTCTGGGCCACGTCGTGCGAAGTGTGCGTGCACGAAATGCCAATGATGACCGAGACATATCGAAAATTCGCGCCGCGCGGCTACGAGATGGTGGCGGTGGCCATGAGCTACGACCATCCGAACCTCGTGGCCGGATACGTGCAAAAGCAGGCGTTGCCTTTCAAGGTTGCGCTCGACCTCGATGGAGGATTGGCCAGGAGCTGGGGCAATGTGCAGGCGACGCCCACCAGCTTCGTGGTCGATCGCCGCGGCCGGATCATCAAGCGGTACGTGGGCGAGCCGACCGCGGCCGAACTTAATGCCGTGCTCGAAAAGGCGCTGGCCGACCCGGCCTGACGCCGTAATTTCAGAACATTCTGTTTTGTAGCCCCAGCGCCCGTGCGGCGTTCAGGGCAATTCATGTACCGGTACCGGGACATTCGCCAGGACACCGGCTTCATGCGCCTGCTGGTCCGCGTGATAAGAAGAGCGGACCATCGCGCCGATCGCGGCGTGCCGGAAACCCATCGCCGAAGCTTGCGCCTCGAACATCCTAAAGACATCCGGATGCACGTAGCGCTCGACGGCAAGGTGGTGCGGGCTCGGCTGCAGGTACTGGCCGATCGTGACCATGTCGACGTCATGCGCGCGCAGGTCGCGCATCACGGCGAGGATCTCCTCGTCGGTTTCCCCTAGCCCGACCATGAGCCCCGATTTTGTCGGCACGTTCGGGTAGCGGCGCTTAAAGGATTGGAGCAGCGATAGCGAGTGCTGGTAATCCCCTCCTGGCCGGGCCTGCCGGTAAAGGCGCGGCACGGTCTCGAGGTTGTGGTTCATCACGTCCGGCGGTGCGTTTACCA
>JANXRZ010000100.1 GCA_025352885.1 Pseudomonadota bacterium | reverse complement strand
CCGTCGGCGGCCGACACCACGAGGATCGCGCCGTCCATCTGCGCGGCACCCGTGATCATGTTCTTGATGTAATCCGCGTGCCCCGGGCAGTCGACGTGCGCGTAGTGGCGCTTTGACGTCTCGTACTCCACGTGCGCGGTGTTGATCGTGATGCCGCGCGCCTTTTCTTCCGGCGCCGCATCGATCTGGTCGTAGGCTTTCGCCTCGCCGCCGAACTTCCTCGCCAGCACCGTCGTGATCGCCGCCGTCAGCGTCGTCTTGCCATGGTCAACGTGCCCAATCGTCCCCACGTTTACGTGCGGCTTGGTCCGTTCGAATTTGCCTTTTGCCATGATGCTTTCTCGTGTCGGTTGTTGGTTACTTCTTGCTGCTGATAATCGCTTCGGCGACGCTCTTGGGCGCTTCCGCGTAATGCTTGAATTCCATCGTGTACGTGGCGCGGCCCTGGGTCAGGGAGCGAAGCGTCGTCGAATAGCCGAACATTTCGGCCAGCGGGACTTCTCCCTTGATCGCCTTGCCGCTGGGCAGGTCGTCCATGCCCTGGATGACGCCGCGGCGTGAGGACAGGTCGCCCATGACGTCGCCCATTTTTTCCTCGGGTGTCTCGATCTCCACGGCCATGATCGGCTCGAGGAGCACCGGGGAAGCAGCCTTCATCCCGTCCTTGAACGCGAAGATTGCGGCCATTTTGAAGGCGTTTTCGTTCGAGTCGACTTCGTGGAACGAACCGTCGAACAGCGTGACCTTGACATCGACGACCGGATACCCGGCAAGCACGCCACCGAGCAGCGCCTCGGTCACGCCCTTGCTGACCGCGGGAATGAACTCGCGAGGGACGGATCCGCCTTTGATTGCGTCAACGAACTCGAATCCCTTGCCGGCAACCTGCGGCTCGAGCTTGAGCCAGACGTGGCCGTACTGGCCGCGCCCGCCGGACTGCTTGACGAACTTGCCTTCCTGCTCGACCGCCTTCTTGAAGGTTTCCCGGTAAGCCACCTGGGGCTTGCCGACCGACGCTTCGACGCCGAATTCCCGGCGCATGCGATCCACGATGATTTCGAGGTGCAGTTCGCCCATGCCGGAGATGATCGTCTGGCCGGATTCCTCGTCGGTATGCACGCGAAACGAAGGATCTTCCTGCGCTAACCGGTTGAGGGCCACGCCCATCTTTTCCTGATCGACCTTGGTCTTGGGCTCGACGGCCTGCGAGATGACGGGCTCGGGGAACACCATCTTCTCAAGCGTAATGACCTTGTTCACGTCGCAGATCGTTTCGCCGGTGGTCACATCTTTCATGCCCACTACGGCGGCGATGTCGCCTGCACGCACTTCCTTGATCTCGTCCCGCTGGTTGGCGTGCATTTGCAGCAGCCGCCCAATGCGCTCTTTTTTGCCGCGGACCGACGTGTAGACCGTATCGCCAGAAGCAAGCACACCCGAGTACACGCGGATGAACGTCAGCTGGCCGACGTACGGGTCGGTCGCGATCTTGAATGCGAGGCCGGCGAAGGGCTGATCGTCTCCCGCTGGGCGGGTTTCCTGCAGGCCACGGTCGTTCTCCCCCTTGACCGGCGGGATATCCACGGGTGAAGGCAGATACTCGACAACCGCATCCAGCATCGCCTGCACGCCTTTGTTCTTGAATGCCGAGCCGCACAGCATGGGGACGATCTCGTTGTTAATCGTACGAATGCGCAGGCCCTGCTTGATCTCCTCGACCGACAACTCACCGGACTCGAGGTACTTGTTCATGAGCGCCTCGTTCGCTTCGGCCGCGATCTCGACCATCTTCTCGCGCCATTCGCGCGCGTCTTCGAGCAACTCGGCTGGAATCGCCTTTTTCTCGAATTTCATGCCCTGGGTCGAGTCGTCCCAGTAGATGGCGCGCATTGCGACCAGGTCGATCACACCGTGGAACTCTTCCTCGGCGCCAATTGGGACCTGGATGGCAACGACATTCGCCTTGAGGCGCGACTTCATCTGGTCGTAGACCTTGAAGAAGTTCGCCCCGACGCGATCCATCTTGTTCACGAAAGCCAGGCGCGGCACCTTGTACTTGTTCGCCTGGCGCCAGACCGTCTCGGACTGCGGCTGCACGCCACCCACTGCGCAGTACACCATGCACGCGCCGTCCAAGACGCGCATCGAGCGCTCGACCTCAATGGTGAAGTCGACGTGACCCGGCGTATCGATGATGTTGATTCGGTGCTCGGGGAAGGACAGGTCCATGCCCTTCCAGAAACAGGTCGTCGCGGCAGACGTGATCGTGATGCCGCGCTCCTGCTCCTGCTCCATCCAGTCCATCGTCGCGGCGCCGGCGTGAACCACAAGATTGGTGAAGTGCACGATGGCGCTGCCACCATGGACTGGATGGAGCAAGAGCAAGAGCGCGGCATTACGATTACCTCCGCTGCGACGACCTGCTTCTGGAAGGGGATGGACAAGAACTTCCCCGAGCACCGGATCAACATCATCGACACCCCGGGGCACGTCGACTTCACGATCGAAGTCGAGCGCTCGATGCGCGTGCTCGACGGCGCGTGCATGGTGTATTGCGCGGTAGGCGGTGTGCAGCCGCAATCGGAAACCGTGTGGCGGCAGGCCAACAAGTACAAGGTGCCGCGGCTCGCGTTCGTGAACAAGATGGACCGCCAGGGCGCGAACTTCTTCAAGGTCTACGACCAGATGAAGACGCGGCTC
>JANXRZ010000093.1 GCA_025352885.1 Pseudomonadota bacterium | reverse complement strand
CGTCCTGATCACGGGGGCTGCAGGGGACGTAGGGACGCACCTGCGCCGGGAACTCGCCGGCCGCTATGCCCTGCGCCTATCGGACCTGCGCCCGCTCAAGGACAAAGCCAAAGGCGAGCGGTTCGCGCAAGCCGATGTCTCCCGCATGGCCGACGCACTGCGCATCACCAAGGGCGTCGACGCAATCGTGCACCTGGGCGGTTATTCGGTGGAAGGCCCGTGGGAGGACATCCTCCAGGCGAACATCATCGGCTGCTACAACCTCTTCGAGGCGGCGCGGCGCAACGGCGTGAAGCGCATGCTGTTTGCGACCAGCAACCACGCAGTGGGCTTCTACCCGAGAAAGCAGAAGATCGACCACCGTGTCTACATCAAGCCCGACGGGCGCTACGGCGTGTCGAAGGTGTTCGGCGAGGCGCTCGGCAGCCTGTATTCGGACAAGTACGGGATGGAAGTCTTCCTTATGCGCATCGGCAACGTGAACGAAAAGCCGATCGACAAGCGGCGGCTCTCGATCCTCCTCACGCCGCGCGACCTCGCGCAGCTGGTTTCGATCGGCATCGACCACCCGAAAATCCGCTTCGAAATCGTCTACGGCGTGTCAGGCAACAAGCGCTCGTGGTACGACAACTCGAACGCGTACCGGCTCGGCTACCGCCCGCAGGATGACAGCGAGGTGTACGCCAAGACCATCCTGGCGAGAAAGGAAAAAGAGCATCCGGTTGGCGCTCTCTACCAAGGCGGCGCTTTCACGCACGTCGAAGCCGTCCCGAACCCCGCGCCCCTCCCACTTATTTCAGGGCGGCGGCGAAATTCGCGATGAGGGCATTGACCTTGTCCGGGGCCTCGAGCTGGGGGAAGTGACCGACCCCCGGGACGATCTCGATGCGCGCGCCGGCCGCGCGGGACTTGACGAGATCCAGCCACGACGAAGTCTGCGTGGCAGCGAGCGAGACGCGAATGCGCTCCGCATTCATCATCGTGCTCTGGATGACCATCAGCGGCACGCGCACGGCGGCGAGCGCCGCTTCCATGCGCCGCGCGTCCCAGCCGACCATGCGGGGGAAAAGCGTGCTCCCGATCTCGGAGCGCAGCTGGAGGGCGCGCTCCATGAGGGCGGCCTTCAGCTTGGGATCGCTCGAGACGATGAACATTTCGTCGAACAGGCGGCGCGCGAAGACGCCGTAGCCGGTCGCGCGCAGCTGCTCGTTCATGACCCGCTCGGCGACAGCGGGGTCGCCGAACCCCAGGCGGCTGCCGTCCACCAGAACGATGGCTTTTACTCGCTCAGGCGCATACAGGTAAGCCTGTAACACCGCACGACAGCCCATGCTGTGGCCGACGAGGATGGCCGGTGGAAACTTGAGCTCGGTGACCAGCGCCGCGACGTCCGCGCCATAGGTCTCGATCGAGCAGTCGTGCGAATCACCTGGCGTGTCGCCGTGCCCGCGCAGGTCGCAGGCAACTACCGAATGCGTGGGACTGAAGAAGTCGAGCTGCGATTGCCAGTCGGTGTGCGTGCAGGCAAAGCCGTGGACGAAAACGATGGGGGGATTCGTTTGAGTACTCTTGCCCGCCTGTACATAATGCATTCGACCATCTTACCCCCTTAAATCGCCTCCCGCGGGAAAAGCAGAATGGCGCTCAAAGCCACCGTCTTCAGGGCTGACCTGCAAGTCGCCGACATGGAAAGGAACTATTACGCAGGCCATGCGCTGACCATCGCGCGGCATCCGTCCGAGACCGACGAGCGCATGATGGTGCGCATCCTGGCTTTTGCGCTGAACGCGAATGAAAGCCTTTCGTTCGCGCAAAGCATCGGCAGCAGCGACGACGAGCCCGACCTTTGGCTGAAGGACCTCACCGGCCGCATCCAGCTCTGGATCGAGGTCGGCCTGCCCGACGACAAGAAGATCCGCCGCGCCTGCGGGCGCTCGGACCGCGTGATTGTTTACAGCTACGGGCGCGGGTTCGATCTGTGGTGGAAACAGGGGCGCGAGTCTTTCGAGCGCTCATCCAACCTTGAAGTCATCGTGCTGCCGCAGGTGGCCACGCAGGCGCTCGCGAAGTTTTCCAAGAAGAGCATGCACCTCAATTGCACGATCCAGGACGGCCAGGTGTGGCTGGCCGACGAGACCGAATCGGTGCAGGTGGAGTTCGAGCGCCGGTTAGGTGGCGCTTAACCTCCGCAACTACTTCTTCGCCGGAGGCTTCTTCTCGTCGGGCTTCTTCTGCTCGAGGAGCTCGCTGCGTTTCTTCAGTGTGTCGTTCAACTTGCGCGACTGCACCACGAGCACGTAGTCCTTGAGCGTCTTCTCGCGGGCGGTGCGGTCTTCGAATTTCTTCTTGTCGTCCACCACGGCCTTCTCGCGCTTGGCCTTGTCCTCGGCCTTCTCGTCGGCTTTTTCCGCTCTCGGCGGCGTCGCTTCGCGGACCGGCGTGCCTTCGACGTTCACCTTGACGAAGGTCTTGTCCTTGTCGTTCTTGCCGACCAGCAGCGTGTAGGTCAACCCATCGAAGGTAGTCGCCGTGATGACGGTCGGCTGGTCGAGGCCCGTGTCCGCATCCGCGGCCGCAAGGTCTTCGATGTCGAGCTTGTTCAGGCTGTAGGACGCCGCATTGGCGCGTGACACGTCGAGCTTCTGCCCGGCACCGGCCCCTACCAATTTCCAGTCGATGCCGTCCGTGTCGCGCTCGATGCGGTAGCCGTCGCCGCCCTGCGCGGGTTTCACCTCGAGCACTTTCACGCGCTCGATCGCGACCCCTTCTTTCGAGATCCAGTCGCCGGTGGCGGTCGTCGCAACGCGCAAAGGCTCGGACACGATGTAAACCTGCTTGGGATCGGAGGGCAGCATCACGAAGCGGCCGTCCCCCTGCGCCTTGGAGGCGTCGCCCTCGGGCTCCTTCTTGAAGTACTTCTTCCCGACCAGCAACTCGGCCAGGATCTTCCCGTCGGCGGCTTTATAGGTAATCGCAGTGGCGGCACCTTCGCCTTTGCCCGGATCCGCCAGGTTCAGGCGGGGACGGTCTTTCTCGCCGATCGGCTCGACCTGCCCGGCTTTCAGTTCGATGGACTTCACGACGAGGTCGGTGACTTTGTCCAAGTCGGCTGCGAAGCCGTTCTTCTCGGCGATCGTCCAGCGGTTGTCTTTCTTCACGAGAGTCAGCGTGGCCTTGGGCTCGCGGATCGTGATGATGCCGATCTCGCTTGCCTTGAGGCCCTTGAGCAGGGGCTGGCCGAGCTGCGCGGTGGCCGCGGGCTTCTCGCCGGCGCCCTGGTTGTGCACGAACAGCGCCGCGCCGCCCATGACGACCAGGATGACGCCGAGGATCGCCAGGAGCTGCTTGTTCATGCTGCTGCCCCGGCAGCTGTCCTGCGGCGGCGCACGAGCGCGTAGCCCAGGCCGAAGATCGCCACGAGAAGCGGCATCAGCGCGATGTTCATCACCTTCGTCCAGAATTGGAGCGCTTCGGCGTCCTGGCGGAGAGTCTTCCTGAGGTCCTTGAGTACCTGGCGGGTTTCGATCACGCGCTTCTTGAAGCGCTCGAGCTCGGCCTGCTGCTCGGGCGACATGATCTGCGCGGTCTTGGTGCCGCCGGACTGGCGCTGCAGCTTCTGCATTTTTTCGGTCGTCTGCTGGAGCTCGTCCTCGAGCTCCTTGATCTTGCCGAAGTATTGCTTCTGCGCGTTGGCCTCCATCTCGCGCACGACCGTGAGCGGCCGGAAGCTCGAGGCTCGGCTGCGGAGGCTCATGAGGTCGTCCCCGGAAGCGAGTTGCTCGATCATGCCCTGCACGAGCGCCAGGTTGCCGTTCGAGGGCACCACGACGCGCTGGCCCAGGATGGTCTGAACTTCGACCGCGGCGCCGTCGGCGAGCATGTCGGCATCGGCCACGAGCACGATGGAGTTCTCCGCCGCGCCTTCCTTCAGCTGCGGCCCGGCTTCGACCGGTTTCTTGTCCTTGTCCGGGTTGAAGGGCGCGGGCTTGCCTTCGGGGAAGGCCGTCTTGAACTTGCCCGAGAGGCGCATCGCGAGCGGCTTGGCCTTGTTGTCCGGCGTAAAGCCTTTCATGGCCGCATCGCCCGAGACCGAGGCGACGATGTTGTCCACCAGCATCGAATTCGGCGAGGTGCGCGCGAGGTCTGTGACTTTGAGGCCCTCGGCCGGCTTGGATGCATCGAACACGCCCGAGAACGCCAGCAGCAGCGTGTCGATCTGGCTCGTGGCGACGTCGTCCCGGCTAAGCGCAGTCTTATTCAGCGTGATGACGGTCGGCGTGTACCGCTGGCCGGCTCCCGATGCGTACGTGACGTCCGCGATCACCTTGCCCGGATCCATGTTGATGCCCCAGGCCTTGAAGAGGCGCGGGAGCGTCGAGGACCCCGGCTGGCCCGGCATGTTCGGCATCATGGGATTGGGCTGCTGGTCGAAGAACATGTAGGGGTCGACGAAGGCGATCAGCTTGCCGCCGCGCAGCACGAACTGGTCGAGCGCGTATTCGGCCGACTCCATGATGTCGCGCGGCTGAATGACAAGGAGGACGTTGATGTCCTTATCGATCACCTCGGTACTCATCGGCACGACTTTCACGTTGAAGTCGCGCTTGAGCTCATTGGCAAGCACCCACGGCTCGCTCGGCTGGCGCGTCATCATGTTCATCGGCTCGCCCATGATGGGGATCGCGCTCATGACGCCGATGGTCGGCCGCTCGGCATTCGCCACGCGGGCAATCGCGCGGATCAGGTCGTACTCGAGCAGGCGCTCGCGTTGCTGCGAGATGTTCGACAAGGCCTGCTTGCGGTCCAGCCGGCTGACCGACAGGCCGAGATAGAACTGCTCGCCCGTGAAGAGCGTCTGCGGCTCGACGCCATCGAGCTGCGCGGCGTCTTCCTCGTCCGAATCGGGCTTGGGGTTGTAGCGCTCAATGATGAGGTTCGGGCCGGCGACGGCCTTGAATTCGCGCACGAGGTCCTCGACGCGCTGCGCGAAGCTGCGCAGCTGGACAGGGATCGCGTTGTCGGATTGCGAGACATACAGGCGCAGCTTCACCGGGCCGTCGAGCTTCTGCAGGATCTTCCTGGTGCCATCGGACAACGTGTAGAGCTTGCCGTCGGTCAGGTCGGCGCGCACCGCCGCGCTCGAGGCGAGGTAGTTGAACGCCACCAGGATGATGAAGAGCGCGGCCAGGCCGACCGCGGAGTAGAGGAACGTTTCGTGTTTTTTCATGAGTGCTCAGCCCGCCCGGTGGTTGCGGATGATCACCGAAGTCGCAAACAGCGCGAACCCGATCACCGAGAGGAAGAAGAAGAGGTCGCGCGTGTCGATCACGCCTTTCTGGAACCCGTCGAAATGGGTGATGACCGAAAAGGCCGCCACGATCTCGACCATTGCGGGGTTCGCCCAGCGGGTCATCATGTCCGTCACCGGGTTGAACCCCGCGAGGATCAGGAACAGGCACAGCACGACCGAGAGGATGAAGGCGATGACCTGGTTCCGCGTGAGCGCGGAGGTCATGCAGGTGATCGCGAGATAAGCGCCGGCCAGGAGGAAGCTGCCGAAGTAGCCGGCCGCGATCATGCCGTTGTCCGGGTTGCCGAGGAAGTTCACCGTCATGACGATCGGGAAAGTGAGCGCCAGCGCGATCAGGAGGAACGCCCAGGACGCGAGGAATTTCGCGATGATCGCCTCCCACGCATTCACCGGCATGGTGAGCAGCAGTTCCATCGTGCCCGAGCGCCGCTCCTCGGACCACACGCGCATGCCGACGGCGGGCACCAGCACGAGGTAGATCCACGGGTGCCAGGCAAAGAACGCCGAGAGGCTCGCCTCGCCGCGCTCGAAGAAGCTGCCGACGGTGAAAGTAAAGAACCCGGCGAGCAACAGGAAGATCACGAGGAACACGTACGCCACCGGGGAGGTGAAGTACGAGGAGAGCTCGCGCTTGGCGATGGCGCGGATGGTGGCAATCGACGAGTTGGTTTTCATTTCTTCACCGTGTCCGGCAGCGTGATGCGGCGGAAGACCTCGTCCAACTGGCCGGCCTCCGTATGGAGCGAGTACACCTGCCAGCTTTGCTGACGGGCAAGGTCCATGACCGACTGGGCCAAGGCGACCGGCGCGTTCTTGTCTTTCGGGTAGATGCGCAGCCACGGTTCCTCGAGCTGCTCGACGCGCGCCACTTCGGGCAGCGCCTCCAGTTTCGCGCGGTCGGCCTTGGGTGCGGACAGGGTCACCGCTCCTGCGAGGTCCGACATGTTCCGCAGTTCCTCGGGCGTGCCGTTGGCGACAATGCGCCCGCGGTCGATGATGATGGCCCTCGTGCAGGCGGCATCGACTTCCTCGAGGATGTGCGTCGAGAAGATCACGGCCTTGGTCTTGCCCATCTCGCGGATGAGGTTGCGCACCTCGTACTTCTGGTTCGGGTCCAGGCCATCGGTCGGCTCGTCCATGATGAGCACGTCCGGGTCATGGATCAGCGATTGCGCGAGGCAGGTCCGGTGCCGGTAGCCCTTCGAGAGGGTGTCGATCTGCTGGTGCAGCACCGAAGAGAGAAAGCACAGGTCGACCACGCGGTGCACGGCCTTCTTCTTCTCCCCGCCGGTCAGGCCGCGCAGTTCCGCTGCGAACCCGAGGAAGCCTTCGACCGACATGTCCGGGTACGAGGCGGCGTTTTCCGGCAGGTAGCCGATCAGGCGCTTGGCGGCGAGGGCGTCCTCGACCACGTCGTGGCCGCCGATCGAAACCTTCCCGGCGCTCGGGGGCAGGAAGCCGGTGATCATGCGCATCGTGGTGGATTTCCCGGCGCCGTTCGGTCCGAGGAAGCCGAGCACTTCGCCGCGCTCCACGGAAAAGGACAGGTCGTCCACGGCCTTTTTCAGCCCGAACGACTTGGTCAGGTTTTCAATCCGTATCATCAGGGAAGCCTTGTGGTTCGAAGCCGGGCTTTTATCAGGCCCTTAGTCAGGACCCCTCAGGCGCAGCTTCAAGGGCGCGCATTATCCCCCAGAAAAGGTGCAGTGCGTGACCCGCGGCGGGCCTTGCGGGTAAAATCCGGCCCTCCCGCAACGCCTGTATCGGCCAGCCTCAAGGACCGCACTCCATGGATAAATCCCTTCTTTCCAAAACCGCCGCGGCGATGATGACCCCGGGCAAAGGCGTGCTGGCCGCGGACGAATCGGCCGGCACCTGCGAGAAGCGGTTCCAGTCGGTGAATGTCGACTGTACGGAGGAAAACCGCCGGACGTATCGGGGGCTGTTGTTCACCACGCCCGGCGTGAGCCAGTACATCTCGGGGGTGATCCTGCATGATGAAACGCTTCGCCAGAGCGGCAACGATGGCGCGACGTTTCCGGCCTATCTTGCGAAAAACGGCATCGTCCCCGGGATCAAGGTCGACAAGGGCGTCGTGCAGATCCCGCTCGCGCAAGCCGGCGAAAAGGTGACCGAGGGCCTGGACGGCCTCGACAAGCGCATGGCCGAGTACTTCAAGCTTGGCGCGCGCTTTGCCAAGTGGCGCGCGGTCATCACCATTGGGGACGGGATCCCCTCGCACACCTGCATCTACGCCAATGCGCACGCGCTGGCGCGTTACGCGGGCGCCTGCCAGGCGGCCTCCATCGTGCCGATGATCGAGCCCGAAGTGCTGCTCGACGGCAGCCATACGATCGAGCGCTGCGAGGAAGTCACCGAGGCGACGCTGCGCGCCACCTTCGCCGCGCTGGCGGCCTACAACGTTTCCTTCGAGCACACGATCCTCAAGGCCAGCATGGTCGTCTCGGGCAATGCCTGCTCGCGCCAGGCCGGCGTCGACGAAGTGGCCGAGCGCACACTGCGGGTCCTCAAGCGAACCGTGCCGGCCTCCCTGCCGGGCGTGGTGTTCCTCTCGGGCGGCCAGTCGGATGAGGCCGCCACGGCCCACCTCGATGCGATGAACCGCATGGGCGCGCCCTGGCCGCTCACGTTCTCGTATTCGCGCGCCCTGCAGAACCCGGCGCTCAAGGCGTGGAGCGGCAAGGCGGCCAACTATGCCGCTGCGCAGAAGGCCTTTGCGCACCGCGCGCGCATGAATGGGCTTGCCTCCCAGGGCAAGTGGAAGCCGGAAGCAGAGAAAGCGGCCTGATGAGCCCGCCCCTGTACGAATCGAACATCAAAAGCCTGAAGAAGATCGCCAGCGGCAAGGTTCGCGACATCTACGCGGTCGGCCACGACAAGATGCTGCTCGTGACCTCCGATCGGCTCTCTGCGTTCGATGTCGTGCTGGGCGACCCGATTCCCGACAAGGGGAGGGTGCTTACGGCAATGGCGAATTTCTGGTTCGGGAAACTCGGTCACGTGGTGCCGAACCACCTTACGGGCATCGACCCGGAATCGGTCGTGAGCGGCGCGGACGAGAAGGCGCAGGTGCGCGGCCGCTCGATCGTGGTGAAGAAGTTGAAGCCCCTGCCGGTCGAGGCGGTCGTGCGCGGCTATCTCATTGGGTCCGGCTGGAAGGACTACCAGCAGACTGGCGCCGTGTGCGGCATCCAGTTGCCCAAGGGTCTCAAGCAGGCGGCGAAGCTCGCCGAACCGATCTTCACGCCGGCGACCAAGGCGGAAATGGGCGAGCACGACGAGAACATCTCGTTCGAGCAGATGGCGAAGACGATCGGGGCCGATCTCGCGAACAAAGTGCGCGAGGTGAGCCTGCGCCTCTACAAGGAAGCGGCCGATTTCGCCGTGACGAAGGGAATCATCATCGCCGACACCAAGTTCGAGTTCGGCCTCGATGAGAAGAACACGCTCGTGCTGATCGACGAAGTGCTCACCGCCGACTCCTCGCGCTTCTGGCCCGCGAGCGAATACAAGGTCGGCATCAGCCCGCCTTCGTTCGACAAGCAGTTCGTGCGCGATTATCTCGAGACCCTCACGTGGGACAAGAAGCCGCCTGCGCCGAAGCTGCCGGCCGAGGTGCTCGCAAAGACTTCGGAGAAGTACCGTGAGGCGCTGCAGCGCCTCACGGGCACGACCCTGCAAAAGGAGTCCTGATGGCCGCCCCGAAGTCCGGCAAGCCAACCCCCGTGATCGGCGTGGTCATGGGCTCCGACAGCGACTGGGAAACCATGCGCAACGCGTGCGAGATGCTCGCGCAATTCGGCATTCCCTATGAAGCGAAAGTGGTGTCCGCCCACCGCACCCCGGATGCGATGTTCAGTTACGCCGCCTCGGCAAGGAAACGCGGGCTGCGGGCCATCATCGCCGGTGCCGGCGGCGCGGCCCACTTGCCCGGCATGATCGCTGCCAAGACCACGCTGCCCGTCCTCGGTGTCCCGGTTGCGAGCCGCCACTTGTCGGGACAGGACTCGCTGTTGTCGATCGTGCAGATGCCCAAGGGCGTGCCGGTGGCGACGTTTGCAATCGGCGTGGCCGGCGCGGCCAACGCCGGGCTCTATGCGGTTGCGATCCTCGCATCAACGGACGCAAAGCTCGCCGCGCGGCTCGATGCCTTCCGCAAGGCAGAGGCCAAGCGCGTCGCCGGAATGCGGCTCCTGAACCTGCCCTGAATGGCCGTCGTCGCGCCGATACTGCCGCCAGCCATGCTCGGCATGCTGGGCGGCGGGCAGCTAGGGCGCTACTTTGTCATCGCCGCGCGCAAGCTGGGCTATCGCGTCACCGTGCTCGATCCGGATCCTGACAGTCCCGCGGCCTGCATGGCCGACCGGCACCTTATCGCCGAGTTCGAGGATCCGAAGGCGCTGGCTGAGATCGCCGCCACCTGCGCCGCAGTCAGTACAGAATTCGAAAACGTGCCGTCGTCCAGCCTCGCGCTCCTCGCCTCCAGCCTGAGGGTGGCGCCTTCGGCCGACTGCGTGGCGATCGCCCAGGACCGGATCCGCGAGAAGACATTTTTCAGGGACGGCGGGCTGCCGGTCGGGGCGTTCCGCGCCATTACGTCGCGACAACAGTTTGAGGAGGCCTGCGAATTTCCGGGCGTCCTCAAGCGCGCGCGCTTCGGCTACGACGGCAAAGGCCAGACGCGCGTCGCTAATCGCACCGAAGCGGTAGCGGCTTGGGAAGCGATGGGTGAGGTGCCTTGCGTGCTCGAGGCTCTCGTGGCATTGGACCTGGAACTGTCCGTCGTGCTGGCCCGCGGGGGCGACGGCGAGGTGCGCGCCTTCCCGGTGGTCGAGAACCGGCACACGAACGGGATTCTCGACGTGTCGATCGCGCCGGCGCGCGTGCCGGACGCGCTCGCTGCAGAGGCGGTGCAAATTGCTTCGGCCCTGGCTGAGCGACTCGGTTACGTCGGCACGCTGGGTGTCGAATTCTTTGTCTCGGGCGGGCGATTGTTCCTGAACGAGATTGCGCCGCGCCCGCACAACAGCGGGCACTACACCATCGATGCGTGCCCCGGAGACCAGTTCGAGCAGCAGCTGCGCGCGCTTTGCGGCCTGCCGCTGGCCGACGGGCATGCCTTCACGCCGGCAGTGATGGTGAACCTGCTGGGCGATATCTGGGGGCAAGAGGGCGATGGGCCGCTCGGCCGGGCGCCGGACTGGACCGGCGTGCTCGGGACCCCCGGCGCGCGACTTCACCTGTATGGCAAGAATGAACCGCGCGTCGGGCGCAAGATGGGCCACTTCACCGTGCTCGATGCTTCACGCGATAAAGCGGTCGAGCGGGCGCTCACCCTGCGCGCCGCGCTCGGCGTCGGCAATGGCTGAAGCTCGCAACCCGTCGATAGAACACGCCGCACGGCTGCTGAAGTCCGGCGGATTGGTCGCTTTCCCGACCGAAACGGTTTACGGATTGGGGGCCGATGCGTCCAATCCTGAAGCGATCGCGCGCCTGTACGCGGTCAAGGGAAGGCCCAGCGACCATCCGGTCATCGTGCATTTCGCAAACGCGGACCGCGCGCTCATGTGGGCGCGCGAGGTCCCCGACGCCGCCCGGGAACTCGCCAAGCGCGTTTGGCCCGGACCGCTCACGATCGTTCTCAAGCGCGCGATGCGCGTCGGCGACTACATCACCGGCGGACAGGACACCGTGGGCCTGCGGGTGCCTGCGCATCCGCTCGCGCATCAGTTGCTCGAGGCGTTTGGCGGCGGGCTGGCGGCGCCCTCGGCGAACCGGTTCGGGCGAGTCTCGCCCACGACCGCGCAGCATGTGCGCGACGATCTGGGGACCGATGTTCAGTTCGTGCTCGACGGCGGTCCGTGCGGGGTGGGCATCGAGTCGACCATCGTCGACCTGTCGCGCGGCGCGCCGCGGCTCCTGCGGCCGGGCGGCGTGTCGGCCGAGGAGATCGAATTCGTCCTTGGACAGCCGCTCGCCGCTCCGGATGAGGAAGCCCCGCGAGTGTCCGGCAGCCTGCCGTCCCATTACGCGCCGCACACGCCCGCGCGACTGCTGAGTGCCGGCACGTTGCAGGCGGAGATTGCCCGCCTGGGAAACCGCGTGGCGGTGCTCGCGTTTTCCGCGCCGGATGAGCGCGTCGACTACTGGCTGCGCATGCCTGCCGATCCCGATGGGTATGCACGCGGCCTTTACGCAGCGCTGCGTGAACTAGATGCCACGGGTTGCGAGGTGCTGCTCATCGAATCGCCGCCATCGACGCCCGAGTGGCAGGCCGTCCTCGATCGCCTCGGACGCGCGACGCAAGGCCACGGCCAGTGAAGAAAATCGCGTTGCTGGTCGCTCTCGTCCTCGTATTGCAAGGGTGTGCTGCGGATCTCGGGCTGCGGGTGGGCAGCACCGGGACCTCCGCCACCCAGCCGACGGTCGGGCCGGGATCGTCTTTTTCGACCGGCGGCGTGAGCGCGCGCTTCAACGACGCCGGGGCTTTTGCCGTCGCGGTTGGCGCGGCCGTCCTCGGTGCGCTGTTCGGGCGCGAGACCCGGAGGAGCGAGTGGCAGGGCGAGTCGCGCACGCCGCCTGAGCTCGATTCGAGCCGCCGCATCAACGAGCAGGATTGCGCCAGGCCCCTGCAGGACACGGGAAACCTGCGCTGCAGGTAGATGATTCTGCCCAATTGTGTTTTCAAGACCCGCGCCGTTACTGGCTGGGCGGTTAGTTGTTGAACCGGTACCGGTACATTCGGAGGCATGGCGTGGATCGAGTTCTACTGCTCATAGCCTTGACAGCGATGCTTTCCGGGGCGCCGGACGCGCGTGCCGCGGACGTACCCTCCTCTCCGGTCGAGTGGAAGCTGACCTATACCCATCACGTCGCCCAGCAAGAGCGCGACGGCATGGATCTCAACCTGCGCGGCACCCACGACCGGACTGTGTTCTGGCTCGGCCAGTACAAGCGCGCAAGCGAGTTCGAGCAGACCCGTGGCGGGCTCGAGCAAACGCTTTCGTTCGGCTGGGGCAAGCTTCTGCTGTCGGGCCAGGCGGCGAGTCACGGGTTCCTCGGTTACGCCACGCAGGCGGAATTCGGCAGCGGCAGCGTCAGGCCGCTGGTCGGATTCGGGCGCACCAATCTCAGGCCCTACTACAACCTCAACTTCGACCCGAACGACATGGTGACGGCGGGCGTGGCCGTGGATTTGCCGCGTTCGATGCGCGCCAGCTTCTATGCCATTCACGACGATCGCCTGGGCACGGGGCAAACGGTGCTCCATGCCGTGCTGCGAACTTCGGAGAGCATTGAGCGCCGCTGGACTTTCGACGTCGCGCAACGGCGTGGTCCGCTGGGCGACGGTGGCGAGCGCGTGGTGCGCACGGGCCTTGGCGTTACTTACGATCAAGCGCCGTACTTCGGACGCATCGTGTATGACCCGAACGCCAACTTCAGCGGCCATGACATGGTCAGGGCGAGCTTTGGCGTCCGGTTCTGAAACGGGTGAACGCGAGGAAATCCGTTAGACGCCGAATACCTTCAGCACTGCATCGGACAATCCTTCCAGCCCCCGGCCGGTGATGCCGGTCGTTCGTTTCAGCGCCGGCAACTCTTCGTAGACGAACACACCCGACTCGCCAGTGAAGAGGTCATTGAACAGATCCTCCTTGCCGGTCCAATACGAAACGAAGGTTTCGCAGCGCGTGTTGGCGTAATCAAGCTCGGCACTGAAGCCAAGTGTCGCGGCC
The DNA here is from genome assembly GCA_025352885.1 of Pseudomonadota bacterium. Lineage (GTDB taxonomy): Bacteria > Pseudomonadota > Gammaproteobacteria > Burkholderiales > SG8-39 > SZAS-79. The sequence goes on along the minus strand of JANXRZ010000093.1, from coordinate 10,592 downwards.
TGGTTGATGAGGCGGCCGGTCCGGGCCGGTTCCATGCGGATCCCGCGACAGCCTTTGAGGACAAGCCGGCCGGGGCCATGGAAGACGAGGAATCGCAACTGCAGCGTGAGCCAGGCCTGGAGGCTGCCCAGGCGCCAGTGGCGGGAAATGCGGATCGGATTGTCGGGGTCTTGGATCACCCCTGCCAGTGACCGCGGCTGGCATACAAATGCCGCGCCCTCGGGAAGGTCGACGATGCCGACCTCGATCAGGGGATCGATCGTCGCCGACAGCACGACCGGTTCAGGCGGTGAGGAAGCAACCTCCGTCAGCATGTACATGCCGGAGAGCACGCTTGCAAAGGGAAGGGCAGGATTCAGCAGCCAGCGCGTCTTCTTCCGGGCATGCACCGAAGTGCTCTGGAGATACTCCGGCTGCACGAGCAGGACTTCGTGCTCGCCCAGCAAAACCGATTGCGAAACGGCGGACATCCGGCCGGCGCGGTCCCCCGCCGCAGTCTCGGCGGGGAGGACAACCCGACCTTGGGTCGCCGGCAGGAGACGGATCGGCGCGCGACGGGTAACCCAGGGCGCGACCACCCAGTACATGAACACTTTGATGCCGATCGGAACCAGGACGAGGCCAAGCAGGATCCCTACGGCTATCGGAAACTGCGCGCGAACCAAGCGGTTCAATCGTGTGAACGTTCCCTGTCCGAGGCTCGCATCGACCTCGGCGAGCTGGACGCCGGTACGTTCGAGTTCAAGCTTGCGGCGCGCAATTTCGGAGCTCGCATTCGCTAGAGCCTTTTCACGGGCCGCGTTCAGGCGGTCCGCAAGATCGACTGCCTCCTGGTATGCCGCGATTTTCGCGTCGAGGACCTGGAGGCTCTTCCAGGCGTCGGTGAAAGGGATGTTGCGCGTGATGCGATTGTTCTCCCACACCGCCTGGCGCTCAGCCCGTGAGCGATCAAGTGCCGACCGGGTCGTGCTCAGCTCGGCCTGAACAGCCGCGGTGGCCGCCTGGATCTGGCGCTTGCGCTCGCCTGCTGTGCGTTCGAGTTCGGCGATCTGCGTGCGAAGGCTCGCGCGCTGCGAGAGCAGGAGCGTGCGCAACGATTCCTGGGCCGCAACGTTCTTCGATTCTTCGCCGATCCAGCTTCCCGCGAGCAGCACGGCCAGGATGAGGATCAGCGCGGCAAGCTTGCCGCCGATCCAGTGAAAGAGGCCCGAAAGGAGTTTTCCCAAAGTATCGGCCGGCCGCCCCCGGGTGCCCGGCTCAGGGCCGCAGCAACGCCGGCGCAGCCCACCGCATCGTCTGCCTGCCGTTCTTGAACGAGGCAAGCGGCTGGGCGACTTCCGAGATCGCCTGCAGCGGTGATTCGGCATTGATGATCACCACGTCACCGGGATTGCCGACCTTGAGCCCATAGTCGTTAAGGTTGAGCAGCTTGGCCGAGCGCTCGGTCAGCATGTCAAAGCAGGCGGCGATTTGCTCAGGGCGATCGAGCTGCACGACGTTCGCGTAGAGGTTGGCCATGCGGATGAGCGAGCAGTCGCCAAACGGTGTCGCGGGATTGAGGATGTTGTTCGATGAAAGCGAGCAGTTCACGCCGTGCTCGCAGAGGAGGTTCGCGTCTGCCACGCCGCGGCGCACGTTGTGGTCTTGGTCGCGGCCCATGAGGAAGAGGTCGGTGGCGGGTAAAACCGTGACGCCCACTCCGGCATCCGCGAGCTGCTTTGCAATCTTCGCCACCTCGGCCGGCGGCAGCAGCGAGAGCTTGGCCATGTGGCCGACGACGACCCGGCCGCCGCGCTTGTACTTCTCGGTCAGCTCGCGCACCTGGTGCACGTACATGCCTTCGGGCGTCGGGCCGACGTCGAGGTGGATGTCGATGTCGCAGTCGTATTCGCGTCCGAGCTCGAAGATGCGCTCGATCTGCGCGGCACCGTCCGTGTCGTATCGGGGCGCGCCGCCGATGACCTTGGCGCCGCGCTTGAGGCTTTCCACGAGCAATTCGTCGGTGCCGGGATAGTTCGTCAAGCCTTCCTGCGGAAAGACGCAGATCTGCACATCGATGGCCCACTTGTAATCCTTGGCGAGTTGCTCGACGGCATCGAACCCGCGCATGCCGATTGCGGGATCGACCTCGGTCTGCGCGCGCATGCGCGTCGTGCCGTGCAGGATTGACTGCTGCAGCGTCTTCTCGGCACGCCTGTAGGTGTCTTCGAGCGTCATCGTGTGCTTGATCGGCGCGACCGCGGTGACCGGGCTGTAGGTCTTGCGCGGCTGCGGCCCGCAGCGGTCGATGATGCGCGACTTGTCGATGTGGATGTGCGTCTCGACCAGCCCGGCGCACGCGAGGCAGCCCTTCGCATCGAAGGCGGGCGCCTGCGCACTGATCGAGCGCTCGATGGCGGCGATGCGCCCCGCTTTGATGCCGATGTCGACGGTGGGCTGGTCTTTGGCACCGGCCGGCAGCCGGGCATTGCGGATGATGAGATCCATTGCGGTCCCTCTTCTTCAAAAGGCCTGACAGGATAGCCGCTCTCGGCTACGCTTTGAACGAAGAACCGATTCCCAAGGGAGAGTGCGCCAATGAAGGTCCTGTTTCACTGCTTGTTTGCGCTGATGGCGTGCCTGCCGGCAGTCGTCGGTGCGCAAGGCTATCCGTCGAAGTCCGTGCACATCATCGTGCCGTTCCCACCTTCGGGTGCGGCCGACCTCCTCACACGCGCCTTGGGAAAAAAGCTGACCGATGCATGGGGCCAGCCGGTGATCGCGGACAACCGGCCGGGCGCCGGCGGCAACATCGGCGCCGAAGCCGCGGCCAAGAGCGCGCCCGATGGGTACACGTTGTTCATGGCCGCGGTGACCACGCACGCGGTCGGCATGAGCCTGTACTCGAAGCTCAACTACGACCTCGAGAAAGACCTCGTGCCCGTGAGCCTCGTCGCGAACGTGCCGCACATCCTCGTCGCGCACCCGTCCGTGCCCGGAAAAAATCTCATGGAGGTTATCGCCTGGCTCAAGTCACAGGGCGGCAAGGTGAACTTCGCGTCGCAAGGCAACGGCACCTTGTCCCATCTCGAATACGAACTCATGAAATCGCTTGGCGGGTTCAACGCGAACCACATCCCCTACAAAGGCAGCGCGCCGGCGATGACCGACCTGCTTGCGGGCACGGTGACGCTTTTCTTCGACAGCATCCCGTCTTCCCTGCCGCAGGTGCGGGCCGGCAAGCTGCGCGGCATTGCGGTTGCCTCGTCGCAGCGCTCGCCGGTGCTGCCGGACCTGCCGACGATGTCCGAGGGCGGTCTCACCGGTTTTTCAGCCGACAGCTGGTTCGGCATCATGGTGCCGACGGGCACGCCGCGCGACATTGTCACGAAGCTCAATGCCGGCATCCTCAAGGCGCTCGATTCTGCCGAAGTGAAGGACATCATCACGCGCCAGGGCGGATTCGTGATGGGCAGCTCACCTGAAACCATGGCCGCGCAGATCCGCGGCGACCGGGAAAAGTGGGGCCGCGTGATCCGCGAGTCGGGCGCGAAGATCGAGTAGCGCGCCGGCTTCGACTTCTCCCGCTACTCGGGCTTGACCCCGGCAGCCTTGATGACGCGGGCGTACTTCGGGATGCCGTCCTTGATCAGGGCGGCCAACTCCGCGGGCGTGCCGCTCAAGGGTTCCGCGCCCGCCTTGTCGAGCGCTTCGCGCAGTTCCGGCGTCGCGATCAGCGCCACCAGTTCCTTGTTGATGCGCTCGACGACCGGCTGCGGCAGGCCGGCCGGGCCGACGAGCGCGAGCCACAGCGACGCGTCGAATCCCGGATAGCCGGACTCTGCGACAGTAGGCACTTCAGGCAGGGACGGTGAGCGCTTGGGCGTGCCCACCGCCAGCGCACGCATACGGCCCGACTTCGCATGCGGCAATAGCGCAGGGAGGCTGCCGAACAGGATCTCGACCTGCCCGCTGACGACGGCCGTTCCGGCCGGGCCATTGCCGCTGTACGGGATGTGCAGCATGTAAGTGCTCGTCACCGACTTGAGCATCTCCATGGCCAGGTGCGTCGTCGACCCGATGCCAGCCGAGGCGTAGTTGAGCTTGCCGGGTTGCTTCTTCGCGAGGTCGACCAGTTCCTTCAGCGATTTGGCGGGCACGGCGGGATTCACGACCAGCAGGTAAGGCGAGACTGCCATGAGGCCCACGGGGGTGAAATCCTTGATGGGGTCGTAGTCGAGCTTGGGATACACGCCCGGTGCAACCACGTGTGTGCTCGTGGAAGCGACCGCGAGGTTGTAGCCGTCAGGCGCAGCCTTGGCGGTGGCCGCCGCGCCGATCGTGCCGCCGCCGCCGCCGCGGTTCTCGATCACGAACGGCTGGCCGAGGCGCTCGCCCAGCTTCTGCGCGACGATCCTCGCCACGATGTCCGTCGAGCCGCCCGGCGGGAACGGCACCATGAGACGGATCGGCTTGGTGGGCCAGGCCTGAGCGGTGGAGGCGCTCGTGTAAGCCACCGCAGCGGCGCACAAAATTGCAGAAAGTATTTTTTTGTTCATGGGGTCTCCTCCGGGCTCGCAGGGTAAGCGCACGGTTACGCCCGGTCAAACTCCTTCCAAGGCGCGCTGATAAAGTAAGGGACGCAGAAAGTAAGCGACCGAATCGGGGGACCAGATGAACAGACGTGACGCACTGCGCTTTTCTGCGATGACCGCCTTGGGGCTGACCGTGCCGGTCGCGCGCGTAAGTGCGCAATCCCATCCGGGGCCTGTGATGCAGGCGCTGAGTGCCTACATGGGCGCAGCCGCGTCCCGCGCGCTGCCGGCCGAGGTGGTCGAGCACGCCAAGCATCACATCCTCGACACGCTCGCGGCCATGGTTTCGGGGTCGGAGCTGCCGCCGGGCCAGGCCGCACTGCACTACCTGCGCACGCATGCAGGCACCGGCGTTGCGACGGTCGTTGGTTCTTCGACGTTGACCGGTCCCATCGATGCGGCGCTGGTCAACGGCGTCATGGCGCATGCCGACGAAACCGATGACTCGCACGCGCCCTCTCGCTCGCACCCGGGCTGCGCGATCGTGCCCGCCGCGCTCGCGGCCGGGGAGCGCTTCGGCATCGACGGAACGCGCTTCCTGCGAGCCGTCACACTCGGCTACGACATCGGTCCGCGGGTGACGATGGCGATGGGCGGGGCGACCTTCAGCTACGAGAGCCACAAGAGCACCCACAGTATTGCGGGCGTATTTGGCGCGGCGGCGGCAGCAGGCTGCGCCGCCGGGCTGGACGCGCGGCAGATGCGCTGGCTCCTCGACTACACGGCGCAACAGTCCTCCGGGATCGCCGCATGGCGTCGCGATACGGACCACATCGAGAAGGCGTTCGTGTTCGGAGGCATGCCTGCGAGAAGCGGGGTCACCTCGGCGCTCCTCGTGCACTCCGGTTGGAACGGCGTGGACGACGTTTTCTCGGGCGCCGATAACTTCTTCCAGGCGTATGCGCCTTCAGGCGATCCGGCGACGCTCGTCGACAAGCTCGGCGAGCGCTACGAAATTACCCGGACGGATATCAAGAAATGGTCGGTCGGCTCGCCTATCCAGGGACCGCTGGATGCGCTCGAGAACCTCCGCGCGCGCAGGCCTTTCGAGGCCGGCGAAGTCGGGCGCGTCGTCGTGCGGCTCGCGCCGGCAGTGGCCGCAGTAGTCGACAACCGCGACATTCCGGACATCTGCCTGCAGCACATGGCCGCCATCATGCTGCTCGACCAAACGGCGTCGTTCAAGGCGGCGCACGACAAGGCCCGCATGAAGGATCCGGCCGTCCTGCGAGAGCGGGCCAAGGTGCAACTCGTCCACGATGCGGCGCTCGCGCCGCTGCTGCCAGTGCGCGTGGCGATCGTCGAAGTGACCCTCAACGACGGCACGCGGCTCGTGGAGCGGATCGAGGCCGTGCGCGGCACCCCGCGCAATCCCATGTCGAGGGCCGAGGTGGTGGCCAAGTGCAAGGACCTGTTCGGCCCAGTGCTGGGCGCCCAGCGGACGGCGAATCTGATCGAGGCGGTCCTGGCGATCGAGACCCTCGCGAGTCTTTCGCAGCTCCGCCCGCTTTTGCAGCGAAGCTAGGCCTTGCGGGGACCGGGCCGGCCGTCCTCCACGATGAACGAAGCGATGGTGGTGCATGTCGCGTCGCGCTTGGCGACATCGTCCATTCCGCGCAATTCGGAGACGATCCTCGACTGCGTTGCCTCCACCCGCACATAGCCGCGATAACGGCTGTCGGCGTAGTGGATATGCGGGTTATCGGGCATGACCTTGTCGACTGACGCCTGCGGCCGGCCCTGCGAGGTGATCGAGGTTCCGACGATTTCGCTCGCCACCGTCTCAGAGGCGGGGTTCGCGAAATCGCGCTTGATGTCGTTTGCGAAGAACATGTGGACGTCGCCGCCGATGATGAGCGGGTTGGCGATCTTGTTGTCGGCGAGAAAATCGACGAGCTTGGTGCGTGCAGCCGGGTATCCGTCCCAGCCGTCCGTCCACGCCTGCCGGCCGGGGCCGGGCTTCTGGTCGAGCTGCGCGAGCGTCGTTTGCTGCGTCAGCACGTTCCACTTGGTGCGCGAAGCCTTGAGCCCGGCTTCGAGCCAGCGTTCCTGGTCGGCGCCTAGCATCGTGCGCTTCGGGTCGGTGAGCTCGGCGCACTCGCTTACGTCGATGACGTTCGAACCGCCGCGCCCGGCGCGCGGGCAGACCTGCGGCGAGCGGTACTGGCGATCGTCGATCACGTGGAAGTTCGCAAGGTTGCCGAACGACACGCGCGTATAGAGCTTTGCATGGGGGCCGAAAGGCACCATCTCTCGACGCAGCGGCTGGTGCTCGTAGTAAGCCTTGTACGCCGCCGCCCGGCGCGCGAGAAACCACTCGGGGTGATCGACGTTCTCCGAGCGGTCGGCCGCGTAGTCGTTTTCCACTTCGTGGTCGTCCCACGTAAAGAGCCAGGCGCACGAGGCGTGGGCGGCCTGCAGATCAGGGTCGCCCTTGTAAAGCGCGTAACGCGCGCGGTAGTCGTCGAGCGTGTGTGGTTCGCCTGCGGAGTGCTTGCGCACATGGTCGCGGCCCCAGGAAGACTCGTAGATGTAATCGCCAACGAAGGCCACGAGGTCTAGATCGTCGGCAGCAATCGCGCGATAGGCGCCGAAGTAGCCCTGCTCGTATTGCTGGCAGGACGCGAGTGCGAAACGCAGCTTGTCCGGCTTGCCGGCGAAGGCCGGCGCGGTCCTGGCGCGTCCTACTGGACTTGCGGCGGCGCCGACTCTGAAGCGGTACCAATACGGGCGCGACGGCTCGAGACCGGTGACTTCCACATGGACCGAGTGCGCCCAGTCCGGACCGGCGTAGGCAATGCCGCTTGCCACGATGTGGGCGAACTTTTCGTCACGGGCCACTTCCCAGCGCACGGGCACGACTTCTGGCCCCATGCCGCCACCGGGTGCTTCCGGCACGGGCGCGAGCCGCGTCCAGAGCATGAAGCCGGCCGGCAGCGGATAACCGGAGGCCACCCCGAGGCTGAACGGGTTCGCGACGAAGCGCGGATTCGGCTGGAACTGGGCGCGGACCGGTTGGAAGGTCGAGGCAAGGCCGAGGGCAGCGAGGGCCTGCAGGAACCTGCGGCGGCTGGGGCGTTTTTTTAGTGTTCTCATCTGCGCAGAGTAACGCGCCTCGAGCGCTTAAAGCTTACAAAAAGGGGCCAGGCTCAAAGCTTGCGCCTTTTGGAAGTCTTGAGCCTGGCCCCTTTGTTAATTTGTCGAAAGCAGAAACTGTATTGACCTGAAAGCCGCTCGTTTATTAGCTCTACGGAAATAAAAGTTCAACTTTCATGCCTTTTTCGGCATTCCGGCGTCGAGATCGGCGAGGACCTGCTCTCCTGTGCGCGCCTTCGCGCGGGCCTGTTCCGGCGACTCGCGGCCGGCCGGGGCCGCGGCGACGGCTTCGTACATCTCCGCGGCGCCTTTAAGCATGAGCGGCGTCAGTCCGGCCGCTTCGAAGGTCGCGGCGATTTCACGGGTCTCCGGCACCCAGCGATAAGCCTTAGGCGGCATCGATGGCAGGTTCTTGAGGATCCAGTCGCGCATGGCCGGCTGGCTGCCGCGCAACTCCTCATCCAGCATCGACTCCACGCCCAGCCTTCGGGCGACCACGAGCAGTTCGGTCAGCAGCGCCACCGTGCCCTTAGTGATGCCTCCGTAGCACATCTTGACCGCGGCGGCGTCGCCTACCCGTTCGCTTACCACGCGCACGGTGATGGCGTCATGGGCCAGCCCGGTCATTGCACTTGCGTCGGCGCCCGACAGGTATAGGCGGATTTTTCCCGCACCGCGGGGCGGCGGGCCGATGATGGCGGCGTCGATGAACCGGGCACCCGCCTTTTCGAGCAGCGCCTGCATTTCGAGCTTGGTGTGCGGCGCGAGCGCATTGCAGTCGGCGACGAGGGGATGTTTGCCAAGCCCGGGAAGGAGCGCGGCGATCTCATGGGCCAGCGCCATGGCCGAGCCCGGGTCGATGATCGAAAGCACGAGGTCGCTTGTGTCGAGCAGCGTGCGCAGGTCGCCGCAGTCGGCCAGGCCGGCTTCTGCCGCTAGCTTGCGAGTGCGCTCGCTGCGTCCTTCGAGCGCGGTGCAGACTTCAAATCCGAGTTCCTTGAGACGGGCGCCAACTGCGCCGCCCATGTCTCCTGCCGACATCAGGCCGATACATTTGATGGTGGGGGCGCTCATGCGGATCGCTCCTCCCTCCCGAGGTCGCTTGCGTATTCGTGCGCGGCCGTGGTGACGAGGCTGCGCCGCAATTCGACCGGCATGTCACGATAGGTCAGCGCCGTGCGATTAATTGCGAGCAGCGGCGCGCCTTTCTTCACCTCTAACAACCGCGCAGCGTCGGGATCGGCGAGAACCGCCGAAAGCCGCTCGCTCGAGCGGAGCACATTGATGCCATAGCGCGTCTGGTACAGGTGGTAGATGGTGTTGTCGCGCGCCGTGAGGATCTTTTCGGTGAGATCCGGGAACAGCGCTTGGGGCAGCACGATGTCATCGAGGATGACGGGCGCGCCGGAGAGCGAAAGCAGGTTGCGAATGCGCAGCACCGGCCCGGTGGGTGAGATGCCAAGCCGTGCAGCCTCCAGGGCGGTCGCCTTCGACCGCCTGAAGCTCAACGTGCGCGTGGTGGGGTAATCCTTGGCGCCATTGCGTCCGACGACGTGGAAGAAGTGGAACATCAGCCGGTTGGCATTGTGTTTCGCGACAAACGTGCCCCGGCCCTGGTGGCGCGTGACGATGCGCTCGGCGACCAGCTCGTCGATCGCTTTCCTGAGCGTGCCGATCGAGACGCTGAAGCGCTCCGCAAGGCGCGTTTCGGAGGGCAGCGCGGCCCCGGCCGGCCATTCGCCCTCGATCAGGCTCTGGGTCAGCAGGCGTTTCACTTCCTTGTAAAGCGGCTGGAAGCCTGCGCCTGTCGCGCCCGGCTCGATCATCTGGTTCATACGGGGCAATCTACCATGCGATTCATTCAGGTCATATAGTTGACTTGGGTTCGCGCCCGCGCTTAACATCGCCGCTCCATCCGCAAGGGAGCACCCAATGATTCATTTCGTCGTGCACGACGAGGGCGACGGTGTAGGCGTCGTCGTAGTGGAAGGCATCAAGACCGGCCAGGAAATGATCGGCTGGATCATGGACCAGGACAAGGAAATCAAGGTCGAGGCGAAGAACGACATTCCCATCGGCCACAAGGTGTCGCTGCGCGATTACAAGACCGGCGACACCGTCATCAAGTACGGCGTGGACATCGGCAAGGTCGTGGCGCCGATCCCCAAGGGCGCGCACGCGCACGTCCACAACATCAAAACCAAACGCTGGTAGGAGCCCTCATGACAATGGATCTTTCAAAGGCCTCCTTCTGGGGCTTCAAGCGCGAGAATGGCCGCATCGGCGTGCGCAACCACGTAATCATCCTGCCGGTGGATGATTTGTCCAACGCGGCCTGCGAGGCTGTGGCGCACAACATCAAAGGCGTGATGGCAATTCCTCACCCCTACGGACGCCTGCAGTTCGGCGCGGACCTCGACCTGCACTTCAAGACGCTGATCGGCACGGGATCGAACCCCAACGTCGCGGCGGTGATCGTGATCGGCATCGAGGACGGCTGGGCGAAGAAAGTCGCCGACGGCATCGCGGCCACAGGCAAGCCCGTGTGTTCGTTCGGCATCGAAATGCACGGCGACCACGACACCATCATGCGCGCCTCGAAGATGGCCAAGGAATACCTGCAGGCAGCTTCCGAATTGCGCCGCGAAGAGCGCCCGCTCAAGGACCTGTGGATTTCCACCAAGTGCGGTGAGTCGGACACGACGTCCGGTTGTGGCGCGAACCCGACCGTGGGCAACGCGTTCGACAAGCTCTACCCGCACAAGACGACACTGGTCTTCGGCGAAACGACCGAGCTGACCGGCGGCGAGCACCTGGTTGCGGCGCGCTGCCGCACGGACGAGGTGCGGAAGAAATTCCAGTTCATGTTCGACCGCTACCAGGCGATCATCGACAAGCACAAGACGAGCGACCTCTCGGACT
>JANXRZ010000079.1 GCA_025352885.1 Pseudomonadota bacterium | reverse complement strand
GGGAACGCAGTGCCAAGCAGTGCGATGCGCTCGACTCTCTCGGCAAACCGGGCGGCCGACTCCAGGGCAACCAACGACCCCATGCTGTGACCCACAATGCTTGCCTTTGGGATGGTTGCCGCGTCGAGCGCCCGCATCAGCCAGGCTGACATCTCGGCAATCGATGCCAAGGCCGGACCTTGCGTGCGGCCATGCCCCGGAAGATCGAAGGCCAGCACATTCCAGCCGTGATACCCGAAATAGCGGCTTTGCAAGCCCCACCAGCTATGGTCGAGCCCTGCTCCATGCACGAAGGCAATGGACGGTTGGGCCGGATCGAGTTCATGTGCCGCGGTGTAGGCGAAGACTTTCTTGTCGTCAACAATGAGATCCATGGTTGCCTACTTCATCGTGCGCTGCGCTTCCCGCTGCGCTTCCTTAAGCGCGCGCGAGAGGTCTTCGAGGAGGTCGTCGCGGTCTTCCAGCCCGACGGAAAGCCGAACGGTGCCCGTAGCAATGCCGGCACGCTTGAGCGCAGCGTCATCCATGCGGTAATGCGTGGTCGATGCGGGATGGATGACCAGCGACTTCGCATCGCCCACATTCGCCAGGTGGGAGAAAATTCGCAGGCTCTCGATGAACCGCTTGCCTGCCGGGCGCCCGCCTTTCATGTTGAATGAAAAGACCGCGCCGCAGCCTCGTGGCAAAAGGCGTTGGGCCAGCGCGTTGTCCGGATGGGTCGGCAATTCCGGATAGCCCACCGACTCGACCATCGGGTGGGCGGCGAGGAAAGCGACGACTTTGCGCGTGTTCTCGACGTGCCTTGGCATGCGCAGATGCAGCGTTTCGATCCCCTGCAGGATCTGGAACGCATTCATCGGCGCCATGCAAGCGCCGAAGTCGCGCAATCCTTCGCGGCGGGCGCGCAGGAGGAACGCGCGCGTCCCCGATTCCTCCTCGAAATCCATGTTGTGGAATCCAGCGTAGGGTGCCGTCAACTGCGCGAATTTTCCCGAGGCTTCCCAATCGAACCGGCCGGAATCGACCAGCACCCCGCCAATCGCGGTGCCGTGGCCGCCCAGGAACTTGGTTGCCGAGTGGTAAAGCAGGTCGGCCCCCATCGAGAAAGGCTGCATGAGGTACGGCGTGGTGAAAGTCGAGTCGATGAGCAACGGGACGGCGTTATCGTGCGCGATCTTCGAAACTGAAGGGATATCGAGTACATCGAGCCCGGGGTTGCCCAGGGTCTCGCCGAAAAAAAGGCGCGTATTCGGACGCACCGCAGACTTCCATGCGCCAAGGTCTCGCGGATCTACGAATGTCGTTTCGATGCCAAATCGCTTGAGCGTGTAACCGAGGAGGTTATGCGAGCCGCCGTAGAGCGAGTTCGACGCGACCACATGATGACCCGCGTCGAGGATTGTGGAAACGGCGAGGTGGAGCGCAGCCTGTCCGCTTGCAACGGCAATGGCCCCTACGCCGCCCTCGAGCGCCGCAACGCGTTCTTCGAGCACTGCGACGGTCGGATTAGAGATGCGCGAATACACATGGCCGGCCCGCTCCATGTTGAAGAGCGATGCGGCATGATCGGAGTCGGGAAACACATACGAGGTGGTCTGGTAAATCGGCACGGCGCGGCTGCCGGTTGCCGTGTCCGGCGATTGGCCGGCATGAAGCGAAAGGGTATCGAACCCTGGGTACTTCGGGCCTGCCATCACGGTCCCCAGATGGAGACAGGAGCCCCTGACGGGGCGTCCTGTTACGCAGTTTTCTAATGCAGGTTCTTGCGGTTCGGAGTGCGGGTGTACGCCTCGAAGGCGCGTTCCGGCTTCTTCGGCTGGCTGGCCTTTTCAGACCAATCACGATCGAAGAGGTCGTTGACGACCGCGAGCGCCTCGTCGACACGGGACTTTTCGAACTGGCGCCCCAGCATTGCGCTCACGTCTTCAAGCATGCAGCGCCGTTGCGCCTCATGGATGGCCTGCGCGGTAGGGCCGACAAAGAGCAGCTGGCCCTCCTGCTCGCCACTGTCCTGGTAAACAGTCACGTCAACTTCGACGGCTTCCTCTGCATACGGCCCGAGCGTTTCCAGCGCCGCCTCGAGCACCTTCTGGAAGCTGCGACCGATTTCCCCGGTCCAGCAGACATAAAGCATGCGGTTCGGCTCGTCGTATTCGATCCCCGGTTCTTCCGGCTCGAGACTTTTCACATCCTCGATCGTGTCGGCGTCCAAGTAGTCGAGCCAAGGCGAAAGCGCTATTTCGAGCTGCTTGCGCGCAACGCCTTCGAGTATGGGAATGTCTGCGTGTACGTGGACTTCCATCCGCATGGTTGCGTCCTCGTAGGGGAAAGGAGGGAGGCGGATTTTAACATGCACCCCTGTCGCTGCAGGACCCGCCCGGGAACCCAACGTCAACCGTGCAACAGCATAAAGCGTTGAACAAGTGCTCGGCAGGGTATTGCCCGGATCTTGCGGCACAAACATTGCTTTAAGCCGGTCTAGAAGGACGGACCGGCCCTCCGGTCATAGCACCACCACAAGGAGTTGCGTATGAATGCCATGAATGTCCTATACGACAGCAAGCATTTTTACATGGCCGAGTTTCCGGGTTGGGAAGGCATCGAGCTGGTCGACAAGTCGGCCGGCCGGGGCGGCTTCCTCGAAGGCGACGTCGCACTCAAGCTTCGGGCGTCCATGCTTAACCTGTTTTCCGACAGCCCGTCGGTGGAATCGGTAGACGAGTTCCTCGAGGCGTACGACGCCCTGCTTAACAACCCGATCATCCTGCACTAGGGGCCGTTGCAGGCCCGCTTTTCGACTAGCATGGCGCGCTTATGAACGCGCCGTTTCCCCAGAATCCGATCTACGCCGACCGAGTGCGCCCCGATTACGGCGGCCGCGGACTCCTCAACCTCATCGCGAGCTGCACAGCGTCCCGCGGTGGGGGCGCCTCGCATCCAGAGCTGCAGGCCCTCACAGCGGCAACATTAAACAATGCACGCAACATCGTCCTGCTGCTGATCGACGGGCTGGGCTACAACTACCTCACCAGCTTCGGGCGGGGCAGCGCGCTCGGATCGCGGCTCACCGGGCGAATGACCTCCGTTTTCCCCTCTACCACCGCGAGCGCGATAACGACGACGTTTACAGGCTTGGCGCCCGTCGAGCATGGCTTGACCGGCTGGTTTACATGGTTTGCCGAAGTTGGCGAGACGGCCGCCGCCCTGCCGTTCAAACCGAGGGGCGCCGGTCCCTCGCTGGAAGACCGCGGAGTCCACCCGACAGCCCTCTATCGGGGCATGCCAATATTCGATGCGATCCAAGCGCAGTCAATCGTCGTATCGTACCGGCCGATCGTTGATTCCAACTACAACCGGCATTTTTGCGGCGGGGCCCAGCGACTGGCGTATGACGATCTTGGCGGGCTGGTCACGCAAACTGTAGCCGCCGTGAAATCCAGCGACGAGCGGAAGTTTATCTACGCCTATTACCCCGAGTTTGATACCAGCTCTCACCGATATGGAGTGGGGAGCAGGGAAACCGCAGCGATTTTCGCAAGCATCGACGAAGCGTTTTCCGACCTTCTCGAGCGCTTGTCAGGCACCGATACGGCAGTAATCGTAACCGCGGACCACGGGTTCATCGACTGCCCCGCTGAAAACGCGCTAGACCTTTCGAGCAATCCCGGGTTGGCCGCATTGCTCGAGCGACCGCTGACTGGGGAGCGCCGAGTGGCGTTTTGTCACGTGAGAGCGGGGAGACAAGCGGAGTTCGAATCGCGCGCGCGTGAGTGGCTCGAGGGAAAAGCGGATGTCCTTCCCGGTTCGGTGCCGCTCGATGAAGGTTGGCTGGGCGAGGGCGACCTGCATCCGCATATCGCCGGGCGCACCGGCGATTTCGTGCTGCTGATGCGTGACACCTATACGGTCAAGGACTGGGTGCCCGGCGAACCGCGTCACCTGCATATTGGAAACCATGGCGGCATGTCTGCCGACGAGATGTACATTCCTTTGGTGTTCGCCCGTCCCTGACCCGCAGCGGGGCTATTCCTTTCCCACACCCGCGACCGCCTGGTCAAGAAAGACGCGAGATTGCTCGAGGACGGCAGTGCGCCACTCAGGCTCGCTTGGATAGAAAGCTTCCACGTATTCGGCATGAACCGTCTTGGAAAGCCCGGGATTGTCTTGGCCATGGAAGCGCAACCAGCGTAGCGACATGTTGGCTCTCTGCATGTCGGGTCGTGACCGCGTGCCGAATTCGATGACGACGGCAGTCGTCTCTGCGTTCGCAAGTTCGGCCTGGAATGCATCGACCAGCAAGCCTTTGTAAACCGCGAGTGCCTTGTGAGTGGAGCCTTGGCGGTTGACCGCCCTTTCGCCCCACCACGCGCGCGCCCGCTCATACGCCGGTGACTCCGACGGATGGAAGCAAAGGAACACATGGTCTAGAAACGGCCCAATGCCGGTATGCAGGTCGATGATTCCCGCGCGCTTCGCATGTCCGACATGCGTGCGGATCGCTTTTCGAAATGCCTCGTTGGCCCACTGCGCGCGATGCCCCCCGAAGAAAAAACCATCGGCATGCGAATACTGCCCGCCGTTGTAAGCATCCGAGAATGCCTGCTCGCCCTGCTCCGTGCGAAACGATTCGAGCGCCTCGAACATGCGCCTTACGGTCTCTTCGTCCCAGGTTGCGGGCGAAATCGCCGGATGCAATCGGGCGTACCCGGAGTTGGGCGGATAAGGTTGGGAGTGGTCGACGAAGTTGCGGTTGAGGTCAACGTTTTCCTCCGTCACGCGCTGCTTGTGCGAGAAGCCCCAGGGATTGTGGGCGTGCAGGAAAACCATGGCGGTGTCGCGTCCAATGCGCTTCGCGCCGCCTTCCCTCATCCATGCAGTTTGCGCAGCCGATCCTGAGAACCCTTCGATGCCGTGCGTGCCGCATCCAACCACCATCATGTTCGGCGCATCCGTCCTCCCCAGGACGGCCACGTCGAGGTACAACTCCTCGCCTTCAGGACCCTTTGCCGCGTCGTGGCGATAGTGGGCCAGATGCGCGCCTGCCGAGCGGGCTGCATCCAGGAACTTGCCGCGTGCTTCCGCGTAAGTCCCCGAAAAAACGGTCAGGTCAGGCATGTCGACTCCAGCGGGATGCGCTTCGTTGAGCGCTTATTGGACACCAATTCAGGATTGGATGGAGTGTCCATCGAGCATGGGCGAAACGGTCTGCTGGTACCAGTCGATTTGCGTTATCTTCGGCTGATGCTCGTGAATCTCGGCGACCTGGCCGACCCGAAAAAGGATCCCGAGGCCGTCGCGCTGATCGACTGCCTCGATTGGGCGCACCCGCGCGAATACACCCATGGCGAAATCGATCGCCTGGCGGACGCCTGCGCCCGTGCACTCGCGCTTCGTGGATACAAGCGTGGCGAGTCCATCGCAATCCTTTCGGCGAACCGCGCGGAATTCCTGATTGCATACTTCGGCATCATGCGCGCCGGGTTGGTGGCGGTTCCGGTCAACCACAAGTTTCCACGCGACACGATCGAGTTCGTGTTGCGCGATTCCGGCACGCGGCTCGCCATATGCGACCAGGAGCGGCGGGCATCCGTTCCATCCGGCTTGCCGATCGTGGAGTTCGACTCGCTGACCGGCGAGACCGCCTGGCCAGCCTTCCTGGACCCGGGCCCATTCGAGACGGTCGTCCCGGCAAAAGGCGAGACGGCCATGATCCTTTACACGTCCGGCTCGACCGGACGCCCCAAAGGCGTGCCGCTTTCCCATGCGGGCCACCTCTGGGCGGTGGAAAGTCGGTTGCGCGGCGGCCCCTACGACAAAGACCGGCTCGTCGTAGCGGCGCCGCTCTTTCACATGAACGCGCTGGGCACTTCCAAATTCGTGTTTGCAGCGCATGCCAGCATGGTCTTGCTGCCGCAATTCGATGCGGCTAGGTACATCGAATCGATCGGCCGCTTTGGCGTGACCTGGCTGACCTCGGTACCGACCATGCTTGCAATGGCCATGCGCGAGCGCGAAGCGCTTGCAAAGGCGGACGTGTCGCGCGTGCGGTACGTACGCATGGGGTCTGCACCGACCACCCAGAAGCTGATCGACAGCATCAAGCGGGCCTTTCCAAATGCGGTGGTGTCCAACGCGTACGGCACGACTGAGGCGGGTCCAGTCATGTTCGGGCCGCACTCCGATCGGCGCCCGAAAGCCGACATGACGCTGGGCTGGCCTTTGCCGCAGGTGGAGGTGCGTATGTTGGATACCCAGGGCCGCGAGACCAATGAGGGTGTCCTCTGGATCCGCACGCCGGCCAACATGACCGGCTACCTCAACCTGCCTGAGAAGACGCGGGAAGTCATGACGCCTGACGGCTGGTATATCTCAGGCGACGTGTTCAGCCGCGATGCCTCGGGTGCGTATACGTTCGTCGGCCGTGCGGACGACATGTTCGTTTGCGGCGGCGAGAACATTTATCCGGGGGAGGTCGAGCACTTGCTCGAACGCCATCCCGACATCCTGCAGGCCTGCGTCGTACCGGTGCCCGATGAGATCAAGGGCGAAAAGCCGTTTGCGTTCGTGGTCCTGCGACCGGGCGCTGTCCTGACCGAAGACGAAGTGAAGAAGTACGCCTTGGCAAATGCGCCCGCTTACCAGCACCCCCGGCAGGTCGTCTTCATGACCGAGCTGCCGCTTGCCAGTACCAACAAGTTCGATCGCGCGTTGCTCAAAAAGAGGGCGCTGGCGCTTTGGACCGAGGCCGAAGCCGCGCGTGAATCGCAGAAAGCATAATCACTCGGCGTAGTTCAGCGGCAACGCCGTCGTGTACTTCATCTGCTCCATGGCGAAAGACGAACTCACGTCGAACAAGTCGGCTGCCTTGATGAGCTTCTTGTAGACGGCGTCGTAACCGGCGATATCGGGGACCACAACCCGTAACAAGTAGTCGATGTCGCCGCTCATCCGGTAAAGCTCCACCACTTCCGGGATGTCCTTGACTCCCCTTGCGAACTTCTCCAGCCACGCCTGAGTGTGCTGGTTCGTCCGGATCGAAACGAATACGGTGACGCCGACATTCAGTTTCGCGGGATCGCAGAGGGACACCTGCTTGCGGATCACGCCGGCCGCGCGCAGTTTCTGGATGCGCCGCCAGCATGGAGTAGGCGAGAGGTGCACGCGCTCGGCGATGACGGCAAGTGGGGTCTCGGCGTCCAGCTGCACGAGTTCGAGGATCTTCCGGTCAATGGCGTCCATGGTTGTTTCTACCACTAAAAGTGGTATTTGTAGAAAATAATACTAATAAAGACCCCTTTGAGCACCAAAATTGGCAGCCAGTTACACCCCGGCCTGCCTACAATCTTCCCTATGAAACCTTTCATAGACGCTTTCACTTCCCACCCTGCTTCGGTCAACGAATCCTATGTGGAGCACCTGGGTTCGGCGTGTTCGTTCGCCTTCCCCATGATCGGCGCAGGGTTCGCCTGCCTCCTGCACGGTTTGTTCCCATTCCTCTTCGTGACGACCGGCAGCAGTACAATCCGCGGACTGCACGAGCGCATGGTGGTCAACCGTGTGCGGCAGAAAAACGAGGCGCCTGCCGGTACTGCGTAAGTCCTTTCCGCGGCACGTTTTCCGGCTCGAGCCCGCCAACCGCGGATTGCCATGGCTTCTCCACTCAAGGCCTCGCTCGACCACACCGGCGCCATCGTCGAGGACCTCGCTGTGGGGGCTGCGCGGTGGGAAAAGCTCGGATTCACCCTCTCGCCGCAAAGCCGGCAGAGCGGCCGGATGCCGGGGCGCGACGAAGAAGGCCCGTGGGCCACGGCCAACCGGTGCGCGATCTTCCAGCGGGGTTACCTAGAACTCATAGGCGTAGTCGACGCCGGGTGCTTCAATCCGTGGACCCGGTTCATCGGCCGGTTCGAGGGCCTGCACCTGCTCGCGCTCAGGGTGGCGAATGCTGATGCCGCCTACGCCGCGTTGTCCGAGCGCACCGATACCCTGAATCCGCCGGTCCAGCGCGCGCGGCGGCTCGACGTGGACGGCACCATCGAGGCGATGCGCTTCCGGAACATCTTCAGCCGCGATGAGGCTTACCCCGAGGGCCGCTATATCGTCCTCGAGCACCAGACGCCGGAATTCCTGTGGCAGCGGCGCTTCATGTCCCATCCGAACGGGGCACAGGCGCTCAGTGCAGCCCTCGTATGCGCCGACGACGTGCCCGCCCAGCGCGCGCGACTCGAGATCGTGACCGGCGTCTCGTCGCAAAACGGTACGGACGGGATCGAGCGGTTCTTCCCCTCGGGCGGCGGTTGCATCGAGCTGCACGCAACCGCCGCGTTCGAAAAGCGTTACGGCTGGCGGCCCGTCAGCACGCCCTGTTTCGCAGGCGTAGAGGTGAGTTTCGCCAGCCGCGAGCAGGCCCGCACCCTCATGGCGCACAATGGAATCGCGGTAAAAACGCGTGGCGATGAGTGGTTCGTCACGCCCTCCGACACGAACGGATTCATCCTGAGGCTGACCCAATGAAACGCGAACTCGACCACGTCGGCGTGGCAGTGAAGAACCTGGACCGCGGCCGCGATGCTTTCACAAGGCTCGGATTCCAGCTGACGGCGCGCAGCTTCCACTCGGGCGCGGCCTCCGCGGGCGCGCCCGTGACCAAGTGGGGTTCCGGAAACCACTGCGCAATGTTTCGCGAGGGCTACCTCGAAATCATCGGCCTCACGGACCCCACCATCTACAGCTCGGTCAAGGACATGGTGTCCCGCTACGAAGGCCTGCATATCGTAGCGATCGGCTGTGGTGATGCGGACGCCGCCCATGCCGAATTCCGCAAGGCCGGCTTGCCTGTCGAGGCGCCGCGAGCGCTTGAGCGCGACGCCCCATTCGGGCCCGGCGATCGCGAAACCCGCCGCGCGAAGTTTCGCAACATGTACGTCGAGCGGGACAAGTTCACCGAAGGACGCTTCATCTTCATCGAGCACCTCACTCGTGACGTGCTGTGGCAGCCGCACCTGCTTAACCATCCGAACGGCGCACTCGGGATCGATGCCGTGTACTTCGTGGTTGCCGATCCAGAAGAGACCACGCGCAAGTTCGGCCCGCTTTTTTCCGAAAAGGTCGAGCGCCTGCCGGGCGTGAACAAGCTGACACTCGATCGCGGCACGATGTGGCTGACGAAGGAGTCGAACTGGCGCGAGCGAGTGCCCGGCAGCTTCGTTCCGCCCGTGCCTTCGCCCGCGGGATTCTGCATTCGTGTCGAATCCATCGAGGCCACGCGCCGGTTGCTGGAAAAAAACGGCGTGAGCGTGCAGCCCGGCATGAATCCCACCCAACTCTGGGTCGCGCCCGAAGACGCATGCGGTGCGGCCATCCAATTTTCGCAAGCGGAGAAATAACGAATGAGAGCAGCAGTCATTCATGAGCATGGCGGCCCCGGGACGATCAAGTACGAGGCCAACTACCCCGATCCGAAACCGGCCGCCGACGAAGTCGTCATCAAGGTCGGCGCAGCGACGCTCAACTATCACGACATCTTCACGCGCAAGGGCATGCCGGGCATCAAGGTACCGTTGCCCTGCATCCCGGGCTTGGATTTCGCAGGTGAGATCGTGGAAGTCGGCCCGTCGGTAAAAGAGTGGAAAGTGGGCGACCGCGTGATGGTCGACCCGGTAGACCGCAAAGGCCCCGGCGGGCTGATCGGCGAGATGCGCCCCGGCGGGCTCGCCGAATTCTGCGCGGTACCCGACCACCACCTCGTGAAGCTGCCGGCGGAAGTCTCATACGAAGCCGCCGCCTGCCTGCCCGTGGCGTACGGCACGGCCTTGCGCATGATGGTCACCATCGGGAAAGTCGCTGCTAAAGAGAAAGTCCTGATTCTGGGTGCGTCCGGCGGGGTGGGCACGTGCTGCGTGCAACTCGCCAAGCTGGCCGGCGCCGAAGTCATCGCGGCCGCGTCGACGGAAGACAAGCTCAAGCGCCTCGGGGACTTGGGCGCCGACCACCTGCTCGACTACAAGAAGCATGACTTCATGAAGTGGGTTTTCGAGAAATTCGGCAAGCCGCACCGCCGCAAGTTCCAGGACGGCGTCGATGTGGTGGTGAATTTCACGGGCGGCGACACCTGGGTGAAGTCGATGCGCGTATTGCATAGGGGCGGGCGCCTTTTGACGTGCGGCGCCACGGCCGGCTACGACCCGCAGGAAGACATCCGCTTCATCTGGACCTTCGAGCTGCAGGTGCTGGGCTCGAACGGGTGGATGCGCGAAGACCTGTTCACGCTGCTCGACATGATCAAGACCGGCAAGCTCAAGCCCGTGATCGACAAGGAGTTCAACCTCACGCAAGCGAATGAAGCCTTCCGGATGCTCGAAGACCGCGAGGTGTTCGGCAAGGTCGTGATCAAGCCATGAGCGAACCCGCAGCTGAAGCAGAGCCGAAAAAACTCGAAGCCGCAGACATTCAGGCGATTTTCGATCGTTCGCCTTTCATCGGGTTCCTTGGCCTGAAAGTACTCAAAGCCGATCACGCCACGAGCACTTTTTCGGCACGCATGCCGCTGCGCCCGGAGCTCGAGCGCCGCGCCGGCACCAAGCAGTTCCATGGCGGACCGATCGCCTCGTTCATCGATACCGTCGGCGATTTTGCGATCGGCATGATGGTCGGCGGTGGCGTGCCCACAATCAACCTGCGCATCGATTACCTTAGGCCCTCGGTGGGCGATTACCTGGACGCGACGGCGATCGTTCGGCGTGCGGGGAAATCGACTGCCATCATCGACATCGATGTGTTTGGCCCGGACGGCAAGCTCGTCGCCGTCGGCCGCGGCACTTATTCGCCGACCACTGGTTAGGAAGAAAAATGGCCAAGGACATCGCCTTCTCGTCGGCAACGGCACTAGCTGCAAAGCTCCGCTCGGGCAAGATTTCGGCGCTCGGGTTGCTCGACCATTACATCGCACGCGTTGAAAAGTACGACCCGCAACTCAATGCCGTCGTCGTGCGCGACTTCGAGCGGGCGAGAAAGCGTGCAACCGAGGCGGATGCCGCGCTCAAAGCAGGACAGAAGTGGGGGCCGCTGCATGGGCTGCCCATGACGGTGAAGGAATCGTTCAACGTCAACGGGCTCAAGACGACCTGGGGCAATCCCGCGTTCAAGGACAACGTCTCGAATTACACGGCCACGGCCATCGAACGGCTCGAAGCCGCCGGCGCAGTGGTCTTCGGCAAGACGAACGTGCCACTGCTCCTCCAGGACCTGCAAACCTACAACGCGGTCTACGGCACGACCAAGAATCCTTACGATCTGGCACGCACCCCCGGGGGCTCTTCGGGGGGCGGCGGGGCGGCGGTTTCAGCCGGATTGTCGGCCGCCGACTTTGGCAGCGACCTGGCCGGATCGGTTCGGGTGCCGGCCAGCTTCTGCGGCCTGTACGCGCACAAGCCGAGCTTTGGCGTCGTGCCGACCCGGGGTCATGGCCTGGCACCGGCCCTCGCCCAAACGGACATCTCGGTGCTCGGCCCGATTGCGCGCAGCGCCAAGGACTTGACGCCCTTGCTACTCGCCACGGCCGGACCGCTCGAGGACGACGCAGTCGGCTGGACGCTGAAGTTGCCAGCTTCGCGAGCGGAGAAGCTAAGCGGTCTGCGCATCGGTTTGATCACCGATATCGAGATCAGCCCGATCGCGAACTCGGTCCGAAATGGCCTTGCAAAGCTCACCGAATGGCTCGGCACACAAGGCGCGACTGTCGCCACGGTTCCTTTTCCGATGGACCCGGCGCGGCACCAGGCGCTCTTCATGCAGTTCGTGCGCGCAGTCGGCGCCGCGCGCATGAACGACGCCGTGTTCCAGCAAACGCTCGCCGATGCGGCCAAGCATGGCGCCGAAGACCGTTCGCCGGCCGCGCAGAATTTGCGCGGACTCACCCAATACCACCGCGACTGGTGCGCCGCGCACGAAGAGCGCTCCAGGCTGCGCGCGAAATGGGCGGACTTTTTCAAAGACCACGACGTGCTGCTGATTCCTGGCACAGCGGTCCCGGCTTTCCCGTTTGACGAAAGCGCTCCGCGCGAAGCACGCAAGCTCGACATCGACGGTCGCGAGGTGCCCTACAACGCGCAAGGCTTCTGGCAAGGCATCGCTACGGTGAGTTACCTGCCCGCAACGGCGGCGCCCATCGGGCGAACCGCCGAAGGCCTCCCGCTCGGCGTGCAGGTTGTCGGCCCCTATCTGGGCGACCTGACCACGATCGGGTTTGCCCGGCTGCTGGAGCAGGGCTTCGCCCATTACACTGCCCCCAAGGCGTTTGCCGGGTAACCTCGGCGCGCTGGCGCACTTCTTGCACCCCCGAACTGTCGCCAAGTGGAGTCAACCATGAAGTGCCCGCACCGCGCCGCAGGCGCCTTGTTCCTCGCTACTGCCCTCGTTTCGGCAGCGCCATCCCACGCGCAGACCAAGCTCGTCTACGGCAACGTGACTTCGATGTCCCTTTCGCAAGGCGTGATCGCGTCGGCGAAGGCGCTGGGCTTCTTCAAGGAGGAAGGCCTCGAGGTCGAGTTCATCGAGTTCAATGGGACCGGCACGTTGCTCCCCCAGATGACGGCCAAGCGCGTGCACATCGGCTATCCGAACCCGGATGTGCTGCTGATCTCGCGCCAGCCGGGCAAGGACCCGCTGCCGCTGAAGTATTTCTATAACGCCACGCGCGAATCGGCGTGGGAGTTCATCGTGCCGGTGGATTCGCAGATCAAGGACCTCAAGGACCTCAAGGGCAAGAAGATCGGCGTGGGCGCGCTTACGTTCGGGAACATTCCCATCACCAAGGCGATGTTCAAGGAGCTCGGGTTCGAAGCCGAGCTGCTGCCGGTTGGCGTCGGCGCCCCGGCTTTCCTCGCTTTCCGTGACAAGAAAATCGATGCGCTCAACCTTTTCGACTCGCAGCATGCGACGCTCGAAGTGCAGGGCACGCCCATCCGGCGGCTGCCCATGCCGAAAAAGTACAAGGACCTTTTTTCCAACGGCTTCGTCGCACACGAGGACATGATCCGCGACGACCCCAAGACACTCGCCGCGTTCGGGCGCGCGATCGCAAAGACGTCCGTGTTCTGCGAAGCGAATCGCGCCGCCTGCGTCAAGGCCTTCTGGGTGCTCTACCCAAACCAGAAGCCGACCGGCGGGGATGAGGCAACCAACATCCGCAATGCCATCAGGATCATGGATGCGCGCTTCAACAAGTATCTCGATTTCGACGACCAGAAGCAGCGGCGCTGGGGCGAATTCCCGCCGCAGGCCTGGAAGGACTTCGCCGTCACGCTCTACGAAGGCGGGCAGCTGAGCACCAAGGATGTGCCCGTCGAGACGTGCTACACGAACGCGCTGGTCCCCGAAATGAACCGCTTCGACACCGCGGCGATCGTCGCCCGCGCCAAGGCGGCGCAGTGAGGTTGCGCATCGCCGTCACGGCGCTTGCGCTCTGGTGCTGCGCGGCTGCAGCCCAGCAAAAAGTCGTCTTCGGTTTGGTCAGCCCCTTGACGGTCGTCAACGGGCAGATCCTCGTGGCCAAGCACCTGGGTTATCTCGCCGAGGAAGGCATCGAAGTCGAAACCATCGTCTTCAACGGCAGCGCCGTGCTCCTGCCGCAGATCGTCGCCAAGCGCGTCACGGTGGGATTCCCCAACCCGGATCCACTGGTCATTTCGCGCCAGCCGGGCAAGGACCCTCTGCCGCTCAAGTTTTTCTACAACGTGATCCGCGAGAACGTCTGGGAAGTCGCCGTGCTGGCGGGGTCGCCGGTCAAGACGCTCACCGACCTCAAAGGCAAGAAGATCGGCGTAGGCGCCCTCACCTTCGGCAACATCCCGCTCACGCGCGCCATGTTCAAGGAGATCGGCATCGAGGTCGGCCGCGATGTGGACCTTGTCCCCACGGGCCTGGGCGCACCGGCTTTCCTTGCGTTAAAGGAAGGACGCGTCGACGCGCTGAATCTTTTCGAGACGCTGCACACGCAACTCGAAACGCAGGGCACGCCGCTTCGCCGGCTCAGGATGCCGCAGAAATACCTCGACCTGTTCTCCAACGGCTTCATCGCGCACGAGGACACCATCCGGTCGAATCCCAAACTGCTGGCAGCGTTCGGGCGCGCGTATGCCAAGGCCACCCTCGTCTGCAACGTGAACCGCCCCGGCTGCGTGCGCGCGACCTGGAAAGAAGACCCTTCGCTCAAGCCCCCCGGCGCGAACGAGGCGAAACTTCTTGCCGACACGGTGGCCCAGCTGAATGCGCGGTACGACAAGTACCTTGCCTTTCCCAAAGGCGAGCTGCCGCGCTGGGGCGAATACCCGGCCGGCGCCTGGAAAAACATGGTGCAGGTCATGGCCGAAGGCGGCCAGATCCAGAGCGTGAACTTCGACCTCAACACGCTGTACACGAACGCGCTCGTCACCGCGATCAACAATTTCGACCCCGCTGCCGTGCTCGCAGACGCACGCAAGCTCCCTTAGATAACGAGGAGGACCGCACCATGAACGCTCCCGAGCTCCGCTACCAGGTCAACCAGCTCACACCGGACCCGGCGGTCAAATTCGACCGCGCCTTCGCCACGCAGTACCTCACTTACGCGCACCGCATTGCCGCGCGTGGCTACGTGCAGGCCGCCGTCGGCAACATGGTGATGCGCGCCCCGCATCCCGGCTATCCGGACGGCGTGTGCTACGTGAAATGCCAGGGCGTGTCGCTCGAGGAAATGAGCATCGACGACATCGTCATTACCGATGTGCCCTATGGCCGCATCCTCTACGGCGATCGCGCCACCACCGTCGGCCACCAGATGAACCGGGAGATGCTCAGGCTGCGTCCGGACATCCACTGCGTGATCCACCTGCACCACGATGAAACGGTCGCGTACCTGGCGGCTGGCTATGAGGAGATCCGCCCGGTAGGCCTTACGTTTTCGTACCTCATGCAAAAGCCGGTGCACTTCCTGCCTGCGCACATCAACGTCGAAGACGACGTCGCGCCGATCAAGACGTTCATCGCCAACACCAACTGCGTGCTCATGAAGCGGCACGGCATCACGGTGCTCGGCCGCAACGCCTCGGAATGCTACGGCCGAGTCAACATCCTCGCCGCGGAGATCAAGCGCAACATCATCGCCGAGCAGCTTGCCGCAATTCACGGAAAGGGCGTAGACCGCATCTCCAAGGACGAGATGGAAGAAATGTACCGCCACGGCGACGCGGTCATGTACCCGGAAGTGAAACGATGAGGCGTTTGGTCCTGGCGCCTCTTGTAGCGCTCGTCCTTGCGGCCGTGTCGGGGCCGTTGCAGGCCCAAGCGTGGCCAACGCATCCAGTGAAGCTCATCGTTCCGTTCCCGCCTGGAGGCGGCACGGACCTCACCGCTCGCTCGGTTGCCGCACGGCTGGCAGAAACGCTCGGCCAGCCGGTCGTGGTCGAGAACCGGGGCGGCGCGGGCGGTTCAATCGGCGCCGACGCGGTGGCCAAGAGCGCGCCGGACGGATACACGATCGGCATCGCAACTTCGAGCACGCACCCGGGCGCGCTGGTGCTGCAGAAGAGCGTGCCGTACGACCCGCTCAAGAGCTTTGCGCCGATCACGATGATCGGCAGCACCTCGTACGTCCTGCTCGCCAATCCGACCGTGCCCGCGGCGAACATGGCCGAGCTCGTCACTTATGCAAAAGCGAATCCCGGTAAGCTCAACATCGCGAACGTCGGCACCTCCACGATCGGCTACCTGCTCACGCTCCAGATGAAGGCGCTCACGGGCACCAACATGGTCGACATCGGTTACAAGGGCGCCTCGCAGGCCTACCCCGACCTCATGGGCAACCAGGTGTCGCTCTTCCTCGACAATCCGGGCGCCTCCACGCCGCTGGTGATGTCCGGCCGCCTGAAAGCCTACGGCGTCACCACGTCGACGCCCTCGCTGCCGGGTGTGCCGCTGCTGAGCGAGACCGGCGCGTCCGTCGGCCTGCGCAATTTCGATCCGTCGTTCTGGTACGGGCTTGTTGCGCCGGCCGGCACGCCCAAGCCGATCGTCGAGCGCATCCAGGCCGAGACGGCGAAATACGTCCAGAGTCCCGAAGGCCGGAAAGAATTCGCCGCGCGCAGCCTCGAGCCGGTCGGCAGCACGCCGGAGCAGTTCGCCGCCGTGATCCAGAAGGACATCGAGCGCTACACGGCGCTGGCAAAGCAGCTCGGGATCCAGCCGCAATAATGGCTGCGGTGGACCAGGGGGCCGGTCCCACCTCAGTCATGGACCAAACGCTGTTTCGGGCCAAGGACCTCGCGGTCACCTACGAGTCGTCGCGCGGACCGGTCAAGGCGCTCGAGGGCCTGAGCGCGACGCTCGGCCAAGGCGAATTCCTGTCGGTGCTGGGCCCTTCGGGGTGCGGCAAGTCCACGTTGCTCAAAGTCGTAGCGGGGTTATTGAAGCCCACCTCCGGGACCGTGACCCTCGCCGGCGCGCCGATCATCGGCCCTCGGCCGGACGTGGGCATCGTCTTCCAGCAACCCACGCTGCTGCCCTGGCAGTCGACGCTCGACAACGTGTTGCTCCCCATTCGTACGCTCGGCCACGACCTTGCGGCCGGGCGCAAAAAAGCGGAGAGCCTCCTGAAGCTCGTCGGCCTCGATAAGTTCTCAAAGCACTACCCCAACGAGTTGTCCGGCGGCATGCAGCAGCGCGTGGGCATCGCGCGGGGACTTGTTCATGACCCGGCGCTGCTGCTCATGGACGAGCCTTTTGCCGCGCTCGATGCCATGACGCGCGAGCACATGATGCTGGAACTGCAGCGCATCTGGATGGCCGCCCGGAAGTCCATCCTCTTCATCACGCACTCGATCCCGGAAGCCGTCTTCCTTTCGGACCGCATCGCCGTGCTCTCGGCCCGACCGGGACGCACCATCCGCGAGGTCGAGGTGGACCTCCCGCGGCCGCGAACGCTCGAAACCATGGCGGATAAGCGCTTCGCCGAGCTCTGCAACGAGCTGCGCGCCCTCTTCGCCGAACTCGTGAAGTTCGACGCATGAACGAAAAGGTCAAGAGTGTCCTGTACCCGCTCGCGACGTTGATCGTGCTCATTGCGCTATGGGATTACGCGATCGGCGTGTTCAAGGTCCCGAATTTCATCCTGCCCACACCCTACGCCGTGCTCGAAGCCCTGCAGCGCGGCTACATCGAAGGCCTCTTCTGGAAGCATTTCTTCTTCACGCTCCAGTCGATGGTGTTCGGTTACGCGCTGGGGTGCTCGCTTGCCTTCGTGCTCGGGTGCCTCTTCGCCGAGAGCCGCACGGTCGAGCAGATGTTCCTGCCCTTCGTGGTCGCCCTGCAGTCCATGCCCAAGGTGGCGCTGGCGCCGCTGATCATCGTGTGGTTCGGCTTCGGCCTGGAGTCGAAGATCGTGATGGTGGCGCTGGTGTGCTTCTTTCCGATGTTCATCAACACGGCGGTCGGCCTCAAGCAGACCAATCCCGCCCTCATCGACCTCATGCACGCGTTCTCCGCTTCGCCTTGGCACATCCTCACGCGCATCAAAATTCCTTCGGCCGCAGGGCACATCTTCGCGGGCCTGCAGATCGCGATCGTGCTCGGCCTGATAGGCGCCGTGGTCGCGGAATTCGTCTCCTCCACCAAGGGGCTCGGTTATCTCATCAGCGCAGCGGCCGTGAACCTGGAGACGAACACGATGTTCGCCGCGCTCATCAGCCTTGCCGTGCTCGGCGTGGCCGGCAGCCTGGCCATCCGGTTGCTGCACAGCAGGATCGTTTTCTGGGACAAGGGTTCCGCTGCGCAAACCGCCGCCACGGAGTAGGTCCCTTAAAATGCGGCGTGACCGCATCCGCCGCCCCTGCCCTTATTGCGCTTCCCGTGCGCCTGATCGGCATTGTCTTCTTCCCGTTCGCGGCCGGATTCTTCCTGTCGTTCATGTTCCGCAATGCGAACGCGGTCATCTCGAAGGATCTCGCGACTGAGTTCTCGCTTTCGTCTTCCGAGCTCGGGCTTCTCACCAGCGCCTACTTTTTTTCTTTCGCCGCCATGCAGGTGCCGGTCGGGATCTTCCTCGACCGCTACGGTCCGCGCCGCGTCACCTCGGGCCTGCTGCTGGTGCTCGCCGCCGGCGCCGCCACATTTGCGCTCGCGGCCGGGTCCGGTTCGCTCACGTTCGGGCGCGCCCTGATCGGCATGGGCGCCTCCGCCTGCCTCATGGGTTCAATGAAAGCGTTTTCCGTATGGTTCCCGCTCGAGCGCATGGCGACGCTCAACGGCTGGGCGATGGCCATCGGCGCGCTCGGGGCAGTCACGGCCACGGCGCCGATGGAGTTCTTCTCGAGCCTCATGGGCTGGCGCGCAATGTTCGGGTGCCTGGCCGGCGTGACGGTAGTGGTCGCCGCCTGCATCTTTTTCCTCGTGCCCGAAAAGACGGTGGCCGGCGCGAGGGAGCGCTGGGACGAGCAGGTCGGCAAGATCGTCGCAATCTTCAAAGTGCCGGCGTTCTGGCGGGTCGGCATCCCGATGATCGTGTTCCAGGGCACCTACCAGGCGTTGTTCGGGCTGTGGCTGGTGCCCTGGCTCATGGACACGCAGGAGCTCTCGCGCAGCTCCGCCGCCCAGTGGCTCATGTGGACGGCGCTTTCCTATGCGGTGGCGTCCGTCTTCTTCGGGCAGGGCGCCGACCGGCTGGCCGGACGCGGCGTGCAGCGCCTCTCGCTTCTCAAGTGGGGCGCGGCGCTCGCAGTAGCGGCGTTTTTTGCGTTGGCTTATGCGGGCATGCACAAGCTGCCGCTCATGCTCGCCTACGCGTTCGGCGCGGTCGGGCCGGTGCTCTGCTACGCGATCCTTTCCCGCCACTTCCCGGTCTCGGTGACAGGGCGCCTCAACACCGCGCTTAACATCCTCATGTTCGTCTGGGCCTTCGCCGTGCAGACGGGCACCGGCGTGCTGCTCCGGCAGTTCCCGGCCGACGGCGGCCGCTATCCGGCCGAAGGCTATGCGCTCGCCTTCCTCATTCTTGGCGTGGTGCAGCTTGCGGCCTGGATCTCGGTGCTGACGCTGCGAAAAGAGCCCGGCGCCTACCAGCCATCGGGATAGTTGTTGGCAGCAATTTTCCCGGAGAGCCAGTATCCATGCGGCCCTCCGGCAAAATCTGGCAGCAATGGCGCTGGCGTCAGTGCATGACCGAACCGCCGTCCACCACCACGACCTGGCCCGTCACGAAGTCGCTTTCGGCCGAGCACAGGTAGACGAGCGTCCCGGTCAGGTCCGACGGGTAGAGGTCCTTCTTGATGGCGCGGCTCGCGATATTATTCGCGACGATTGCGCCTTTCCACGCCGGGTTGGCGATCACGTTGTCGCTCATGACAAGGCCCGGCGCCAACGTGTTGACGCGGATTCCGTCGTCGCCGAGTTCCCGCGCGAGGCACCTCGTCATCGCGACGACCGCGCCTTTGGAGGTCACGTAGTGCAGCAGCATCGGCGTGCCCTTGAAGACGGTGCCCGAGGCGATGTTGACGATCTTGCCGTACTTCCGCTTCCTCATCTCCGGCACGACGGCCTTGGCGCACTCGAAGACGCCGCGCACGTTTACGGCCATGACCCTGTCCCATTCGGCGCTGTCGATCTCGGTCACGGGCTTGAGCGAAAGGTTTCCGAAGAGCGCCGCGTTCGTCACGAGGATGTCGATCCCGCCGAAAGCCTTGACGCTGTCGGCGACCATGGCCTTGACCGAGGCCTGATCGGTCACGTCGTTCTTCAGCGCAACCGCTTTGCCGCCGGCTTCGTTGATCGCCCTGGCGACCGGCCCCGCGTCGAGCACGTCCGAGACGACAACTGACGCGCCGGCCTCGGCGAGCGCCTTCGCATACACCGCGCCAATGCCCTGCGCAGCGCCGGTGATGATCGCCACGCGCCCTTCGAGTCGTTTTGCCATGATGAGTCTCCTTTGGATTGAGCCGGCCCTAGTCCAGGCCGAGAAACTTGTTGTTGAATTCGGGATTCGAGATGAGGGCTTCGCGGGTGCCTTCCAGCACCGTGCGGCCGTTTTCGATCACATACGCACGTTGGACGAAATCGAGCGCGCGATGGATGTTTTGCTCTACCAGCAACATGGTCACGCCGCCCGCCGCGATTTGCCGCAGGACCCTGAGGATGTCTTCGACCAGCAGGGGCGCCACGCCGATGAACGGCTCGTCGAGCAGCAGCAGGCGCGGATTGGACGCCAGCGCCCGGCCGATGGCGACCATCTGCTGCTGGCCGCCCGAGAGTTCGCCCGCTTTCTGCCGCTGCTTTTCCGCGAGGATCGGAAAAAGCGCGTAGACCTGCTCGAGCGCGCCGGCCAGCCCAGCGCGAGTCGCAGGCGCATAGGCCCCCATCGCGAGGTTCTCGGCGACGGTCATGTCGCCAAAGAGGCGCCGCCCCTCGGGCACAAGCGCGATGCCCGCGGCCACATTGCGCGAGGTGGGGCGTCCGGCGAGATCTTCGCCGCGGTAGCGCACGGTTCCGCCGACCGTTGGGTAAAGCCCGATGATCGCGCCGAGCGTCGTGGATTTTCCCGCGCCGTTCGCCCCGAGCAGCCCGACGAGTTCCTTCTCGCGCACCTCCAGGCTCACGTCCCAGAGCGCGCGCTGGCTCCCATGATCGACGGCGAGGTTCGCAAGCTCAAGCATGCGCGTCCGCCGGCTTTGGCGCAGCGCCGCCCAGGTACGTGCGCAGGACCCGCTCATCGCGGACCACTTCATCAAGCGGCCCATCGGCAATCACCTGGCCCTGCTCCAGCACCACGACGCGATCGACGACTTGCGCGAGGGCCGAGAAAATGTGCTCGACCCAGATCACCGTGATGCCATACCGGTCGCGCACGTCGCGGATATGCGCAACGAAGCGCCGGATCTCGGCCGGCGTGAGGCCCGAGGCAACCTCGTCGACCAGCAGGAGCTTGGGCTTGCACGCCAGTGCGCGGGCGAATTCGAGCGCCTTCCGCTCCTGCAGCGAGAGCGCGTCCGCCCGATCGGCAAGGCGCGCCTCGAGGCCGGCATAGGCGATGAATTCGCGCGCCTGCTCCAGTGCCGCGCGAGGTGCGAGGGGCTCGGTCCCGAACATGAGCGGCACGGCGATGTTCTCCTGCACTGTCATGTCGCCAAGCGGCCGGGGGATCTGGTAGGTGCGCCCGACGCCCAGCCGCGAGACTTCATCGCGCCGCCGACCCTTGAGCGAAACGCCGTCGAGCAGCAGGTCGCCTCCACGCGGCTCATGGACTTTCGAGATGCAATTGAACAACGTGGTCTTCCCCGAACCATTCGCGCCGACCAGGCCAACGATCTCGCCCTGCCCGATGCGCAGGTTCACCTTGTTCACCGCGACATTGCCGCCGAAGGCCATAGTGGTTTCGCGGCATTCGAGCAGCGGGCGAGTGCGATCGACCTCACGCCGGGCGATCGGGAGCCCGCGAACCGCATCGTCCGCCGTGCTAGGCGCGACACGGTGCACGATGCGCTCGTGATGCTCCCGCGTGAGGCCGCGCAGCCAAGGCCGCTCGCGCACCCACCCTGCGCGAAGGAGGCCGCCCGGCATGAACCGGCCGATCAGCAGGATCACCGTCCCATAAATGGTCGCCTGGTAGCCTTTGACGTTCACGAGCAGCCATTGCTGCATCGACGCGAGCAGCAACACGCCGATCAAGGGCCCCCAGAGCAAACCCGAGCCGCCCAGCAACGCCATGGCGACCGGAACCAATGCAACGTTCAGCCCGAACACCGTCCCCGGATCGATGAAGCTCATCTGCCAGGCCTGGATGCCGCCGGCCAGGCCCGCAAAGGCCGCCGAGAGGACGATGACCGCCACTTTCACGGGCAGGATGCGGATGCCCATCACCTCGGCGACTTCCTCGTCGTTGCGAATGCTCCGCAGCGCATACCCGAACCGGATGAACGAAAGCCGCCAGGTAACGACTGCCGTGGCCAGGCACGCGCCAAGCGCAATGAAATACGCCCGCGTCAGCACGTTTTCCGGGGGCAGCACGATGCCGTCCGAACCGTTCGTGATCGGCACGAGGTTGAGCGCCATTACCTCGGCCAGCGGGAGGAGCGCCAGCGTGCCGAACGCGAAGTAGTCGCCCCTGAGGCGCAGGAGCGGGAAGGCGAACACCGCAGCGGCGCAAGCCGTTGCCAGCAGCGCGAAAAGCAAGGCCGCAGCGACCGGGTATTTCCCGACCAGGACGATCGCGAATGCGTAGGCCCCGATGCCGTAGAAGCAGTAGTGCCCGAGGTTCACGTAGCCCATTTCGCCAGCCACCCAATCCCAGCTTTGCGCGAGGACGAAGGCGATCAGGATGGTGAAGGCGAACGTGGTGTAGTAAGCGTTCTGCGCGAGGGGCACGCACGCCGCCGCGATGAACAGCGCGATCTTCCAGGTCATCGCGACCGGCCCAGGCCCTTGGGAAAGACGACGAGGATCGCGAGCAGCAGGATCACCGAAAGTGCCGGCGCCCACTCGGACTTCCAGTAGAACCCCGTGAGGCCTTCCGCGACGCCAAGGAAGAGCCCCGCCAGCAGCGCCCCGACCAGGTTGCCGATGCCGCCGAGGATGATGATGGTGAACGCTTTGACCGTCAGGCTGAAGCCCATGTACGGGTCGACGGGGAACGACATCGTGTACAGCACGGCGGCGATCGCCACGATCGACGAGCCGAAAGCGAAGGTCGCGGCCTTCATGCGGCTGCTGTCCACGCCGCAGATGCGCGCGCCGACCGGATCCTGCGTCACCGCGCGAATCGCGCGGCCGAACCACGTTTTGCGCAGGAACACCTGCATCGCTACGCTCAACACCGCGATTGCGCCCAATATCCAGATCTGCGTCGTCGAGATCACGATTTCGCCGATCTCGATCGCCTCGAAGCGCAATGGAATATTGCGTTGGGTGGCGCCGGCGAGCTTGGCGGTCACGTCCGACAGGATGAGCAGCGCGCCGACCGTCACCAGCACCGTCCCTACGGTTGACTCGAAATGAGTGCGCCGCTCCAGCGGCTGCAGCAGGAACGTGTAGAAGAGGTAGCCGAAGACGAAGAACACCGGCACCAGGACGAGCACGAGCAGTACCGGATGCATCTTGGTGCTCGCGTAAAGGAGGCTCGCCGCCACCCCGCCCACTGCCAGCAGCGTGCCGTGCGAAAAATTGAGAATCCGCACCACGCCGTAGGTGAGCGAGAGGCCGAACGCGACCAGCGCGTACAACCCGCCGAGGAGGATCCCCCCGATCAGGACCTGGACCAGGGCCTCCACGCTGGTGCCGGCGCGGCGCTAGCCGATCACTGCCAGGTCGGCGAGGGCCAGGCGAGTTTCCCCGTGGCGACCTCGGGCGGCCAGACGACGTTGACCTTGCCGCCCTGCATCTGCACCGTGAAGGCGCCGTTGTCCGGGAATCCGCGCTCATCAAAAACGATGTCCCCGGCGGGCGACTTGAAGGTGCCCTTGTAGAGCGCCTCCTTGACCTTTTCGCGGTCGATGGCGCCGGCCTTTTCGATCGCCTGCATCATCACGAGGTACGAACTCAGGCGCCCGAGCGTCCAGATGTAGTCGAACATGCTGACGTCGGAACGCTTCATGACCGTCTCGACGAGATCGCTGTAGGCGCCCTTGATCCCGGGATACCACGCGAGTTCGCCCGTCATGCCCTCGATGTCCTTGCCGACCTGGCGCGAAAGCGATCCCGTGAGCATGACGTGGTGGACATCCATGGCTTTCACTTTCAGCTGGCGCATCTGCTGGACGAGCGGCACCGACGCGCCGTCGAACGACGAGATGTAGACGATGTCCGGCTTGGCTGCGCGGATCTTGGAAATCATCGCCGTGAAATCCTTTAGATCGGGCGAGAACGTTTCGTTGCCGACTAACTTCATGCCCTGCGCCTCCGCCTTCTTCGTCCAGTAGCCGGTGATGCCTTTCATCACCGGGTTGTCATGCGTAACGAAGAAAATCGACTGCGGTTTCGGGTTCACCTTCGAGAGCATGTCGAAATAGCGCTCCGACCACCGCGGCACCACCGGGAACGGCGTGCCCCAGAAATACTTGAGGCCGCGGTCGTAGAGCGCAGGCGTTGCGATGTTCGCCGTGACCATCGGGATCTTGTGCTTTTCGCCGACCGGCGGCACTGGCCCGCCCATGGACGACCAGTCCGGGCCGACGAAGAAATCGACATTGTCGACCGTGGCCATTTTTTCGTAGAGCGAAACGGCCGTCGCGGGCACGCTCTGGTCGTCATAGATTACGAATTTGATCGGCACTTTCTTATTGCACGCCTTGACCATCACGCCGCCGGTCTTGTTGACCTCTTCGGCAAAGACTTCGGTAAGCTTTCGCCACTTGTCCGCAAGCGTCGAGAAGGGGCCCGTCTCCGAGAGCGTCGTGCCCAGCACGATCGGGTCGTTGCAGGATCCGAGCTTGGCCGCGGCCGTCCCGGAAAATCCAACGGCACCCAGCACCAGCGCTCCCGCAAAAAGCCTGCGCACGCACTTCTCCATGGTCTCCTCCTTTTTTTGCAGTGCGGCAATCGATCCACACTGTGAAAGCAGAATGGCAAACGGCCCATACAACGTCAAGCAGCGGTTTGCGCAGCGGTTGATCGGGCATACCATAGCCGCAGCGCTTCACCACCTTATATGGAGGCAGACATGGCATTCCTGCGCAATGGCTGGTACATGGCCGGATGGGCGAAAGACCTTCCGCCCGGCGGCATCGTGGCTCGCACCATCTGCAACGAGCCGATCGTGTTCTACCGCGACATGGAAGGCGGCCTTGCGGCGCTCGAGGACCGGTGCTGCCACCGCCATTACCCATTGTCGCTCGGTGCCGTAGTCGGCAATACGATCCAGTGCGGCTATCACGGCTTCCAGTACGACGCGACGGGCAAGTGCGTGAAGATCCCCTCGCAGCCGCAGATTCCGGATAACGCGCGCGTCAAGAGCTACGCGATCGTTGAGCGAGACCATTGCCTCTGGGTCTGGATGGCCGAGCCGGCGAGCGCGGACAAGTCGAAGATTCCGGACCTTTCCTTCCTCAATGACGGCAACTGGGGCTGGAAAGGCACGATGTACCCGGTCAAGGGGCGCTACCAGTTCATCATCGAAAACCTCATGGACCTCACGCACCTTACCTTCGTGCACGCGACCACGATCGGGAACTACGCCCTCATCGACCAGGCGGACATGAAGACGATTCGCGGCGAGAACGACGTGCAGGTCCATCGCTGGATGGTCAACAGCGATCCGCCCCCGACCTACGCGAAGGCCGCCGACTTCAAGGGCGGCAAGTGCGATCGCTGGCAGCTCCTGCGCTACACCCTCCCTTCGGTGATCCGGCTGTGGTCGGGCGCGGCACCGCACGGCCAGAACGCGCGCGATAAGATTGCCAAGCACGGCGCGCCTGAGGGCGCGAAGCTCGGCGGCATCGGCCTTGTGAACCTCAACCTGATTACGCCCGAAACCGAAACGTCCACGCATTACTTCTGGGCGCAGGGCCAGGACAAGAAGCCGCAGGACCAAGCCATGTCCGACATGGTGTTCGGGCAGATCGAGCTCGCGTTCAAGCAGGACTGGGCGCTCTTCGAGCAGCAGCAGATCCGCACCAACCAG
>JANXRZ010000070.1 GCA_025352885.1 Pseudomonadota bacterium | reverse complement strand
CTCGGCCGCGACGTAAGCGGCCTGCCCGGAGACCGCATTTCGCAGCTTGGTGTCGGCCGCAGCTACCAGCGCACGAACGTGTTCATGCGCTTCACGGCGTTCGAGAACACGCGGCTCGCCGCCCAGTCGCGCCTGCCGCGCCCGATGCGTTTCGTGCGGGCCGCGGCTCGCTACCGCAGCGTGAACGAAGCCGCTGCGAACGCGCTCGCCCTGGCCGAACTGGCCGGCCGTGGAGACACTGTCGCAGCGGACTTGTCGCACGGCGAACGGCGCCAGCTGGAAGTCGCGATGACGCTGGCGACAAACCCGAAAGTGCTGTTGCTCGATGAGCCGCTGGCCGGCATGGGCGGCGAGGAGTCGGCGCGCATGGTCGAGCTGCTGCGCAAGCTCATCCCGGGGCATGCCACGCTGCTGGTCGAGCACGACATGGACGCGGTATTTTCGCTCGCGCACACGCTCACTGTGATGGTCAACGGCCGGGTCATCGCAAGCGGCGCGCCGGAGGCAATCCGCGCAAACAAGGAAGTCCAGAACGCGTATTTCGGGGACGGCGATGACTGAGGTGCTCGTCCAAGCCAGCGACCTCCAGGTGTATTACGGTTCGCATCACATCCTGCACGGCGTCAGCTTCTCTATCCGGCGTGGCGAGTCGATCGGGCTGATGGGCCGCAATGGCATGGGCAAGACGACCCTGCTGAAGACGATTCTCGGCTTTGTAGCGCCGCGCTACGGTAACGTCGCCGTCAGGGGACGCGACGTGCACGGGCAGGCGCCATTCCAGATCGCGCGCATGGGGGTGGCCTACGTGCCGGAAGGGCGGGGAATCTTCGGCAATCTCAGCGTGCTGGAGAACCTCGTCATGGCCGCGGGCCCCGGGCGCTCCAGTGGCGTCCCGTGGACCCTCGAGCGGGTGCTCACGACTTTTCCCAGGCTCCGCGAGCGGCTCGGGCACGGCGGCGGGCAGCTCTCGGGCGGTGAGCAGCAGATGCTCACCATCGGCCGCGCGCTCCTGACCAACCCGGAGCTCCTCATCCTCGACGAAGCCACCGAGGGGCTGGCCCCGCGCATCGCGCGCGAAATCTGGGCGATCGTCGGCCAGGTGCGCGCGTCAGGCATCGCCACGGTCATCGTCGACAAGAATTTCAAGGCGGTCAATGCGGCGACCGATCGCAACGTCATCCTCGTCAAGGGATCGGTCGCCTTCGAGGGCAGCGCAGGCGAGCTGCTCGCGCGGCCCGAAGTGCGCGTCGCGCACCTTGGCGTTTGATCAGCCCGTCTTCATCCGTGCATGGTCAGGCCGCCCGAAACGCTGAGCACCTGGCCGGTGATGAAATTCGCGTCATCGCTTGCAAAGAACAGGACGGCGCCCGGGATGTCCTCCGGCTTGCCGAGCCGCCCGATCGGGATTGCTCGTCGATACGCTTCGGCAAGCTTGTCGGGATTCCCGGCCGCGTTCATGAAGTCGGTGAGCATGCCGGTCTCGGTGAGGCCCGGGCACACGACGTTCAGCCGGATGCCCTTGCCCGCGAGCTCGCGCGCCAGGGTCTTGGTGAGGGCGATCAGCCCGCCCTTGGACGCCGAATAGGGCGCTTCGCCCGAAGAGCCGACGCGCCCGGCGTCCGAAGCTACGTTGACGACCTTGCCGCCGCCTCGCTCAACCATCCCCGGCAGGACGCAATGAAGCAGGTTCATCGCACCGACGAGGTTGATCGAAATGATCTTCTGCCAGAACGCGGGGTCGGTTTTGAGGAACGGCCTGAATGTGTCCCAGCCTGCGTTGTTCACCAGGATGTCGACCGGCCCCGCTTCGCTGACCGCTTTCTGCACGGCCTCGTAGTCGGTGATGTCGACTTTCTTCTCGGCGTTCAGGTCGAAGATTACGACGTTGGCGCCCTCCTCCCTGAAGCGCGCGACGATGGCCGCGCCGATCCCTGCGGCGCCGCCCGTGATGATGGCGGTCTTGCCTTTTAGCCCTCTCATTGCCTTTCTCCTAGGGTAGGACTGCGGTCGCCTCGAGTTCGATCTTGCCCGGCGAATCGAGCAGGTCCGAGACGAAAATCATGCTCATGGCCGGGTAATGCCGGCCCATGTGGCGCTTCCAGATGGTGCCCAGTTCGGTACGCGCGGCCAGGTACGCCGGCTTGTCGCAGCAATAGGCCGTGATGCGGCAGACCTGCGCCGGCCCGCCGCCGGCTTCCTTCACCACCGCAAGCACGTTGAGGAGCGCCTGTTCGAATTGCGCGGCCAGCTCCGTCGACTGGAATTTCTGCCCTGCATCCCACCCGACCTGGCCTGCGACGAAGACGATCCGGCCGGCGCGCGTTTCGATCCCGTTCGAATAGCCGACCGAGGGCGCCCAACCTTCGGGCAGCAGGGCTCGCGTCGACATCTTCAGTCGCCAAGGACGGGAGGATCCGGATCCCGGTTCCAGTCCGGATCGGGCCTGGGCACCTTCTTCATCCACGCGCGGATCAGCCGCTTGTGCTCGTTCTCGTCGTGCGCCATGGATGCGGCCAGGTTGCGGATTTCAGGCGGCGTGCTCTTCGCGCGCGCGATGCGCTTGAAGAACAGCTCCGCGCGCTCTTCGCTGCGCAGCGCAAGCTCGAGCGCCTGGTAGGGTTGCATCAGGTAGTGCAGCTCGGTAACCGGCGCGCTCTCGGGCGGCTCGGTTGGCCAGGCGCCGGGAAACATTGGCTCAGGCATGCGCGGCCAGCCCATTTCCTCGAGGATCTTGCTTGCGTGCAGTCCCTCGATGGCCGCCAGCTTGCGAAAGAGCTCGGCGACTTCAACGTTGTTGTGCACTTCCATCTGGTCGGCGAACTCGGCGTAGCGCTCGGAGGCATCGAGTTCCATCGTGTACGCCCGCGACATGAACTCGATATACGCGCGACCATGGGCCGCCTTGAGTTTTTCGGTCCGCACTAGCATGCCTTCCCCGGGCTCGGGTGCGGAACTGCGTTTGGTGCTCATAGCAGGAACTCCTTTTCAAGGCCGGCCAGCGGCTGCGCCTGTGTCCCCGGCAGGGAGCGATAAGGCCGCCGGTTGCCGGTGTAGAGCACGCCGATGTTGAATCCATCGTCGGTCATGAGGCGGCGCGCGGCGCGCGCCGGGTCTTCGGTCGGCTCCACCGATGCCACGCGGACCGTGTCCT
The DNA here is from genome assembly GCA_025352885.1 of Pseudomonadota bacterium. Taxonomy (GTDB): domain Bacteria; phylum Pseudomonadota; class Gammaproteobacteria; order Burkholderiales; family SG8-39; genus SZAS-79. The sequence goes on along the minus strand of JANXRZ010000070.1, from coordinate 932 downwards.
TCCATGTGCGCTGGTCGGGCCGGAACGTGACGCACGGAGAAAGGATTTCGACGAATGAAAATCCCGGATGGCGAATCGCCTGCGCGATGAGGGAGGCCGCGCCGTTCGGGTCGCCCGAGAACCCGCGCGCGATGAAGTTTGCGCCCGCGGCAAGCGCGATTACCAGGGGATGAAACTCGCGCACGCCGGTCCCTCCCGGCGCGAGCTTGCTGGGCCAGTCCGGCTCCGTGGTAGGCGAAGGCTGGCCTTTCGTCATGCCGTAAACGTGGTTGTCCATCACCACATACGTGAGGTCGGCGTTGCGCCGGCAGGCGTGCATGAAATGGTTGCCGCCGATCGAGTAACCGTCGCCGTCGCCGCCGGTGACCAGGACCGTCAGGTCCGGACGCGCCAGTTTGAGTCCGGTGCCCGCGGCGACAGCGCGGCCGTGCACTCCATGAAACCCGTAACAGGTCGTATACGCAGGAATGCGCGAAGAGCACCCGATCCCCGAAACGACCGCCACGTTCTCGGGCCTCAGTTCGAGCATTGCCAGCGCCTTGGTGATCGCCGACAGGACGGTGAAGTCGCCGCAGCCGGGACACCAGACCGGCTTGTAGTCGGATTTGAACTCTTTGGCAGTGATCTTCGCCACCATCATGGGGGCATTCATGGGGCGCTCCATTGCATCAGCCTGCGGTGGATTTCATCGGGCCGGATCGGCAGCGGACCGGGACGGCGCATGCTCTGCACCTCGCCTGGAAGGTCATATTCGGCGCGCAGGTAGCGGTGGAATTGGCCGCTGAAGCTCTGCTCGACCACGAGCACACGGGTGACGCCCTGCAACGCCTTTCGGAGGCGTTCGGGTTGCACCGGCGAAAGCAGCCGGATTGAGACCAGGCGCGCGCTCACGCCGTCGGCGCGCGCGCGCGCCATGCCGTCGCGCACGGGCG
>JANXRZ010000055.1 GCA_025352885.1 Pseudomonadota bacterium | reverse complement strand
CCGGCCGGATTCCAAGGCCCTGCGCGACCATGCCGACCGGCATCGCCCACTGCGCCACTCGGATGGGCGTGGTCAGCAGCCCGTCCACATCGGCGAGCGTCAGGCCCGCATCATCGAGCGCCGCAAAGGCCGCGGCGCGCTGCAGGTCGAGCACGTCCATGCCGGGGACCTTCCCGAGCGGGCTTTCGCCGACGCCGGTGATGAAAGCATTCATTCGAGTTGCATCCTTAACCTTCGTGCAGGAGCTGCAGCCGGTCGGCTTCCGCGGCCGCCGCCTGGAGTGCGTTGCGAAGTCCGCCGTTCATGAACCGTTTGTTGGCCTCGAACGAGGAACCAAAAAGGGCTGCGAATGCCGTCGCCCGCTCCATGGACTTTAACTTCAATGCGGACGAGTCAACCAGCACGTCTGCCAATCCTGCCGCAAAAGCCTGCTTCGCATCCACTGGCGCGCCGTCCTGGACCATCCGCCTGGCGATCGACATGCCACCGCGGGCGGCAAGGATGACGATGCCGATTGGAGTGGGAATATTGTGCTTGATCTCGGGCATCCCGAATTCTGCCGTGTCGGCCATGATCACCTCGTCGGCAAGCAGCGCGAGCATGCACCCGGCGCCGAGGGCCTTGCCCTGCACCGCAGCCAGCAGCGGCTTGGGGAAGTCGAGGGCCGCATTCAGCGTGCGCATGAGCAGCGCGCGGCGCTTGCGCGAGCCTTTGCCGTGCTCCAGCTCCGCGAACTCCTTCAGGTCGGCACCGGCGCTGAACACGCGATCACCCGCTGCCGCAAGCACGACTGCGCGCACGCCGGCGTCGTTCTTCGCGCTGTCCAGTTTCTGGACGAATTCATCGTGCAATGCCTGGTTCATTGCATTCGCTTTCGCCGGGCGATTGAGGGTCAGTACCAGCACAGGGCCCTCACGCTCCTCGAACAGGGTTGGGGAAGGCGAACTCATTTCAAAACGACCAGCGCATCCACGACCCTTGCGCCCTGCCCCGCAGGCAGCACTTTCAAGGGGTTGATATCGAGTTCGAGAACCAAATCCTGCAGGTCAATCGCGAGCCAGGAGATCCGCTCGATGCAACCGGCAAGCGCCTCGATGTCGGCGGGCCCCTGTCCCCTGACGCCGGCCAAAAGCGGATAGGTTCGCAGCTCGCGCAGCATCTCGAGCGATTCATCCTGGCCGATCGGCGGCAGGCGGAATGCGACGTCCTTCAGGACTTCGATATAGATGCCGCCGAGGCCGACGGTGAGCACGGGCCCGAAGGTCGGGTCGCGCGACACGCCCACCAGCACTTCGTGGCCGCCGGCAACCATCTCCTGTACCAACACGCCCTCGACGCGCGCATTCGGCTTGTAAGCGTGTGCCGCGTCGACGACTTCCCCGTAAGCGAGGCGCACCCCGTCGTCGCCGGAGATACCGAGCCGGATCGCCTTCGCTTCCGTCTTGTGCGGGATGTCGGGCGACTGGATTTTCAGCGCGGCTGGTCGACCCAGCGTGCGCGCGTACCGAACCGCCGATTCAGCATCAACCGCCAGGAGTTCTTTGGTACAAGGCAGTCCATAGCACGCGAGCAGCGCTTTGGATTGATGCTCGCTCAATGTGCCTTGCGCGCCCGACAGAAGACTCTTCGCGCCATCGACGTCAATTCGCGAAGGCCGCGAAGGCGCGGGTCTGGCAAGGCGACGGCGAAATTCCGAGTAACGCATCGCTGCGCGAAGCGCCTTCATGCACGGCATCGCGTCGCGATATACCGCGTGGCCCTCGGCCACGAGCCTTTCGTGCGTAAGCGCTGCATCGCCAAGGGCGCTGCCGGTCCAGAGGATCGCCACGGGCTTGGCGCATTCCGCCGACAGCGCCGCGATGGAGCGGATCTCATCGGCTGCCGCCATGGTCACGACCGGGATCAGCGCATCGATCCCGGGATCGTCGGTGATGATCTTCGCCACCGCCGCGTAGGTGTCTTTCTTCCCGATTGCAGCCGCTGTCAGGTCGGTCGGATTGGAGGCCGAGCCGAAGCCCGGAAGGTATTCGCCCAGCTTGGCCCGGGTCGCTTCCGAGTACTGCGGGAATTCGATGCCCACCGATGCCCCGAGGTCGGCCACCATCACCAGGTTGCCGCCGGAGATGGAGGTTGCCGCCGCGCGCCGCCCGGCAGGCCGCCGGCCGCGCCGCAGCAGCATGGCGGCCTCATAGAGCTCGCTCGTGTCTTCGACCCGCAGGATGCCCATCTGGCGGAGCGCCGCGTCGCAGACTTCGTCCGCGCCCGTCACCGAGCCTGTGTGCGAGGCCGCGGCGCGGCTGCCGGCTTCGGTGCGCCCGACCTTGATCATGACGATCGGCTTGTCGAGCTCGATCGCGCGGCGCGCGAGGGCGCGCAGCTTGGCGCCCTCCGATAGACGCTCGGCGATGGCGAGCACAACCTTCGTGCGCTCGCTTTCCACCATGAACGCCATGTAGTCGATGAGGTTGAGGTCGGCATCGTTGCCGCAACTCACCTGGTAGG
>JANXRZ010000034.1 GCA_025352885.1 Pseudomonadota bacterium | reverse complement strand
AGATACGTGTTGCGCACATACCAGCAGTACATGGGACCGGGCAGGTTCGTGCTGTCGGCATTCCAGTAAAGCAGGTCGAACGCCGGGGGCGACTCCCCCTTGAGATAGTTGCTGACTACGTAGGGCCAGATGAGGTCGTTGGCGCGCAGCGCCGAGAACACGAAGGCCAGCTCCGACCCCGAAAGGATGCCGCCCGCGCCGATGCTTTGCTCGCGCATCTGCAGCGACGCTTCATCGACCATGCAGCCGATCTGCCCCGTATCGGAAAAGTCGAGCATGGAAGTGAGGTACGTTACGCTTGCGACGAAGTCCTCGTCTTTTGCCTTCAGCACTGCGAGCGCCGCTCCGAGCAAGGTGCCGCCGACGCAGAAGCCAAGCGCGTTCACCTTGTCGCCGCCCGCGATTTCATGCGCGACCCGCAGCGCCTCGATCACACCCTTCTCGACATAGTCATCCCAGCCGAGATGGCCCAGGTCGGCCTTCACGTTGCGCCAGGACACCATGAACACGGTGTGCCCCTCGGCCACCGTGTAAGCGACGAGGGAGTTCTCGGGCTGGAGATCGAGGATGTAGTACTTGTTGATGCAGGGCGGGACCATCACGAGCGGCCGCTTCGCCACTGTCGCAGTTGTGGGGGCGTACTGGATCAGCTGGAACAGTTCGTTTTCGTACACCACCTGGCCGGGAGTCGTGGCGATATTGCGGCCGACTTCGAAAGCGGACTCATCGGTCTGGCTGATGTGACCCTTGCCCGCATCGGCAATGAGGTTGGCGAGGCCTTTGGACAGGCTCTCGCCCTTCGTCTCGACGGCTTTCCTTAACGCCTCAGGATTGGTCGCCGGAAAATTGGCCGGGCAACTCGCATCGATCCACTGTCGGACAGCGAATCGCAGCCGGTCTTTTGGCGCCGGATCGGCCTTGACCGATTCGACAAGGTCGGTGAAGTAGGCGGACGTGAGCAGGTACGACTGCTTGAGGTAATCGTAATAGGGGTTCTCGCGCCACTCTGCGGCCCTGAAACGCTTGTCGCCGTTTTCGGCGGCGACCACCGGCGCGGCCGGCGGCGAGCCCGGCTGCCGCGCAAGCATCGTCGCCCACAGCGACGCCTGCTTGGCTGCGTACTGGGATTGGAGTTCTGCAACACGCGCAGGGTCTGCGGCAAACGCGCCCGCCCATGTAGCCGGATTGGCGAAGGACGCGGATCCCCCGCCGGCACCCGGCACGAGTCCCATCCAGCCCGCGCTCATGGCGCTGCCCGCTTGCGCGATCGATGCAATGAGGGCGTCCGGCGATTCGAACTGGCTGTCCACGTCTCCGACCTGGTTGAGGCGTGCCCCGGAACCGGGCACGACGGATGGGGGTGCGCACTGGAAACAGGCGGCGATTCTGCGCCGCACCATTAGCGAGGTCAACCCCGTCAGTGCCTGCTTGGTGTGGTTATTGCCCGATAACGAACCGCGCAAGGGCAATGGACCCGACGCCCATCGCGATCAACACCGTCTGGGAGAGCGTGGCGTGCAGTTCTGTGCGCTTGTGCAGGCCCGGAATGAGGTCGGCCACCGCCACATAGATCATGCTCGCCGCAACGATGCCCAGCAGGATCGGGACCGCCCCATCGATGGCCTGCAGCGCGAAATACCCGATTACCCCGCCCACCAGGGAAGCGAGCGAGGACAGCAGATTCAGCGTCAGGGCCCGGGCCTTCGAGTAACCCGAATGCAGGAGGATGAGGAAGTCGCCGACTTCCTGCGGGATCTCGTGCGCCACGATTGCGATCGCAGTAATCACGCCCAGCTGAGTGCTCTCCAGGAACGCTGCGGCAATGAGCACGCCGTCGATGAAGTTGTGCACCGTGTCGCCCACCAGGATGAGCGTCCCGGACCGGCCCTGGTCGTGGGCGTGGCCATGTTGATCGTGCGCCTCGCAGTCCTCGGCATGGCAGTGCCGCCAGAGGACAAGCTTCTCGAGGATGAAGAAGACGAAGATGCCGGCGAGGATCGTGAGCGCGGCCGTGTGCGCTGAAGCGCGCTCGAATGCGTGCGGGATCACTTCGAGGAAAGCTGCGCCGAGCAGCGCGCCGATTGCGTACGACACGAGCATCGGCACCCATGTAGCGCGCACGGTCAGGGCAAACGCCGCCGCAAGGCCGACCGATAACAGCCCGCCCACCAGCGAGGCGGCAACGATCCATGCCAGCGTCATCCCCCGACCCTTGGAAACGAAAGGGGGGCGATTATACGCGCCAGATGCACGCGGCCATGCGCTGCATGGCCTTGTCGCGGCGGTAGGAAAAGAAGAGATTCGGCTCCGAGTAGGTGCAATGCGTGCCGCCGCTCACGTGCACGACGCCGTACGCGGCCAGACGCTGGCGCGCGATCGCGTAAAGGTCGAGCAGCCAGTGCCCCGGACGCGATGACGTAAAGGCGAGAGCGGATTCACGATCGCGGGCAATGAATGCCTCGCGCACTTCGTCACCGACCTCGTATGCACGCGGACCGATGGCCGGGCCAAGGTAGGCAAGCACCTCCGGCGGCGGCACG
>JANXRZ010000028.1 GCA_025352885.1 Pseudomonadota bacterium | reverse complement strand
TCAGCATTTCCAAGAGACTCCAAAGGCGGCGGGGGTTAGTCACGCTACACCCCCTTACGGCTTTTGGGTACGGCAACTAACATACATGGATGTATATACAGTATCACGTCGCACGCTTCGTGCAGATTCACTTTTTTGGCTGCGGCGTGTTTCGCATCGCGGAGGGGGCTCTCGAGCCGTCCCGTCCTTGTAAAAGTTACAACTATCTCGCACCCCCTGCGCGCTATTCCCTCCTATAAAATTCAGAAAAGCGCGAGGGCGCACGTGCGGGGAAAAAAATTGAACTCACCCGATACTCCGGTTGTGGCCGCAAACGAATTGCAAGAGCAGGTGCGCGAGCTCGAGGCCAGGGCGGCGCGCCTCGAAGCCGACCTTGCCGCACGTGCGCGGGTGGAGACCCAGCTTCGAAATCAACTCGGCGAGCTGTCCGACTTCGTCGAGAACGCAACCGAAGGGCTGCATCGCGTCGGTCCCGACGGCACCATCCTCTGGGCAAACCAGGCGGAGCTCAACCTTCTCGGGTATGAGGCGCACGAGTACATCGGCCGCAATATCGCCGAATTCCACGCCGATGCGCCGGTGATCGGCGGCATCCTCAATAAATTGACGCAAGGCCAGAAGCTTTACGACGAGCCTGCGCGCCTTCGCGCCAAAGACGGTTCGATCCGCGAAGTGCTCATCCATTCGAGCGTGCTGTTCGATGAAGGCCGCTTCGTGCATACGCGCTGCTTTACGCGGGATGTCACCCGGTACAAGCACGCCGAAAGGGAACTGCGCGAGAACGAGCAAAGGTACCGCTCGCTGATGCAACAGTCGCCTTTCAGCGTGCAGGTCTTTCACCCGACGGGCGCACGCTGAGCGTGAACCAGGCGTGGACGGACCTGTGGGGCGTCACGCTCGAGCAGATGGCGGACTACAACGTCCTTCAGGATCCCCAGCTCGAAGCCAAGGGCGTGCGCCCGTACCTGCTGCGCGCTTTTGGCGGGGAAACCGTCCGGGTACCCGCCATCGCCTACGACCCGAACCTCACGCTGCCCGGACGAACGACGCATCCGGAAGCGACGCGCTGGGTGTCGGCCGTGGCTTATCCGCTGAAGGACTTCGCGGGCAATGTCACGGAAGTCGTGCTGATCCACAATGACATCACCGCCAGGCGGCAAGCCGAATCGGGCTTGCGTGAAAGCGAAGAGCGGTTCCGGCAGTTGGCCGATACGATCCCGCAGCTTGCGTGGATGGCCGATTCCAGCGGCGCAGTCATCTGGTACAACCACCAGTGGTATGCGTATACCGGCACGACACCCGAGCAGGTGGCGGGCTGGAACTGGCAGACGGTGCACGATCCCGAAGCCCTGCCGGAAGTGCTGAAAAAGTGGCGCGCCTCGATCGCGAGCGGCGAGCCTTTCGACATGGTCTTCCCCCTCAAGGGCGCCGACCAGCGCTTCCGCCCTTTCCTCACGCGGGTCAACCCGCTGCGGGACGACGAGGGCCGGATCGTCAACTGGTTTGGCACGAATACCGATATCAGCGAAATCAAGTCGATGGAAGAGGCGCTGCTCGACGCGGATCGGCGGAAGGACGAGTTCCTCGCCACGCTGGCCCACGAGCTGAGGAATCCCCTGGCACCGATCAGCACCGCCCTGCAGATCCTCAAGATGCCCCGGGTCGACCCCGCCATGCTCCGGCAGAGCCACGAGATGCTCGACCGCCAGGTGCACCACATGGTGCGTCTGGTAGACGACCTGCTCGATGTGTCCCGCGTCATGCGCGGCAAGATCACGCTCAAGGCAGGGGAGGTCGAGCTGGCCACGGTGGTGGCGCAGGCGGTGGAGATCGCGCAGCCGCTCATCGAAGCGCAAGGCCATGCCCTGGACATCTCGCTGCCCGGCGACTCGCTCGCCGTGCATGGCGACAGCGTGCGTCTCGCCCAGGTCGTCGGCAACCTGCTCACCAACGCGGCGAAGTACACCGAACCCAAGGGGCACATCGGCGTGTCGGCGGTGCTCGAAGGCGGGGAGGCGGTGTTGATGGTGTCCGACGACGGCTTAGGCATCGCCCCCGATCTGCTGCCCCATGTGTTCGACCTGTTCGTGCAGGCCGACCATCAGGCCGCGCGCTCCCAGGGCGGCCTGGGCATCGGCCTGACGCTCGCGAGGAATCTCGCCGAGCTGCACGGCGGCACGCTGACCGGAAGCAGCGCAGGCCTGGGGAAGGGGAGCCAGTTCACTCTGAGGCTGCCCGTCGTCGCACACGCCCGCCCGGAGTTGCGTCCGGCTGCCGGGGCGCCGCAGGCTGTCGCCGCGTCGGGTCTTCGCCTGCTGGTCGTGGACGATAACGCCGATGCGGCCGACGCGCTCGCGACGCTCCTGCGGCTGTATGGGCACGAGGTCTGCGTCGTTTACGACGGCGCAAGCGCGCTGCGGCAGGTGGAGGCAACCCGGCCCGAGCTCGTGTTCCTCGACATCGGCATGCCCGTCATGGACGGCTTTGAAGTCACGCGCCGGATCCGGTCGATGCCGGGCTTCGAAAAGACCCCGATCGCGGCGCTGAGCGGCTGGGGCCAGAGCGAAGACCGCAAGCGCTCCGCCGAAGCCGGCTGCGACTACCACCTGGTGAAGCCGCCCGATTTCAAGGAGATCGAGGCCTTGCTCGCGCGGGTGGGCGAGGGGTAGCTCGCCCGAGCCTGGGCAGGACCTGATCATGACCGTGTGCACGACAGCCGCGGTCATCGCGCTCCTCATGCTGCCTCATACCCCGTTGTCAGCCGTTTCGAGCCTGCTGTGGCCGCGCGTGGGTCAGTGTGTAAACTGGCCCCACAAAAAGGGGAGGTCGTGATGACCGCAAAGCGATGCATGTCGCACGTTGGATTGATTGCGTCGCTGGCCGCGACGCTAGCGTGGCCGCTCGCTACAGGCGCACAAGGACTACGCTCAATGGGCCTCGATGCGCAGTGCGAGCAGGCCGTAAAATCGGCGCAGCCCAAATGCGCGGAAGACGGGATGTCGGCGATGAAGGCCTGCTTCGCCAAGCGACTGAGCCCGAAGTGCGCGGCGCAGGCCAATGCGCCGCCCAGTACCCGGCGCGACCCTGCGTGCGAGGAGGAATTCAAGACCGTCATGGCGCCTTGCGGCGCGGAGCTCACGGCGGGCACCGAGCGCTGCCTGGCAACCAAGGTCGATGCCAGGTGCTACGCGCAGTACAGCACCGCCATGCGCAAGTTCGAAGAGCAGCGCAGCCGGTGCGAGGCCGAGATGGGGCCGCGCATGGCCCGCATGCAGCGCTGCCTGAAGATGGAGGAACCCGGGCAGAAGCAGTGCCTGGAGGCGCTCAAGGCGGAGAAGTCGAGCTGCAACTTCTGAGGCGGGTTGCGTAAATCCTGAAGAATGGTTTTCGTAGAATGGCTGTTTTAGCCATTCTTCAGCGATTATTTTGTCGGTACCGGTACATTCAGCGCTGGTAGACGACCTTCCCGCACGTTGCTTACCACCATGACCTCTGCGACGAAGGGCTCCATGTCCGGGAACATCGTATTCGGCGGCGGCGTCGGTGCAATCATTCGATCACTCGAAAGGCACGGCATACGAATATCCGGCGTTCATCCAGATCGTGATGGGAGCGTTCACCAAGATGCCTTTTTTGGCGCTACCTGACAAAAAGGGGCCAGGCTCAAACCTGACGAAAGGGGCGAATCTCGCCAATTCACTTTACGAGATCCGCTCCGGCACTACCTGTCCCGCCAGTTCGGGTATCGATTCCGATACCTTTAGCTAGCGCTGGTAGACCACCTTCCCGCCCACGATCGTGGTCACCGCCTTGATGTCCTTGATGCGGCCTTCCGGCACGGTCATGAAGTCCTCCGACAGCACCGCCAGGTCCGCGAGCTTGCCCGGCTCGATCGAGCCCTTGAGCTTCTCCTCGAACGTGTAGTACGGCCCGTTCGACGTGTCCATGCGCAGCGCCTGCTCGCGCGTCACGCGCTCGTTCGCGCCGTACA